>JAYUKI010000040.1:0-6119 GCA_043764595.1 Myxococcales bacterium | reverse complement strand
GTCCTCGAAAAGACTGCGATTCAACGAGCTAGGCAGAATCTTACTTTCGTGTAAGATCGGCCGCCTCAGCGTGAGCTTGCCAACGTTGGCTTGCTCGGCGCGCGCGATCCGCAATAGTGCGGCGGCTCCCCTCCTCATGGCCCGTTCCCTCTCCAAAACATGCTCTTCGCGTCTCGGCGCTCTGGCGCTGTTTGCATTCTTGGGGACGTCGGCCGGCGCGTGCAAAGACAAGCCGCCCAGCGCTGAGCCTCGAGCGCCCTCCGGTCCGAAGACCGTCAAATTCGATCCGAAAGCCCTCGAGCGCCTCGGCGTAAAGGTCGATGTCGCCGGGGCCAAGACGGCCCTGAACGACATCGAGGTCGCTGGCTCTCTCGAGTACAACCTCGACCGCTACGCGGAGGTGGGGTCTCTGCTCGACGGCCGTGTGTCGACTCTGTCGGTCAAAGTCGGTGACTCGGTCAAGCGCGGGCAGGTGCTGGCCACGCTGGTGGTTCCGTCCATTGCAGCCGCACAGGCCGAGTTCGTTTCGGCCGAGGCCATCGCGCGCATCGCGAAAGAAAACTCTGGGCGCGAGGATGCCCTCCTCCAGCGCGAGCTCACCACGGCGCGTGAAGCCGAAGTGGCGCGTGGCGAAGCTATAAAGTCCCAGGCCGAGCTCGCCGCGGCCACGGCCAAGCTGCAGGCGCTCGGCGTGAACAAGCCCGTCGGCAGCGGGACCATTACCGGCGCCGGAAAACTCACTCTCGTCGCGCCGATCGAAGGCGTGGTCGTGCGTCGCGAAGTCGTCTTGGGGAAATTTCTGCAGCCGCAGGAAACGGCGTTCGTCATCGCCGATCCGCACTCGCTCCGGGCTTCGCTCAACGTGTACGAGCAAGACCTCGCGTACTTCAAAGTCGGCTCCGAGACGACCATCACGTTCGACGCGCTTCCTGGCAAAGTCGTGAAGGGCCACGTCCTCGTGGTCGAGCCGCAGGTCGGAAAATCCAGCCGATCCGCTCGTGCCCTCATCGAAGTGCCGAACCCCGATGGCTCGCTCCGTCCGGGCCTCTTCGTCCGCGCATCGATTCCTTTGCCTCAAGAGACGGGCAACCGGCTCCTCGTGCCCGCGAGCGCCGTGCAGCCTCTGGCCGACGACGACGTCGTCTTCGTGGAGCGCGACGCCGGGCTCTTCGAGGTTCGAAAGATCGAGATCGCCCGCCGAACGCCCCAAGTGGTCGAAATCCACGCGGGCCTCGCACGCGGCGAGCGCATCGTCGTCGAGGGTGGCTTCGTGTTGCGCGGAGAGGTCACCAAGCAATGACCCGCTGCCCGAGCGAATCGGCGGGGGCTTCCAGGAACGGATCGACATGAAAGCCCTCGTATTGTGGGCGGCTCGGAATCCGCTCTTTGCCATCTTGATCGGCCTCTTTTTCGTGGGACTCGGCGTGGCTGCGGCTCGCTCGCTTCCGATCGATGCCGTGCCGGACGTGACCAACGTCCAAGTGCAAGTCGTCACGCGCGCGGCCTCGCTTTCGGCCACCGAAGTGGAAGCGCAGATCACCCAGCCGATCGAGCGCGCCATGGCCGGTACGCCCGGTCTCGTGTCGTCGCGAAGCATCTCGAAGCTCGGCATCTCCATCGTGACGCTCATTTTCACGGACGACGTGGACGTGTATTTTGCACGTGCCCAAGTGAACGAGCGCCTTACCGGCGTTCGCGACGACATTCCGCCGGAGCTCGGCAAGCCGGAGTTGGGACCCGTCACCACGGCGCTCGGCGAGATCTACATGTTCGAGCTCAAGTCGGACGGAGGTCGCTCGAGCGAAGAGCTCCGCACGATGATCGAGTGGCAAATCGCGCCCCGTCTTCGTCAGGTTCCGGGCGTGGTCGAGGTCGTGGGGTTTGGCGGGGCGCTGAAGCAGTACCGCGTCACGATCGATCCACCGCGCCTTGCCGCGCACGGCCTCTCGATCGACGACGTCCGCGAGGCCATCCTCCGGGACAATCGCATCGCCGGAGGCGGCTTCGTGGAGCGCCACGGAGAACAAGTCGTCCTACGTGGGGACGGCCGTTTCAAGGGCCTCGAGGACATCGCCGAGACCATCGTCCGCATCGACGACAAAGGCATTCCGGTGCGCATTGGCCAGCTCGGCGAGGTGGACACGGGTCCAGCGCTCCGTCAGGGCGCCATGACCCGCGACGGCCGCGGCGAGGTCGTCGGTGCCAGCGTGTTCATGCTGAAGGGGAAAAACAGCCGCGAAGTGGTGCAAGCCACCAAAGAGGCCATCGATCAGATAAGGCCCCGCCTCCCTGCAGGCGTGCACATCGAGACGTATTACGACCGGTCCGAGTTCATCAACGACGTCGTCCACACGATCGGCAAGAACCTCACCGAAGGCGCGGTCATCGTCATCGTTTGCCTCTTGCTCACTCTCGGCAGCATTCGCGCGGGCTTCTTGGTCGCGGGCGCCATTCCCTTCGCGATGCTGGTCGGCTTCATCGGTCTTACGCTCGTCGGCTACAGCGGCAACGTGATGTCCCTCGGCGCGATCGACTTCGGCATCGTGGTCGAAGGCGCCGTGGTCGCCGTGGAGCATGCCATGGCGCACGGGGCCAGCGAGCCCGAGCGCGCCACGCGCAGACGCCACATCACGCAGGCCGTCGCCGACGTCGCCAAGCCCGCAGTGTTCGGCGTGGTCATCACCGTGCTCACGTTCTTGCCGCTCCTCAGCCTCGAGGACGTCGAGGGCAAGATGTTCCGGCCGGTGGTCGTGTCCCTCTGCTTCATGCTGATGGGCGCGCTCATCTATTCGCTCATCCTGATTCCGGCCATCGCGCCTCGTTTCTTGAAGATTTCGTCGACCGAGGAGCCATGGCTCATTCGCATGCTGCGAAAGGCGTACGTGCCCTCGGTCGATTTCGCCATGCGACGCCCGAAGCTCGTCATCGGAGGTTCCTTCGTTCTTGCCGTCGGGTTGCTCGCCACGGGCGCCACCATGGGGGCCGAGTTCTTGCCGCGCATCTTCGAAGGCGCGTTCGCGATCGACGCGACGCGCCCACCATCCACGTCGCTTCCGCAGGCCGTGGCGCTGGCCAAAGAGACCGAGCTGGCCCTCAAAGAGTCGCCGGAAGTGGTCACGGTCGTGAACCGCATTGGACGACCGGAGGGGGCCGTCGACATGGCGGGCCCCGAGTCGAGCGACGTGTTCGTCATCCTGAAGCCACGCAAGGACTGGCGTCCTGGCATGACGCCCGACAAGCTCGCCCAAGAGCTCTCGGATCGCGTGGATGCCCGCGTTCCGGCCACGTTGAGCGCCTTTTCGCAGCCCATCGAGATGCGGGTCAACGACCTCATCGCAGGCGTGAAGAGCGACGTCTCGATCAAGGTCTTCGGGGACGATTTGCCCACGATGGTCGAAACGGCCGAAGGCATTCGTCGCGCCATTTCCACGGTGCCCGGAGCCGCCGACGTGAAGATGGAAGCCATCAGCGGGCTGCCTTCGCTGCGGGTCCAGGTCGATCGCCAAAGAGCGGGCCGCCTCGGCGTGTCCACGTCGGCCGTCCTCGACATGCTCGCCATGTCACGCGCCGGAATTCCGGTGGGCAAGGTCCGCGAAGGCGAGCGCGTGTTCGACCTCGTGCTGCGGGTCGGCGGCGAAAACAACGAAGACGAAGGAGACCTCCGGCGCCTTCCCATCGCCACCAGCACGAACAGCATCGTGCCCCTCGAGAGCGTCGCCAAGGTCACCGCCGAGAACACCGTCGTGCAAGTGGGCCGCGAGCAGATGCGTCGCCGCGTCGTCGTTCAGGCGAACGTGCGCGGACGGGACGTGGTCGGGTTCGTGAAAGAAGCCCAGGCAAAGTGCGCTGCGCTCAAGCCGGCTCCGAGCGTCGAGGTCGTGTGGGGTGGACAGTTCCAGAACTTCAACCGCGCGAAAACACGGCTCTCTTTGGTGGTCCCCATTTCGCTTGCGATCATCGCGCTCATGCTCATCGTCATGTTCGGGAGCGTTCGCTACACCGCCGTGACCATCTTGAACCTTCCGTTCGCGATCGCGGGCGGTGTCTTCGCGTTGGTCGTTCGGGGGCTCCCGTTCAGCATTCCGGCGGGCGTAGGCTTCATCGCTCTGGCCGGAGTTTCGGTCATGACCGGCATCGTCATGACGACCAACCTGCAGCAGATAAAGCCCATCGACGTGCCGGACGTGACCGAGCGCGTGCGAAAGGCCGCGCTCCTGTCCATGCGCGCTCCGCTCAGCACCGCCCTCGTGGCGGCCATCGGATTCATTCCTGCGGCCATTTCCTCGGGCACGGGCTCCGAGGTGCAGAAGCCTCTCGCCACGGTCGTCATCGGCGGTCTCATCGTCGCGATGCTGGTCTCGATGGTCGCGCTGCCAGCCATGTTGCTCATCGTCGCGCGCCGCGAGCATGCGTCGAACAACGACGTGAACCGCCGCGAAGACGACGAGACGCCCGAAGCCGAAGCCGGACCCGAAGTGCTCCGCCGCGAGCACTGACGTCACACCAGCCACGACGCAACGAGGCGACGCGCCCCAACGTCCGAGGCTTGTGCGCCGTCCGTGACAGGCGTCGCGGACAAACGAAGCGAGGGGCCCACCCGTTTCCGTGTGGACCCCTCTTCGAGAAGCCTTCGAGGCTACTTGCGCGGCTTGGACGCCGTGCTTCCGCAACCGTTGTTGGGGCGGGAGTCGTCCGGGCAGATGGCCCCGCACTGACCCGTGGTCGCATCCACGAGCTCGTCGCCGCCGCAGTCGTCGTCGGTGAGCGACACGGGCGCGGCCTGGCCCTCGAGCTTCACGCGGAAGGCATAGTGCATCATCTTCTGCGCCATCGCCTCGCTGACCCACGCGTAGCCGCCATCGCCCCACGACGTGCCCCACGAGTTGTGGATCAAGTACTCGCGCTTGCCTTGCGCGTTCTCACGGTAGCCGCTCATCGCGATGGCGTGGCCTCCGGAGATCTCGTTCGTCGTCCAGTCGGGGATGACGAAGTTTTTCATCTTGGTGTTCGACCACTTGGAGCCGTCGATTTTCATCGCGATCCAGAGGTCCGAGCCGCTGGCGAGAGTGGCTTGCAGCTCCTCGACGTCCGGCGGCAGGGTCTTCAGTTGCTCGATGGCGGAAATTTTGTAGAGGCCGTTCTGCGTGGCCTTGTTCAAGTTCGCGACGAACGCCGGATCCTGTCGGGCGGTTCCCTCTTGGACCCCGTAGGTTTGTCCGCAGTCTTCGTACTGCGGCGAGCTCATCTTGCAGGCCTCTTTGCCGCTGTAAGGCCAGTTCGTCCATGACGTGATCGACTGACCCAGGTTCGAGTCGCCTGCGGTGGCCATCTTCGGGACCGCGTAGAACGACCAGATGTGCGACGGCGAGCTGGCTTCCTGGTTGCCCGACCGCCGAATGGCGTTGTCGAGAGTGGCCGAGAGCGCGAAGGCCGTGCACGAACCGACGTAGCCTTGGTTCTTGATGGGGCCTTGGAGCCCGTCGGTGCGGTGGTCGACCAACTTCGGGTAGCTGCCGCCCACGGTTCCGGACGCGGCGCCTTCGTTGCCGGGACGGCCACCCGCGCGCTCGCCCGCGGGCGCTGCCCCTGCCGGAGGCGTGGGTGCGGTCGGTGCGGTCGGTTGGTTCATGCGCTGCTTCGGCGCGAGCGAGCCACCGAGATTCGTTCGCACGACGAAGGGCTTGGTCGCGAGCTTTCCCTGCTTGGCGAGGCGGAGCTTCGCGGGGCTGAAGTGCGACTTGGCTCGAAGCATCGGCGAAGTGTCGAGGTGGCAGTCGATGCGAATCCAGACGCCGGGGGACACTTCGGTGGGGCCGCATGCCTTCGGCTGCCGCGATCGAATGTCCGCGAGCTTCTGCAAGTTCATGGGCTCCACCATGCCCGAGAAGGGAACGGCCGGAGTCGCATGCATCGCCCTGCCACCGAGGATGCCACCGGACGGAGGCGAAGCCGTGGGGGTGGACGGAGGACTGGCGGTCCCCCCCTTCATGCGAGTCACGGATTGGGCGTGGGCACCACCAGCGATGAACAGCGAAAGCGTAGCCGCCAAACCGAACACGACGTTTCTCATGCGACCTCTCCTAGGCTGCCAGGCTATCCGTTGGGCAATGCAACGGTAA
>JAYUKI010000039.1:0-6120 GCA_043764595.1 Myxococcales bacterium | reverse complement strand
CAGCCCAGCTCTTGCGATGGCCGAGCAAGAAGGAGAGCCGCGACAAAGCGAGCATCGTCGGTGCCGCGTTCGGTACGGTGATCGTCGTGCAAGTCGTGGGCGTGGTCACGCGTCCGGCGGGGCAAATGCCCGACATCCGCGTGCCTTGGCTCATCGCCATCGGCCTGGGCGTCGCCATGGGGCTCCTGCTCAAGGTGCGCCCCGTGCGGCTCTTGCTCGGTGCGTCTTTGCTCTTCGTCGGCCATCAGCATCTGGAAACGAAGATGCGGGACCAGAAGTGGTTCTTCGGGCGGGCGTGCCGCAACATTCGCGATCAGCACATCACGCTCGGCCGCTGGCTTGCTCCGCAGAAGGTCACGCGCGTTTTGGTCGGCGATGCTGGCGCCATCCTTTACGCGTCGGACAAACCCGGACTCGACATCATCGGCCTCGGCGGCTACCACGACTTGCCCTTTGCTCGGGCGGGCGTGCAAGGAATGGCGGCCACCATCGAGCTCATGGAGCGCGTGCCCCCTTCCGAGAGGCCCGACTATTTGGCCATCTTCCCGACGTGGTGGGGCTCTTTCCCGACCTGGTTCGGGCCCGAGGTGGTGAAGCGATTCCCGGTGGAAGGCAACGTGATCTGCGGAGGGTACGAGCACGTGGTCTACCGGGCCGATTGGCACGTGCTCGGCACCGGAGCCGAGCCAAGGAGCTTCGACAAAGGCATGGAGCTCCGGGATGAGCTCGACGTAGGCGATCTCATCAGCGAGAAGCGCCACGCCTATTCGTTCACGCGGCCCCAGAACGGCTGGACGGACATGAAGATCCTGACCGATCCCTGGAATCCACGGCGCGACATGTTCGACGGTGGGCGGAGAATCGGTGCAGGAAAGAGCGAGAAATTCACGGTACTAAGGACCATTCTCGGGCGCTCTGGACAGCTTCTCTTCCGGACGGCTCCCGATGGCAAGTCGCGAATACGCATTTTGGTGAATGGCAGTCTGCTCGCGGAAGAGTCGTTCACGCACAAAGTGGGGTGGGTCGAGCGCATCGTCGACGTGCCGAAAGAGCGCGTGACGGGTGACAAGCTCGACGTCGAAGTGGTGTCGGAAGGCCCGGGCGATTGGGTCGACTACCACGTCTATTTTGCGCAGTAGCCATCGCGACCGACCGCTCGGTCCCACGGAAGGTCGAAGACGCTTCTTTCCCTTCCACTATCTCACGGGGCGGCGGTGGGATATCTCGTCCTTCAAGGTCGAGCAAGGAGCCGTCGAGGTACGACTGGATCGACGTCCCCGGGAGCTCGCCGACTTCCTCTCGATGAAGCGTTGGCTTCGGCCAAGCTTCGACGCCGAAGTCTGCGGTCCCTCGAGCCATGACGTCTTCACCATCGCCATGGCGGCCGCGCTCGTCGGAGCAAGCTTCTTGGCCCTTCGATTCCACGTCGTGTAGGCACCTCGCGTGGGACTAGGCATCGATTTCGGGACGACGCGGACCGTGGTGGCTTGGGCGGATCGGGGCAACTACCCCATCGTCAGCTTCGAGAGCGACTCGGGAGATCACGTCGAGTGGTTTCCGTCGGTCGTCGCAGAACGCGATGGTGACCTTCGGTTCGGCTTCGACGCCTTGGCCGTCGCTTCGGATCGGAGCTTCACGCAGGCTCGGTCGTTCAAGCGGCTCCTCGCCGACGCGAAGGCCAATGGCACCGTGGCGCTCGGAACAACGCAGATTTCGATTGCCGAGCTTGTCACCCGCTTCATCGGGGCACTCACGAAGGCGCTCCGTGAGCGCTCGAACCTCCCCGACGAAATCCGCCGTTTGGAGCGCTTCGACGCCGTCGTGGCCACTCCGGCGAATGCATTTTGCACACAACGCTTCCTGACGCTCGAGGCCTTCCGCCTCGCCGGGTTCGATGTTCGCGCGATGTTGAACGAGCCCTCTGCCGCGGGCTTCGAATTTTCTCACCGCCACGCGCGTACCTTGAACAGCAAACGCGAGCACGTCATCGTCTACGATCTCGGGGGCGGTACGTTCGACGCATCCCTCGTGCGCGTGAGTGGCAAGCACCACGAAGTGGTGACTACCGCCGGCCTCGGGAGCCTGGGAGGCGACGACTTCGATCGCGCCTTGGCCGAGCTCGCTCTCGAACGTGTCGGAATTTCGTTTGGCTCGCTGTCGTCCCACGCGAAGGCGCGCTTGCTCGACGTTTGCCGCGACGCAAAAGAAGGTCTCAACGCCAGCTCGCGCAAGCTCACGCTCGACCTCGAAGCGTGCCTGGGCGACGCGGCGTCCGAGAGCGTCCTCGTGCTCGCCGTGAGTGACTACTTCGACGCATGCGCTCCCCTCGTCGAGCGCACGTTGGAGGCCATGGCGCCCGTCGTGCAGCGGGGCGGCGAGGACGATTCGTTCTCCGACGTGGCAGGAGTGTACGTGGTGGGAGGTGCCAGTGCGCTGCCCGTCGTGAGCCGTGTCCTGAAGACGCGCTTCGGTCGCCGCGTGCACAGGTCTCCTTACCCCCACGCCGCGGTGGCCATTGGCCTGGCCATCGCCAGTGACGCCGAGGCAGGGTTCGAGCTCGACGATCGTTTCTCGCGCAACTTTGGAGTCTTTCGAGAGGCCCAACACGGGGAGCGGGCCTCCTACGATCCCATTTTTACTCGCGAAATGACCTTGCCTCGCCCAGGACAGGCGCCCGTGGCCGTGGAGCGACGCTATCGAGCCGCACACGACATAGGCCACTACCGATTCTTCGAGTGTTCCACCATCGACGATCGGGGCAATCCCCATGGCGATCTTGCACCCCTCACCGACGTATTTTTCCCATTCGATCCACGCCTACGTCGGGAGGGTGTGGACTTGGCCCGGGTGCCCGTAACACGGCTCGATCGAACCGGTCCCATGGTGCACGAGCGCTACGCGTTCGACGCCCACGGAATGGTGCATGTGACCATCACCGACCTGGAGTCGGGTTTTGCGCGAACGTCGGTGGTCGGGGCTTTGGCCTAACGGCCTCGCTCGACTCGGAATCGATTCGCTGGACGGCACGACCGCACTTCCCGCCTCGCCCTTCTGCGCGTGCGCGTGGTAACGGTGAGACACGATGCGAGTCGTCTTTTTGTCGCCCGCGTATCCCGCGGAAATGGGCCAGTTTGCGCGCGGTCTTGCCGAGGTAGGCGCGACGGTGCTCGGCGTGGGCGATACGCCGCGCGAGTCGCTGCCGCCTAGCGTGAAACCCTACCTCTCCGACTACCTCACGGTGCCGCGCATCACCGACGAGACCGACACGATGAATCGTGTGTCGGACTGGCTGCGCGGACGCACGATCGACCGTGTGCTCGCCAATTGGGAGCCCCTGGTCCTCCTCGCGGCGCGCCTTCGAGCGCGGTGGGGCTTGCCGGGCATGTCGGTCGACACGGTGCGTGGATTTCGCGACAAAGAGCTCATGAAGGTGCGCATGCGCGCGGCCGGTCTGCGCGTGCCAAGATCGTCGCGTGTCCGCTCGGCAACCGAGGTGCGTGAAGTCGCAGAAGAACTCGGCTACCCGCTCGTCCTGAAGCCGATATCCGGCGCAGGCTGTGCGGACACCCACAAGATCGACAGCCGGGCCGAGCTCGACCGTGCACTTTCCACGATGGGAGGAGTTTCACAGGCGAGCTGCGAAGAATACATCGAAGGCGAGGAGCTCACCTACGACACGATCTGCATCGGCGGAAAACCGGCCATCGAGAACATGACGGCCTACATCCCGAAGCCGCTCGAGGCACGAACCCACGAGTGGATAAGCCCCATCGCGGTCAGTGTGCGGAACATCGAACAACCGAAGCTCGCCCCAGGGCTCGAGCTGGGGCGCGCCGCGCTTTCCGCCCTAGGAATGGGCGACGGGTTCACGCATATGGAATGGTACCTGACGCCGAGCGGAGAGGCCGTGTTCGGAGAGATCGCATGCCGCTCCGGCGGGGCTGGAATCGTCGACCAGATGAACTACGCCTGCGACGTAGACCTCTATCGCGAATGGGCACGAGTGTCGTGTCATGGGCGCTTCGAGACGAGCACGACACGAAAATACAACGTCGGCATGATCTTCAAACGCGCACGAGGCCGTGGTCGAATCACGAGAATCGAGGGCCTCGGAGACTGGCTACGAACATGCGGCGGATGCGTGGTCGAAGAGTCCCTCCTAAGGCCGGGTACGCCGCGACGCGACTGGCAACAAACCCAGCTCGCGGATGGCCGCTTGATGGTCCGCCACCCGGACTTCGCGGAGACTTTGAGGATGTGTCGCGCCGCGGCGACCGATATCCAAATCTACGCCCAGTGAGCTTGGTAGCGTCTCGACACGCCCCAAGCTCGCCGAGCTTCGTGCAACGGTAGTCAGGTCACAGCGGTCGCACGAAAGCCAGTGCGGCCAAACACATCTCGTCCAGCGTCTGCTCTCCGAGCTTCACTTCTTCCGGCTCGCGTTTTCCCTGCTCCGCCAGGGCGGCCTTCAGCTTCATGTTCCCCATCGTATTGTCGTAGGTGCACCGCACCTCGAGCTTGTCGCCCGGCGAAATGAGGGGAAGCTTGTCGATGGCCGTGTCGAACTGGTACCCACGTTGCCAATCGAAGTTCCACATCGGCTCTTGCAAGAGGCACTCGTCCGCCGGTTGCTCGGGTGTCGGAGCCGCGCGCTTGATGGTGAGCTTCTGATCGACCCCCACGATGTGCATGTGCGCTCCGACGTTCAAGATGCGCATCGGCACGATCGGGTTGCCATTGAAGGCCGTGGGCATCGTGAACGTCATGGTCTCGGTGTGGCCTTTGACGTTGCGCGGCACGAGAAAGCTGACGCCTCCGGCGGGATCGGCGGGGCCGGGCATGAGGCCAATGCCCTGTTGAATCGCGTTCTGGAAGTTGCCAATCAAGCGGGGGACCACCACGTACTTGGGCGCCACGTCGGTCGTCGCATATTGGAACGTGGTTTGGTCTGCGTCGGGCGTGGCGTTCGCGTGCGGGTGGTAATGCACCTGCATGATGATCTTCGTGCCGGCCTCGAGCGGCAGGGCCACTCCGTCCGGATACCGGGCAGGAATGCTTCCTGGCGCCCAGGCGGCAATCAGATTGGCATTCGCGACGTTCGGGCCTCCCGAGCAGTCGTACTCCAGAGCGTCGCCTGGGGTCTTCGCGCTGGCTGGGGCTGCAAACGCCAGGGCATGGTGCACGATCGTTTTGTTCTTCGGTACGAAGTGGCTCGCCGTCATGAACGTGGTCTTCGTCAGTTTGGGGTCCATGACGAAGCAGCGCATGACGTCGGAGGTCTTCCCGACGGCCGAGTAGGCATTGGGCGGCACCAAGGTGCTCGCGCCCGCCAAGTCGGTCGGCGCCGGAGGCTTTGCTTGCGGGGCTTCTTTCGGGTCGCCCTCGGGTGCCCCCTGTTCGCTCCACGCTTTGAACAAGGCAATCTGCGCTTCGCTTAGACGAAGGTCATCTTTCCAACCGAAGCGCGGTTTGCATTCGGCGGTATCATGCGCGCCCCAAGGAGGCATCTTCTTGGAGGCGGTCATGTCGACCATCGAGGGGGCGAAATCCTTCGCGTCCGCATAGGTCATGAGCGAAAAGGGACCGATGCCTCCCGGGGAGTGGCACGTTTGGCAACGCTCCTGGACGATGGGCTCGATGTCTTTGTGGAAGGTCACACGTGCGCCCGGTGTGATGACGTCCGGGAGACCACCGTCCACCGAAGGATCCGCCGCGGTGCCCGAACAGGCCACGACCGAGAACGCGCCCACGACGAAGGCCCCGAGCACGGACGGCAAGACTTTTCGCATCCTTTAGCTTTTAGCAAAAAGACGGCCATGGCAAGCCGCTTGGAATTCCGCCCTTTTCGGCAGCATTCGTGCGGATGACGTCTGGACGGCGCTTGGTCCAGTGGTCGAGGGGACGTTCATCGTCCTTCGGCTGATCCGTCGCCACCACCGCCGATGGCTCACCGCGACCGCCGATGCTCACCGCGACGGGACTAGAGCGCCGATCAGGTTGAAGGACCGAGGATTTCGCTGGTTTAGCGAGGATCGCTAGGAGCGACGACGACGGATACTCTCGTATCCGAGGAGGAGCGACGACGCGAGGCGACGCTAAACCGGCGAAAGCCGACGGGAT
>JAYUKI010000038.1:0-1842 GCA_043764595.1 Myxococcales bacterium | reverse complement strand
TTTGCGCTCGAGATGACTCGTAGTCTCGTGCGAGGAGCCGAAATCCACGTCTTGCACGAGCGCGGTGCGCACCCCACTGGAGCATGACTCGAATGCCGAAAACGGAAGAGCTCTACGAGCAGCTGCTCGAATTCGTTTATGCCAGTCCTGGCGCCCTCATTCGAATGAGCGAGCGCGGCGACATCGAGATGATGAACGCAATGGGCGCGAACCTTCTCGCCGAGGTTTCACCGACCCCGCAGCTTTCGAACTTGTTCGACATTTTCCAGGAAGCAGCCCCTCAGCTGCGCTCCATGGTGGCTTCCTTTTCGGAGGAGCGGGGCGTGGTCTGCAAGGGCTACAAAGTCGCGTTCCCCGCCGAGCGTGGGCGCGAGCCCATGGTGTTGGCGATGGATCTCATCAAGCTCGGTTTCAATCGAGTCATGGCCGCCCTTCACGATATCTCCACGCTCGAGTCCGCCCACAGGGCGCGGCGATTCATTCTGGATACGGTATCGGACGGACTGGTTGCCGTCGACGCACGTGGTCGAATGTCGGACGAATGCTCTGCTCCACTCCGGAAATGGCTCGGAGCGCCGCGGGACAAGCAATGGCTCTGGGAGTACATGGCCAGCGCGGCCCCGGCGTTTGCAGAGTCGCTCGAAGTCGGATGGGAAATGATTGCGGACGACGTCCTACCGCTCGAAATTTGCTTGCTTCAGCTACCCAAACGGCTCGATGTAGGTGGAGTGCCATTGGGCGTTTCGTATGAGCCTCAACTCGTGGACGGTACGCTTACGCACATACTGGTCGTCGTCAGGGACCTCACCGAACAGCTCGAACGCGAACGGCTCGACTGCGACCAGCGCGAGCTCATGCAGGTCCTGTCGTGCCTCACGCGCGACAGGGAAGGCTTCCGGGCCTTTTTGGAGGAGATGGATCGCCTCGTGCTAGGACTGCTCGGGTCCATTCGCTCTCCGGACGAACGAGCGACGACACTGCGAGCACTTCACACGCTCAAGGGGAATGCTGGCTCCTATGGCCTGGTAAGCCTGGCGCGCCTATGCCACGACATCGAGACACGCCTCGAGGACGGCGGTGCACGCCTGGATTGGAACGAGCGCGAACGTTTGAAGCGATGCTCGGGCACCGTAGTGGAGCGGTTTGGGCCCTTCGTCGGGGAGTCGATGGGCGACATCACATTGACGAGTGAAGAGCACGCCGAGCTCGTGAGTGCTGTTCGGGGGGCGTCCTCGAGCAGTGACGTCGTGGAGAAGATCGAGCTTCTTGCGCTTGGCTCGGTGCAGTCCCAGCTGTCTCGGTTCGTCGCGCAAGCGTGCTCTCTTGCCCGCCGCCTCGACAAGGCGCCGCTCCGCGTCCGCGTCGATGCCCACCGGCTGCGCCATTCCGCGGAGCACTTCCGATCCTTTTGGGGGGCCCTCGCTCACGCGATTCGCAACGCGGTCGATCACGGAGTGGAATCTGCGGACGAGCGAATGCTCTCGGGCAAGCCCGCCGAAGCGACGCTCGATATCGTAGCTCACGCTCTCAATGGTGGCATGGTGGTGGAAGTTTCCGACGACGGTCGCGGAATCGATTGGACCCGCCTGGCAGAAAAAGCCAAGGCGTTCGGGCTACCCACGGACACCCGAGCCGATCTCGCCGCTGCTCTCTTCATGGACGGAACCTCGACCCGGGACTCAGTGACCGAAACTTCGGGACGCGGGGTAGGGATGGGCGCGCTCAAGGCCGCATGCGAAGCTCTCGGAGGGGCCATTTCCGTCGAGAGCATCTCGGGCAAGGGGACCACGTTGCGCTTCCAGTTCCCCTGGCTCCGCCCGGCCGTCAAGCTGGCGGCATAGC
>JAYUKI010000037.1:0-1842 GCA_043764595.1 Myxococcales bacterium | reverse complement strand
ATGGCCAAGAAGTGGTACGTCATTCAAACCTACTCGGGCTACGAGAACCGCGTCCGTGAGTCGCTCCAACAGCGCATCAAGGAATTCGGGAAAGAGGCCCTCTTCGGTGAGATCCTGATCCCGACCGAGACCGTGCAGGTGGCTCGGGCCAGCGGCAAGGCTCTCGTCCGCCAGAAGAACAGCTTCCCCGGCTACATCTTCGTCGAGATGGAGATGGGCGAGGAGGCTTGGCACCTCGTCAAGGACACCTCCAAGGTCACCGGTTTCATCGGAAACCAGCGCCCGCAAGAAGTGAAACCCCCGCAGATCGACGACCTCCGTAAGGCCATCGTCGAAGGCGCCGTGAAGCCGAAGCCGCGGATCTCGTTCGAGGCCGGCGACGAAATTCGCGTCATCGACGGCGCGTTCGCCAACTTCATGGGCACCGTCGAAGAAGTGAAGCCCGACAAGCAGAAGCTCAAGGTGAAGGTCAGCATCTTCGGCCGCGCCACGCCGGTCGAGCTCGACTTCACTCAGGTCGAGAAGCGCAGCGCGTAAGCGCACGTTCGACGCCTTCGATACTCGCCATAGCGCTCGCGCCCGGCCTCGAAACGAGTCCGGGCGCTTTTGCGTTTCGAAGCGTTGAACGAGCGGGACGCTCGGCAGAACGACGGTATGCTCGAGGCCATGCGGCCTTTGGCACTTGCCTCGTTGGTCCTTCTCGCGTGCAGCTCGGACGAGGCAGGAGCCCTCCCGGACGGGGGAACGGCTGCCGTGCCGACGTCGACCGTGCCAGGAGTAGACGCCGGGCGCGATGCCACGGTGCCGATTTCTCCAACCGATGGGAGCGCACCCGATGCATCCCCGAGCGTCCCTCGCACAGAGGTCGCGTTCGTCGGCGGCACCGACGGCCAGATTCGAACGTACTCCGTGGATTCGAGCACGGGAGCGTTGGCTCCGCTGAAGGTTTTCGCGTCCGGAGGCGATCCGTCGTTCCTCGCGTTCGATGAAGCTCGGCGTCTGGTTTTTGCGATCGACTCGGCGCAAAACCGCGTTCGCTCGTTCGGGATCGATCCGAAGACGGGCACGCTCACCGAGAAGAACGCGGTGGCTACCGGCGGCACCGGAGCCACGCACGTGTCGCTCGTTCCGAGCGGTAAATTCCTGCTCGTTGCGCACTACACGAGCGGCCATGTCTCCGTGGTTCCGGTCGCCCAGGACGGCACGTTGTCGGCCACGACGGACGTCGTGCTGGCGGGCGACAAGGCCCACTACGTGCAAATGGACGCGGCGCAGAAGACGATCTACGTGCCTTGCCTCGGGGCGAACGCGGTCGCTCGCTACACTCTCGATGGCGCCACGGGAAAGCTCACGGCGTTGTCGGCCGTGCCGCTCCCCGCCGGCGCCGGACCGCGGCACCTCGCCTTCGCGCCCACGGCGCCGTTCGCTTTCGTCGTGAACGAGCTCCAGAGCTCGGTCACGTCGTTCGCCTACGATTCGGTGACGGGTGGCCTCACCTTGGTCGAGACGAAGTCGGCGTTGCCGGTGGGCTTCACTGGCCCGAACACGGGGGCCGAGATCTTCGCGCATCCCGACGGCAAGTACGTCTACGCATCGAACCGTGGCCAAGACACCATCACGCGCTTCGTCTACGACGCGGCGGGCAAGCTCACCCTCGACGGTCAGGTTCCCACGTTCGGGCGAACCCCACGGAGCTTTACGCTCGCCGGCGCGGGCAAGCTCGCGTACGTCGCCAACCAAGGCTCCGGCACGGTCTACGGCTACACCTTCGAGGCGGGCACCGGCTCCCTGAAGCCCATTGGCACCACCGCGCTCGTGAGCAACCTGGGCTCGCCCGAGTTC
>JAYUKI010000036.1:0-1842 GCA_043764595.1 Myxococcales bacterium | reverse complement strand
CGAAAGAGCGAGATCGATTGGTTTTACCAGAATGGCGCGAATGCCATCTTCCCCGACGCGTGGGAGGCCTACCGCGATCACATTCCCGAGGCCGAGCGGAACGACTTCGTGCATGCGTACTACGCCCGACTCACCTCGAGCGACGAGGCCGTTCGCCGCGAGGCCGCCCGCATTTGGAGCGTTTGGGAAGGCCGCACGAGCTGCCTCGTGCCGAACGTGGAGCTCATCGAGCGCACCTCGACGGACGACTTCAGTCTCGCGTTCGCCCGCATCGAGTGCCACTACTTCGTGAACAGCGGGTGGGTCGGCGGTGACCGCGCGCTCCTCGCGAACGTGGACAAGATCCGGCATATTCCAGGCGTCATCGTGCAAGGCCGCTACGACGTCGTGTGCCCCGCGACGAGCGCGTGGGACCTCCACCGCTCCTGGCCCGAGGCCGAGCTTCATCTCGTGCCGGACGCCGGACACGCCGCAGCCGAGCCCGGCATCGTGCACGAGCTCGTCCGCGCCACCGACCGCTTCGCCAAGCGCTAAGCCTGGATTATCGAGTTGGCGCGTTTGGCGCGTTAGCGCGTCTCGATCGTCGGACACATGGGATCGCCCTTTTGGCACGGTTCGCCCGTCGGAAGCTTATGCACCGGGAAGACCGTGCCCGAGGGCGATCCTGCTTTTGGCTTTTGGGACTTCAGAGCAGCGATCTCGGATTCGAGATCGGAGACCCGGGAACGCGCTCGCGCGAGCTCTTTCGAGAGGCCATCGGAGCGGTTTTTGGCCGCGCTCAAGTCGTCTTTCAGAAGACCGACGGTCACGGTATTCGTGGATACCAAAAACGAAAGCTCCGTAATTTTGGCGTCGGCGCGTGGACCGGTCACGCCAAAGTGCACGCCCACGGCGCCGACGAGCACGAGGAACGCCAGCGCATAACCGACGAGCCCTGCTACGGGGGACTTCTCGGCGGCGGCACGAAGCTCGAGGCGTCGCACTTCGAGCTCGTGCTCGCGCTCCTTTTCGCGTGTCTTTTCACGAGCGGCTTCTACCGCCGAGACGCGTTCACGCTCCAGGATGGCGGCCTTTTCGGCGTCGAGCCGTGCGGACACGGTCTTTTCGCGAAGGTCCCTCTCCAACGCGGCCTCGCGCGCGGCCTGCCTCTGGACCTCTTCGAGACGCACGAGCCGTGCGGCCGCTTCTTGATCGGCGGCGAGCTTGGCTTCGTGCGCGCGGAGGCGGCCTCTTTCTTCGTCGGCGAGGCGCTCCTTCTCGAGCCTCATGAGCTCCCCTAGCGAGGAGATCGCAGAGTCATCCGTGGGCTTCGAGGTCGAATGGGTCATCGTGGGGCCTTTCGGGACGAGGCGAAAAAGACTCCGCGCGCGCCCGAGCGGCCACGACAAGGCGGCATGCTCGCTGGAAGGGCGAGCACGTCGAAATCGAGCGACCTCACGGGCGGCGCAGAACGCGAGCCGTGGCTAGCCCGAAGGCCACCACCGACCGCGCGAAGGCTCCGACACGGCCAGTCGCGTCGCATTGGGGAGAACACGAAAAAAACGCGCCCCCCGTTCGGGAGACGCGTTCCTTGCGATTCGAGGCTCTTCGGCCGGGCCGAAGGCGCTCGGACTACTTCGCCGAGATGTCCTTGCAGGATGCACCAATGGTGACGCGCTTGGTGTCCGGGGTCACCTTGACGTTGGAGAGTCCATTCTCTTTTTCGTCGATGATCCAGATGGTGAGCGTGCCGTCGGCCTTGCGGCCTTCGCTGCTGGTCGAGTTGCTGGAAACCGAGGACTTCTTGCCCGAGCCGAACTTGGGTTTCTCGCCGTAGAAGACGCTGACGGTCTTCGAACAATC
>JAYUKI010000035.1:0-1842 GCA_043764595.1 Myxococcales bacterium | reverse complement strand
TCGTTCCTGCGTTTCGACGACGAGACCGACTTGACCATCGTCTCGTCGTCTCCGGAGCGCTTCCTGCGCCTGTCCTCCTCCGGCGTCGCCGAAGCACGACCCATCAAAGGAACGCGGCCTCGCGGCGCAACCGAAGCCGAGGACGAAGCGCTCGCC
The DNA here is from genome assembly GCA_043764595.1 of Myxococcales bacterium. Lineage (GTDB taxonomy): Bacteria > Myxococcota_A > Polyangia > Polyangiales > Polyangiaceae > JAAFHV01. Next base: position 1,686 of record JAYUKI010000035.1, on the reverse strand, counting down.
CGCGACCTGTCCACGAGCGAAAAGGACGGCGCCGAGAACGACATGATCGTCGACCTTTTGCGCAACGATCTCTCGAAGGTTTCGGTGCCCGGCTCGGTCGAGGTGCGCGAGCGTCGTGTCGTCGAACGGCATCCGTCGGTCCTGCAGCTCGTCTCGACGATCGTGTCGCAGCTGGCTCCTGGCCACGGCCCATTCGATCTCCTCCGTGCGGCGTTCCCCGGAGGCAGCATGACGGGGGCGCCCAAGGTCCGAGCGATGGAGCTTCTCGCCGAGCTCGAGCCGCGCGAACGAGGCGTGTATTCGGGCGCGCTCGGGTACGTCGACGTGCGCGGCACGCTCGACACGGCCATCGTCATTCGCACGTTCATTTTCGCCGGTGGAACATGCACGTTCGGCATAGGCGGCGGCATCGTGCTCGACTCGGATCCACTCGCCGAGTGGCGCGAGACGCTCGACAAAGCGCGAGCCCTCGTCGATGCGCTAGGCGTGGTTATCGGCGGTTCGGTGACGTGGAAGTTCCCCGACGAGGCTCCGTGAGAGTCGTCGTTCTCGACAACTACGACTCGTTCACCTGGAACCTCGTGCACCTCGTGACGGCGGCCGTGGGAGCGCGTGCCGAGGTGCTCGTTCGGCGAAGCCGCGAGGTCTCCGTGAGCGACGTGTCGAAGCTGCGGCCCGATCGGATCGTCGTGTCGCCGGGGCCTGGAAATCCCGAGAACGATGGTGATGCGGGGATTTCGTGCGAGCTCGTGCGCGAGCTTTCGTCGAGCGTCCCGATCTTGGGCGTTTGTCTCGGCCACCAAGCCATCGGAGTGGCTTTTGGAGCCCGCATCGTAGCGGCCCGTGAGGTCGTGCACGGAAAGGCGCGCCCCGTGCGTCTCACGGACGATCGCCTCTTTCGAGGACTGGAACGGCCGTTCGTAGCCATGCGCTACCACTCGCTCGTCGTCGACCCGAGCACCTTGCCCACTTCGCTCGTCCCGATCGCGTTTGCGGACGACGGAACGCTCATGGCGATGCGGCACGCGCACCTGCCCACCGTGGGCGTGCAGTTTCATCCCGAATCGATCGGTACCCGAGGCGGAAGCGCGCTCCTCCGAAGCTTTCTCGAAGATCCGTAGCGACGGCGCCCGCCCGGCCTGCGCGCCTCCACCGAACGAAGATCGCTCGCGGCGAGAGTCGACCGAGGCGTCGCGCGGGAGCTAAATTTAGCGTCCCGAGAAGTGGGACACGGCGACCGCAGCAAGGATGGCGAGCCACACCACGAGCACGACGACGATGACGCTGAGCACCGTCTTGGTGCGGCCTGGGGAGGGGTCCATAGGGCCCTCGTCGACGTTCGCGCCGCTCTCGGGCAGCTTGGCGGGGACGACCGCGCCCTCGGCGCGCGGGCCCATGAGCTTCTCGAAGTCCTGCGGAACGCGCGCGGGCTTGAGCGCGGCAGGGTCGAGGGGGATCGGAATCTTCGCCACCGACGCGGGCTCGACAGGCTTGTAGGCCATGTCGACGTCGGAGCTATCGGAGGGGCGTTCGGCGGGCGCGACGGGCGCGACGATGACCTTCTCTTCACCCTTGCCGTCCGCTTTCGAGTCGGCCTTGGCGTCGTTTTCCCGCTCGCGGCGGATGGCATCGAGGATCTCGCTAGGGGCTGCCCGCACGACGGTCGCGTTCCCGTACGCGTCACCA
>JAYUKI010000034.1:0-6132 GCA_043764595.1 Myxococcales bacterium | reverse complement strand
CATGAGCGGCGACGGGTGAGCTCGTGCCGCCGGAGAAGAGTCATGAAGCGAACCGTTCGAGGGGCCATTGTCGCCATCCTAGGTGGGGCCATTGCTGCAGCGATGGCACCGGCCTGTGTCGAGTACCCACAATCCATCGTCGTCACCCGGTCGGTGGAGCCTAAGCGCCAAGACGACGGCACGTGCATCGCGGACACGGGCAGTGAGGCCCTCCTGAACGGCGTCATCGATCTCGAGGCGAACCGTTCTGGCTATGTCGCCTCGCTCGTCGTCCAAAACCAGCTCCGCGTCGCAGCGGATCCGGGCAAGGCACGCGTCGAAACGGGAGGGATCTACCTTCTCGGAGCATCGGTCCGTCTGACCTACGTCAACGGGGTCCCACTCCTAAGCTCTCGGGCTGGGCAAATCGGCAACGAGTTTCGGACGGCTGGGAGCGGCTACATCGAACCGACTGGGGTCGCGACCATCACGGTCAACATGGTCGACGGTGCCGCGATCGAGACGCTCAAGCAAGAGCTTGGCACGGGCGTCGCGGGCGGGATTCGTCCCGAGGTCGTCATTGCGTACGTCCGAGTTCAGGCGCAGACACTCGGTGGTCTCGCGGTCGAGTCGCAAGAGTTTCAGTTCCCGATCACGATTTGTTCGCGTTGTCTCATCGATTTTCCCGCAGCGGAAAATGGCGACAACTGTCCACCTTCGGCCAAACCCGAGGAAGACGCGAAGACCACGCCGTGTACTATCGGGCAGAACCGTCGAGTAAGCTGTCTGACGTGCAAGGGCTATTCGAAGTACTGCGAAGAGCGTCGGTGACGAGACGTGTGGCCGTGGGCGTGGTCGTGGGCGCGCTCGTCGTCGCCACCTCCCGTCCGGCGGCTGCCGATCCTCAGTTTAGCGCCGGTCTCACCTTGGGACCGGCGTTTCGCCATTTGAGGGTCGGACCCGTCAAGCCAGCCCTCCATCTCGGTGGGCGGTTCGACGTGCTCTTTTTGCGCCAGAGTCAGCGTGACATGGGCCTTGGTCCTTACGTCGACGTTGGAACCTCAGGCTTTGATTCGTTCGAGACGGGCGGCGGCCTCTCGTGGCTCATCCCGGCGGGGGGCACCTCGTTCGTGGCGTCCGGAGGCGCTGAAGCTCGGGTGGCGGGTGGGACCACCCAGCCCGGTGTGACGTGGGGCCTCTTTTGGGGCTCGCGCAGCTACAACTTCCACTCGTTGTACGGCTTCGGGTTGGGCCTCTTCGCGCAGGGCCGGTACTCGCTCGGAGACTCGAAGGCCTTCGATCTCGTGACGGGAGTACAGGTTGATTTCGCCGTCGTGGCCCTCCCCTTCTTGCTGCTCTTGAACGGCGCCCGCTGAAGTCCGCCGCCGCCTCGAGCGGTAGACCTACATGCGTGACGGTGGGGGGGGCATGGCCCACGCCCGAGCTCGAACGGACGCCGGAGGCGCCTCCTAGGAAGGAGCGCCGCAGGGTCACCACCTCGGCGTCGAGTCGCGGAGAGCGTGGCCGGCTGGCGGTGCGGCGAGAGGTGCCGCGGGTAGGTTTCACGTCGCGTGGACTTCCCGCCGCCGAGGCGTGAAGGCCTCGATGAAGTCGGAGCGACGGTTCGCGATGCAAGGGGTAGGATTCGCGAGGCGCACTGCCGTTGGAGGGCGACCCGTTTCGTCCGCTACGCGACTGACGCGTGCCTCAGGAAGGTCGCCCATCCGGGATACGAGTTTCTCGTTCTCGATGGGCTCCTCATCGACGCGCCCGGCGAGGCGCCGGACCGCGGGTGCCATCGATGGCCGACTGGGCGGGCTCGTGTGGCTCCAACTGCATCGAACCGAGCGCGCTAGGGCATGGCGGCAGGGGCTGCGGTTGGTCTCCCATGCCGTGAGGTGAGCGGGGTGATCAGGCCGCCCTGCCCGGCGCTCCCCCAATGGCTCTCTCCGTAGAGCACTAGCTCGCGGAGATGGACTCCAGGGCTGCCCCGAGCCGCGTGAGCCTGGCGAGCCCAATGGACCGGCTCGGGCACCACACACGGCGGTTCGACGACTCTCGTTGGTTGGGTTGGTTTCCGACGACCTTGTGCTTGGGAAACAACCCGGGTCGGTGCCTGAGGCCCTGACTTGTGTGCGCCGGATGGGCGGGTCGACGAGGCGCCTAGAGGGCGCCCAGTGAGGCTCGGGCTGCCCTATGCCCTTGGGCGCCAGGGCGCATGCGATACCGACGCGCCGCCGCAGGGACGAGCAAGCCCATGCCCGTTTGGACGAGACCTGTGCGTGCGACGGCGACGTTTCACGTGAAACATGCTCACGGAAGCAATGCCGACGCTGCTGGCCGGATTGCAGGGACCAGGTCCGCGGCCGTCTGCGGTAGGGCCCGCGGCCGTCCGCGGTAGGGCCCGCGGCTCGTCCCATCCTTGTCGTGCTCACCGACCGCGCCACAGCCAAGCTGACGCAGAGGGCACAGTGCGCGGGTGAATCCCGACGAGGGCCTGCTGGGGAGAGCCGGGGAAGCCTTGTGAGAATACGACGCCCCGCGCGCCGGGAGGAACCTCGACTCGAACCGGACTCGACAGGAGCCGTCGCGGCACGCGGCCACCTCCGTGCCCGGCGTCACGACGCATTGGTGGGCCGCTCGTGGGCTCAAATCAAACGAAGCCTCGCGTCGGGTCCCGACTCATGCGAGCGCCAAGTCTGCGAGGTCGAGACGAGGGTCCGCCCCTCTGCGGGCCGGGTCGAGCGCCGAGTCTGCGAGGTCGATACCCTCGCAGGCCACGTAGCGTAGGAGAGAGGCCGAGAACCTCTCAGGCCCGGCGCAGGAGCTCGAGGGTCCGCGACCCTCGAACCAGAGAGCCTGGCCTCCCCGGCCCTTCCAGCCGACCTCGGCCGCGAGTGGGGCCCGTTGCGCGCGGAGGGCCGGACAGTTCGTGCTCGAAGCGCATTCGCGCCCACCTACGAGGCACGGGCACCGGGGGCCAATGAGGCGCTCATGGGCGAACGCCGCGTCCGGAATCCTGGCACCACCTGAAGGGCCGTGAGACTTGGGTGGAGACGGTGGCTCTTTGGTCGCAAGCTCATCAAGGCTTCGCGCGCCTCGAAGGCCGCGTGGTTGGCATCGTGGCCAATCAGCCGAAGTGGCTCGGGGGCATGCTTCTCGTCGATCCCTGTCCGCGCGCCGTCCGTAGAGGCGTCCGTGTCTGGCTGCCTCCGAGGGACGTTTCACGTGAAACAATCGAGGGGTGCCGGTGACGGATAGCGACTTCGGTCCCGGGACCGCGCGCCGTCCGACGCCGAGACCACCAACCCATCCCGTCGACGCCGCGCCCGCCCGTCCCCTCCGGTCCCGTCCCGTCGACGCCGCCCCCGCCGAGCGGTGGCCGGCGCTCCCTTCTGACCCGCCCGTGTGAAAGGTTCCGGGTGCCGCCTGGCTCGCCGAGCGGCTGTGGTCGTCCAAGAGCCAGCGTGCAAAGCCCATTGGCGGCCGCGCGCCCACCCCCCCCTCTTTGCGTGAACCTATCCGCTCCTCCAAAGGCTGCCGAAGGACACCACGAGCCTCTCTTGGCGCCACCAACGAAGCGATGGCGCAGCGTGCGCGTCCGAAGCGTTCGTTGTATGTTGCGGCGGCGCTTTCGGCGCCAGAGGCAGCATGCATCGTCGCTCGGTCGAGGTCATTGTCGCGGGTCAGAAGGTGAAGTTGGTCAGCACCGCCACGGATGAAGAGTTGCGCGCCTTGGCTGCGATCGTGTCGGAGCGGGTCGAGCAAGTGGCCCCACGAGGTCGCCCGTCAACGCCACAGGCGCTCGTGCTGGCCGCGATGTCCCTCGCCCACGACCTCGAGGTGGAGCGCGGAAAGCGGGAGGCCCTCGAACGAAAGGCGCGTGATTCTGTCCGGCGCATGCTGGTCCGAGTCGATCAGGCGCTCGAAGGGTCGGCGGAGAGGTGAACGTGCGGACGCGCTCTCGGCGACCGGCGCGCCCAGACCGATCGGGGAGCCCGAGCGGCTCCACGAGCCTTGCCGCCGTCATTTGGAGCGGGGTTCATGTGAAACCGGCGGTGGCGGAGCCGAACCCCGCGGCTCGCGCCCTTTGGGAGTGTTTCACGTGAAACACTCCCCCATCGACGACCTCGCCGGTGACCTCGCGGGCCTCGCTGCCCGGTCTCTGCTCCGTGTGCCGCGTCTGCCACCCCCCGGCGCCCTCACGATGTGCTCGAACGACTACCTCGGCCTCGCGGAGCAGTCCCTCGAGGCCCAGGCCGCACCGGGCGCCGGAGCCTCTCGTCTCGTTTCTGGAAACACAGACGCCCACGAGGGGCTCGAGCGAGACTTGGCGGATTGGCTCGGCGTCGAAGCGTGCTTGGCGTTTACGAGCGGATACGCCGCCAACCTTGGGGCGCTGAGCTCCCTTGTCCGACCTGGCGATCGGGTCCTCTCGGACGCTTTGAACCACGCGTCGATCATCGACGGACTCCGCCTCGCACGCGCGAACGTCGAAGTCGTCCCGCACCTCGATCTTGACGCGGCCGCCCGGCTCCTTGGCCAACCGGCCGTCGGCACCCGCACGTGGTTCGTCACGGAGTCGTACTTCAGCATGGACGCCGACGTCCCACGCCTCTCGGAGCTGTCGCAGCTCTGCCGCGAGACCGGCGCCGCTCTCTATGTGGATGAGGCCCACGCCCTCGGGGTATTCGGCCCGAACGGCCGCGGAGCGTGCGCTGCAGCCGGGGTCGTTCCCGACGTCCTCGTCGGCACCTTCGGGAAGTCGTTTGGCCTTGCCGGCGCGTTCGTAGGCGGAAAGGAAGTGGTTCGGAAGTGGCTCTGGAACCGCGCCCGCGCGTTCGTCTTTTCGACCGGAATGAGCCCTGTGTTGGCTGCCGAAGCCCGCCACCGCTTGCCGAGCATTGCAGAAGCGGACGCGGCACGAACCCACTTGCTGTCCTTGGCCGACCGCCTCCGCAGCGGCCTTCGCGCTCTTGGATGCGATGCTCGTGGTGAAGGCCCTATCGTGCCCTGGGTCCTGTCCGACCCGGCACACGCCGTACGGCTGGCGGATGCCCTCAATGCGCGGGGCTACTTCGTCCAAGCCATTCGGCCGCCCACCGTGCCCGAGGGAACCTCGCGTCTGCGGCTAACCGTCACCGCCCGGCATCGAATGACCGACGTAACCGGATTCCTCCGGAACGTCTCGGAGCTAAAGGAATCATGGGGCGGCTGGTCGTCGTAACGGGAGTCGGTACGGAGATCGGCAAGACCCATCTGGCGGTGTCGCTGGTCTTGGGCGCGCGCGCCCGTGGTTGGTCGGTCGCGGGCTACAAGCCGGTGGAAAGTGGACTCGATGGACACACCGCTGGCGACGCAAGTGCCCTCCTCGAAGCCTCCACGTTCCGCGTGGAGCCGGCTCCGCTCTATTCCTTTGCGGCCCCCGTCTCGCCCCACCTTGCCGCGGAGTGGGACCAACAGCCGATTCAATCGAAGCGCATCGTTGCCGCCGTCGCCGCCGCGCGCCAGGCGGTGGACCTCATGGTGGTCGAGCTCGCGGGCGGCCTCTTCACTCCTCTTGGCCCCGGAATCGACAATGCCAATCTGGCGCTTGCACTCGAGCCTGACTGGGTCGTTCTGGTCGCCGTCGACGCCCTCGGCGTGCTCCACCACACACGCGCCGCGGCCATCGCCGCCGCGGCGCGCGGTCTTCCACGCACCCACCTCGCCCTGGTCGAGCCCAGCGCTCACGACGCATCGACTGGGCACAACGCCGCACCACTCCTCACGTCGTTCGTGAGCATTGTTCCGGTTCCACGTGCGCGCCGAGAAGACCTCGCTCGTTCCGAAGCCATTGCCGAGCTCCTCGAAGCCTTCGTACGGTGAGAGCTCGTGGTGGCGTTCCGGCCTTAGGGATTGCCGCAAAGGAAGTCGATCGAATCGGCGTCGAGGCGCCCCTACGTCGAGGCGAAAGTTCGCCGACATACTGCGGCATCTCCAGAATTTTCAACGCTGCCGTTGGGGATGTTTCGGCGTCGAGTCGACGACTTCTTTTGCGGCGGGCCCTAAGGCGCCCGGTCGAAATGGGTGTGTCAGCTTCCGTCGAGACCGACGCGAGGCTTTTGCCCGATTCGCTCGCACCGGAAGCCTACTCCCGTAGTCCGAGGAGCG
>JAYUKI010000033.1:0-6135 GCA_043764595.1 Myxococcales bacterium | reverse complement strand
CTCAACATCGTCGCCGGCCACGACGCCACGAGCTTCATCAAGGGGCTCCAAATCAACGACTGGTATCCACTTTCCCAGTGGGAAAAGCTCCAAGAGCTGGTCGTGCGCTCCTACGGGAACGTCGACCCCATCATGGTCAAAGTCGGAATTGCCATGATGACGGGCTGGTACCACTTCGGGCCGGGCAAAAGCGTCGTCCGAAAGGGCGTATCGTTTTTGCACTACCAAACGGGCTCGGGCGGCTTCGCGAGCGTGGTTCGCGGTCCCGAGAGCGTGGTCGGCTCGTTCGAGCTCGAACAGTTCGACAAGTCACGAGGCGTCGCCGTGGTCCACTCGACCACACCGTTCAATCGAAAGATGGAATGTGGCGTGATCATCGGCGGAATGTCGGCCCCTGGCGACATCGACTACGTGGACGTCATCAACGACGGGGACCCCGATCGTTTGCTCGTGGAGTTCCACTGATGAGCACGCCCACTCTCGAGGACGTGCTCGCCCAGAACGACATGAAGCTTCTGTCGCAGCTGCCCGAAAAGGAGCTCGCGCGTCTCTATTGGAAGTTCCGGGGTCTCGCCAAAACGCTCGAGCGCGACACCACGTTCTGGAACTCGACCAACGAGAACCTCAAGGTCGCCTACGAGAAGCTCGACGAAAAAGAGCGCGAGCTTGCCGCGGCGTACCACATCATCCGCGAGGACCTCGAGGTCGCCCAGAGCGTGCAAAACGCCCTCTTGCCTCGCATGTTCGCGACCATGGCGTCGGAGCTCGAGCTCTCGGTTTACCACAAGCAGCTCACCGAGGTCGGCGGCGACTACTTCGACTACTTCCGCACGGCCTCCGACCGCTACGCGATTGGCGTGTTCGACATCTCGGGCCACGGCGTCAGCTCGGCGCTCGTGATGGCCTATCTCAAGGCGCAGTTCATGACCATCATGGAGCGCCTCGAGGATCCCGCGGAAATCGTCGAGTGGGTCAACAAGGCCTCGTTCGAGTTCCTTCGTGAGGTCCGCAAGTATGCGACCGTGAACTTCGCGACCTTCGCCGAGGATCGGCTCACGTACGTCTGCGGCGGCGGATATGGCCTCTTGCTCGCCAAAGACGGCCAAGAGTACACGTTCGAGAAGCGCAATCACTTCCTCGGACTCCGCCAAAAACCCTACGTCGAAAAGGATCTCCCGTTCGTCGTGGGCGATCTCCTCGTGCTCTACACGGACGGAATGGTCGAAGCCCAGAACGCCGACGGCGCGGACTACTCGGTGGCTCGTCTGAACGGCATCGTCCGGAAGTACCGCGACCTCTCCACCGACGACATCGTTCGGCTCTGCGTCGAAGACTACCAATCGTTCCGCACACAGGACTCGGACGACATCACGCTTCTGGTGGCGAGGAAGACCTCATGAGCACCGACTCCGGAGCGGTCACGCCGCTCGACGCGCTCGACGAAACGACCCTCGCACGCACAAGCACGAAGTACAGGCTCACCCTCGGTCCAATCGACCACGTAACTGGCGATTTGGCGGGTTTGGTGGGCGAACAAGCGCTCCAAATTTTGGGAATGTTCTATCCCAAGAACACGGCAAAAAAGGCCAACGTGGTCATCACGGAGCTTTTGACCAACGTGTTCGAGAACATCCACGATCCGAAGTCTAGCTTCGATCTCGATCTCGAGGCGGGCCCCACCGGGCTCGTCATTTCGGTCCGGAATCAGGTTTCGAAGGAACAGTACGAAAAGGTGAAAGCGCGCATCGACCTCATCCGCGAGACCCCGGATTTGCGAGCGCTCGTGGCGAGCACCATTCGCGAGCGACGTGCACACCGCCTGAAAGGGGGCCTCGGTTTGATGCGCCTCGCCCAAGAGAACAAGTTCGATCTCGCGATTGCTTACCAAGACGGGGCCATGACCGTGACGGCGACTTATACGACGGCGGTGAAATCATGAAGGTTGTCACCTTCGGCGAGATCGTGGACGGCGGCGCAAGCGTCTTCCATTCGGTCGCCACACTCGACGCACGCATGCTCAAACATCGATTCGAGGGCGTCATACGGGTGGACAATCCGTACCGCTTCTTGAAGGCTCACATCGACGAGCTGTCGGCCAAGCTGCCCGAGCTCGGGGTCGACGAAATCACCATCGACTTTTCCGAGCTGCGCTTCTGCAACTCGAACGGCTTCTACGTCATCATGGACATCGTGGAGGCCCTGTACCGCAGTGCCGCCGACGCCAAAGTGACCGTGCGGCGCCTAGACGACGACGACTGGCAGCGCGAGACGCTGCCCATTTTGCTCAACGTGGACGATGAAGCCATCGGACGACGCACGAGCTTCTTCAACGTCGGGGAGTGACCGGCCGAACGGGGCGTCCGAAGCTCGGAGGCTCCTTCGTTGACGACTCCCGAGTCGGCACACGCAATGGAAAAACGGAGGGCGGGCACCATTGGATGCCCGCCCTACCTTTGTTCGACGCCTTTGTTCGACGTTCGGCTCGCTCCGAGCCCATCGAAAAAGCGCCAAGAACCCTCTTGGCTCAGACGACTGTGACCCACCCGTGCTGGTCTTCGACCGTACCGTATTGCATGCCCGTGATGGCGGCGCGGAGGCGGTCGCAGATGGTGCTTTCGGTGCCGACCTGGATGCGGTCCTTGCCGTGAACGAGCTCGCCTACGGGTGCGACGACCGCTGCGGTTCCCGTGCCGAAGACTTCCTTCAGCTCGCCTTTTTTGGCGGCTTCGGCGACTTCGTCGATCGTGATGCGGCGCTCGCTGACGTTGACGCCCCACTCGCGGAGGAGCGTGAGCGAGCTTGCGCGGGTGATCCCGCCGAGGATGGTGCCGCCATCGAGTGGAGGCGTGATGACCTCGTCCCCGATGCGGAGGAAGAGGTTCATGGTGCCGACCTCTTCGAGGTAACGACGCTCGACGGCGTCGAGCCACAGCACCTGGTCGAATCCGTTCTCTTTGGCACGATGAGCGGCCGAGAGGCTCGCGGCGTAGTTCGCGGAGGTCTTCACGGCGCCCAGGCCGCCCGGAGCCGCGCGAACGTGCTCGTTTTCGACCCAGATGCGCAGGGGGCGCATGCCGCCCTCGTAGTAGTCGCCCACGGGCGAGAGGAGCACGAGGAAGATGTAGTCTCGCGCGGGGCGGACGCCGAGGAAGCCCTCATCGGCGATGAGCAGCGGACGGAGGTAGAGCGCCTCGTTCTTGCCGCGCGGGATGGCCGACTTGGTGCGCGCCAAGAGGTCGAGGATGCTCTCGCGCATCTTGGGGATGTCGAGGCTCGGCATGGCGAGGCGAGCCGTGCCGCCTTGCATGCGCGCGAGGTGAGCGTCGAGGCGGAACACGCGGACCTTGCCGTCATGCCCGTGGAACGCCTTCAGCCCCTCGAAGAGAGACTGCCCGTAGTGGAGAACGGCGGCCGCCGGATCGAGTGACAGGTTTTGGCGAGGCACGCACGCGAGCTCGTGCCAGCCCTTCCCTTCCTTGTAGCGACCGAGCAGCATCGTGTCCGCGAACACGCGACCGAAGCCGAGCGGCGGGTGCGACGGATGAGACGAGGTTGTCGAGGCTCCGGGAACGACGGGAGGGGCGGACGGCATCGTGGTCGGCTCTTGCATCATGGGGGTGGCTCGTCGTTCGGGGCGCTCCGCGCCAGGGCACGCGGGCACGATTGGGGGAGGACTTCTTTTCCTCTTCTTGGACAGATCGGTACAGAAGGCAACCGTGCAATGCGTCGTTTTCGCAACGATTCTTTGCCGCCCTGCGGCACTCCTCGAACTGCCCGACGATTCGGAAGGGAGCTTGCGTCGAAACCCATAAAAAAGGCGCGGCGCGCCATCCAAAAAAGGATCTGCGCGTCGCGCCGTTCGCACGAGGCCCAAGCCGGACCTCGACCCCGAGTGAGAGCTATTTGACCTCGTAGACCTCGACCTTGTCTTCGAGGAAGCGTGGAACGAGCACGCGGCTTCGCTTCTTGTCATAGCCGATGTCCGCCGGGGCCTTCACGCCCGTCACGACGGCTTCGAAGGTGCCGCCCGTTTTGCCTCGCACGATCTCGGAGCCCGCCCAGCTCGAGACGAGCAAAGACCCGTCCGCGAGGGCCACGATGCCGTCCAGTCCGCCCTTCGAAACCTTCGCAGCGTCGGTCTTTTTGCCCTTTTCGTCCAAGCGGTAAAGCTCGCCCGAACCGAACGTCACGACGAGGAGGCTCTTGCCGTCCACGAGAAGACCGTTCGGCCTGCCGAGGTCGGTCGATTTGGCCAACGCCTTCGCTTTGCCCTTCTCGATGACGTAAACGGCGTCCGTTCCGGTCGGCTCGAAGTCCTTCTCGCCTTGTTTCAGGCCGGAATCGGAGACGTACACTTTGCCGTCGGGCCCCGCGACCACGTCGTTCAAGAACGTAGCGCCGGCGATCTTGATCTCGGCTTTCGGCGCCATGGTCTTCAGATCGAACGTGCGAACCGAAGAGATGTCCGCCACGTAGAGGAGCCCACCCGCGATCGCCATGCCTTTGGGAGCATTGAGGGTGACCGCCGGAGTGCTCTTCTGGCCCCCCGCGACGAGCTTCGGGGTCTTCACCGTACCGTCGGGAGACAGCTCGGTGATGTAGCCGTTGCCGTCGACGTCGAGTGGCTTCCCGTTGATGTTGGACACGAGATAGCGGTCGTTCGCCTCGTCCCAGAGCACGCACTCGGGCGTCGCGAATGCCCCCGTGTAGGTCAGCACGGGAGCCGGCTTGGGCCCTTCGGGCGCCTTGGGCTCGGAGGCCACCGTGGCGGAAGGCGTGGGCACGACGGTGGCGGAGGGCGCAGGGACGACGACGGAAGCCACGGTCGGAACGGGAGGCGTCGCGGGAGGCGGGGCCTCGCCACACGCCACGAGAGCTTGCGCGAGACCTGCGGTCACGAGCCACGAGAAAATGGAAGAGGGAGACGTACGACGCATCAGGAGGGGCCTTTCACGGGACCTGGAGAGATCTTGGTGCTGGGATGCCGGAACGCCGCACATGGGTCTTCGTCGGCGGGGGCTCTGGGTGTGAAATACACGTAGTCGTGGGTGCCGAGCTCTTCGTAGGCGCGTGGCTCCACCTTCCCGTCCTCGACTTCGACCATGGCGACGGACACGAACGAGCCGAGCGGCAGGAACCGCGGAACGCCGCGATCGCCGCGGGTGTGGCCCTTTCCGGCGAGGAGCACGGCGGACGTACGACCCGAGCCCCGCATGGCGAGCGCAAACTGGGCATCGCGGGCGTGCTGCGCGAGGACCATCGGGGCGAGAAAGTCGCCAGGAAGATGCCCGCAATGCGAGGTGTGAAGCTCCTCGGCGAGGGACTTCTCGTCGGTGTCGGCGAAGGTGACGCGCGCGAGCTCGGCGCGGACGTCGGCCGAAAACGCGGCCTCGGGGTGCTCCCTCAAGGCTCGGACGTCGAGTCGGTCGAAGTTGGCGGCCACGAGGGGCATGCGCTGCGCGAGCGCGTTCGCGAAGATGCGCTCGAACGGACCGAACGGACCCCAGCCCTCCTCCCAGCCGACCTCACGAGGAAGGTCGGCTGCACGGGAGCTTGCGTTGGCGAAGAACGCATCGAGCTTGGGTTGGTCCTTTGCGCGAAAATGCTCCATGGCCACGGCGCGTGGCGACACGCGTCCGACCGCGGCCACGACACGCGCCTCGAAGGCGTGATGCTCGACGTTGTCGTGTTTTTCCCCGACGAGCACGAAGGGACGTTGGACGAGCTTCTCGAAGAACGAGGCCTCCTCGACGCGGGCCGCTCCTTCGCGGGCGAAGATTCCGAATACGAGGGGGTGGGATGGCCTTGCGACCGTGGGATGCGCTTCGGGTGAAGAAGCAGGCGCGGCCCGAGCACAGCCTTGCAACATCGCGCAGAGAGCGAGCGAGCCCGAAACCCAAGGACCGAACCGAAGCGAAGAACGAGCGTTCACGGGGCCGGTGTTAGCGTCGAAGCGGCGGGCCGCCAAGCGGAGACCGGACCTTCGCTGGCGGACGGGCCATCGGCGGCACAAACGGCGCAGCCTCGGGCACGCGGGCCCATCATCGAGCGCCCTACCCTGGATATTTCCCGCAGCAGTAGTCCATCAGCTCGCGAATCTCGGTCTCCTGCGAGACCGTGGCCCACCGCATGAGG
>JAYUKI010000032.1:0-22658 GCA_043764595.1 Myxococcales bacterium | reverse complement strand
GCCCGGCGCAAGCATCCCAATCGGTGGTCCGCCGGAACGCGGAACTGGACGCCCGCCCCCGCGGTCTTCCTCAACCCAAAACGAGATCAGGAGACCATAGCGAGCGCGCTCGCCCGCGAGACTGCTTCATAGAAACTTAACAAACGAAGCGACAACAACTTTGACACTCACCGGATCTCGATGCCGATGAATCAGCGAGTTCAAGAAGATGGCCCATGCAGTGCGGTCGTCCGAGTCCAGGCTCGGGGCGTCGCTCAACATCTTGTCGAGGACTACCGCTGCCGCGTCGTCGATGGGCGACATGACGTCGGTCTCGACGATGTTCTCGTCGTAGCTCTCCCAATCCGTCCCGGGTGCGACCGCATAGAGGCCCGGCTCGAAACCCGCACCGCGTGGCCCCACACGTTTCTCGATGATCTTGTCGCCTGTGGGCAGCACCAAGCGGTAGTAGCGCAACACCGTGCCGTCGGTAGCGGCCCACTTTTTGAGGTAGAACTTGGGCAAGTAGTGGTGATCCATAGTGGTCCCTTTCGAGCGATTTTGTTCGGTGATTGTCGAAGCCCCGAGGCGGGCGCGACCCATTTCGCGCCCGCCTCGCCCATGGCCTCAGCTAATGCGCTGAAGTTTCCAGAACGCCGCCTTGTTGCATGAGCGGATCGGCGGAAACGTCTCCGACTTCGCGAGCGGAATCACCCGCTCCGCCGAGGTCGGCGCGGGCGTGTTTGTTCCGTCGACGTAGCCGTCGAAAGCGTAAGAGCCCGAGGTTTCGCAGTTCTGCCCAGTCTTGAATCGATCGCCAACATTCGCCATGTGAATCGCCAATCTTTCTCTGTGTCGCAAACGCGACCGACCAAAAGGTCCGTCGCCCGGGGCCCGAGTGTCCGAATGACACGCGAGCCCATGGTCTTCCTCGCTTTCGCGAGCGTTTTGGCTAGGCGCTCGCCAAGAGCGGTGTGGCGCTCTCCGCGGCCGCGCTCCCATCGCCGCAAATGCCGCAGGCAGAGTTGGCCGCCAGGGAATTCCTTCGCACCGTCCCCTCTGCAAAGTCGAACGCGAGCCGCAGCGGCGGCTTTTCGGCGCCCGCGAAGCCCGTGGCCATGCGAAGGAGCTCGGTCACGGCCGCGCTCGCGACCGCCGCGTTGAACGCGATGACGCTTGGCTGGGGTTCTTCGGCTCCGTCGATGTAACCGAGGCGCTCTTGCTCCGAGCGCTCGGCCTTGGAAAGGGCCTCGATGCGCAACGCGTGCGGATCAAGATGGCCCCAACAGGCCAAACATGGGCGGCCCGGTCCGACCACCACCACGCGCCCTGCGTTTCCGGTCATGGTGCCGCGTTCGTCCACGCGGAACGCGGTTCCAAGATCGATGGTGGGGACGAGGTACCGATACGCGAGGCGATTCAGCACGGAGCGTGGGGTGTGCCGATCGACACACGACACGACGATGTCGCACGCGCCAAGGACATGCGCGTTGGTCGAGCCGAGTGCCTCGCGCCTAGATTCGATGCTGCCGACGAGGCCGACGGACCGTGCATAACGAGCGGCCACGTCCACTTTGAAGGTTTCCCCGATGTCCGCCTTCGATGCGCCCACCACGCGCGACAGATTCGACGCTTCGATCTTGTCGGCATCGACCAAGACGAGAGCGCCAACGCCTAGGTGAGCGAGCTGGAGCGCTACGAGCGACCCCGTGCCACCAAGCCCGACGATTCCGACGCGAAGTGCTCGGAGTTGGGCTTGTCCACGAGCCCCGAGTGCGAGCTCTTGTCGGGCGAACCACTCGGCCGATCTCGCCGACGCGGGGAGGGTCGACTCAAGAGTGCGCCCGACCACGACGAGCGGAACCTCCTGACTGGTCCCGTGCTCGTCGAACGTCCGAGCGATGGCGCTTCGGCTCTCCACCACGACGATGGATCCGTGGGTGGCGTTCGGGATTTGGCACTTCAGCGCAGGCATGAAGCGCTCATCGCCCGCGTCGTCCGCGCCCGAGAACCACGGTTCGCTCGCGCCGGGATGCGTGTGAATCGTGAAGACCGACCACCCGCGGTCGCGGGCGACGCGTGTCAGGCGATTCAGCGCGATCGGATCGAGCGAAATTTGGTCACGCTTTCGGATGCGGTAGGCGCTGTCGTCGAGCACGACGACTTGTTTGACGACAAGGGTGCCTGTCTCGCCCGATCCGACCGCTTCGGCGAGCAAAAGCCCGGCAGTCTCGACGTCCTTGCGGACGAAGAGCCGTTCGCACAAGGACAACCAGTCGCGCTCGGCGATGCGGAGCTTCATGGTCAGGTGCCCTTCTCGAAGCGCGTCCGAACCGTGCGCAGGAAATCGCGAAGCGTGCTCACTCCCGGTCGCCACGCGTTCGGGAGGAGGTGCCAAGAGAAGCGCTGCCAGCTCGTACCGAGCAGAGGCTCCGAAGTGGTTCCCTGAGGTGCTGCCCCTGCCGAAGTCTTCACCTCGGGGCTCACCCAGAACATGTCGGGGGCCGCATCTGGGAACGTCGGCGGGAGCTTCACGAGGAGACGCACCGCCGCGGGCGAATACGCACCCGGAACCGGGTAGTCGTTGATGATGAGGAAGCTCCAGTCTTCGGGCTGGGGCACGATCTCGAAGCTCGCGAAGCCTACGCTCGCCTGGTCCAGGTCCGGACTGCCGTAGTCGGCGGGGGGAGCGCTGTGAAAGCAATCGCGGCGCTTCAGTTTGACCGTCGTGTCGTTCGCGATGACCTCGTCCTCGTGCGGACGCTGGCGGAAGAGGACGTCGCCGAGTGCGATACTCGCCCGCTCCTTCAGCGAGCGCCCGGTCTGAACGCGCTCGTCGAACCGGTAGTCGACGCGGTTGATGGTCACCGTGATGCCACGGTGCCGCGACCAGAAGCGCTGGCCGTTCTCGAGTTGAAGGACCTCTTCGTCCTCGACCTCGTCCACCTCGGCGTCGTCCGCCAGAGGGCCGCACGATTCGCCTTCCACCTGGTTGCTGGGCTCGACGAACAGGGGGCGGTCGGTAGGAAGGCCGGCCTTCAGCTTGAGGGCATGGCCTGTCTGGGCGCGCTCCTCGAAGGAAACCTCGGTCTGGTCGATAAACACATGAAACGACTTGGGATCTTTGGCCACTGTGCCTCCGGTGCGGCGGGAGGAACATCCCGTCGACACCAACAGGCTAGGACCCGAAACGGGCGGCGTCGGTGGTAGCGCGGTAGTGGTAGGAGCCCCGATTCCTGGCCCTTACGACACCGACTCACTACCGGGGACGAAGCGGACCGCTACGGCAAGTTCATACCCACCCGTTCGAGATCGAATCATCTCGGCGGGAATAGGGAGCCCTTTCGCCGAGAATGTCTTCTTCACGACGGCATTCCACGCGCGCTTCGCCTGCTTCGCCGTCTCGGAGTCCTTTCGGCTCGCCGAGATAGCCTGATTGAGGTCCTCGTTGTCTTGAAACTCCGACCCTCGTTTGGCGAGCGCTGCGACCAGTTTGAACGCGTTGGTGTTCGAGTCGACCAGAAGCTGCGTGCCTTGAAACCACACAACGCCCTGCGCCTCATCAACGACGAGATCCTCCGGAGCCCACAACCACGCCGGGACCACGCGCTCCAAGTTCAGTGCGTACACGATCTTCATCAAGAGGTCGTCGTACGGCCCGAAAGGAACGCGGCAAGGAATCCAAGGGTTCGCGCCAACGGGAGGCGCACAGCCCTCCGGACACAGGACCACCGGCGTATTCGATCCCACTGCGCCGTGTATCGTGGCAGCCACCGAATCACTTGGGGCGCGCGAGGCGAAGAAGACCGCAATCGACCTGTGTTGGACAAGTGCGCGACTTCCCAACATCCAAAGACCCGCGGCGACCTCGCGCACTCCGCCAGTCAACGCAAGAGCCGTGGCGACGCCATTTGCGACACGTTCGATGTCCAGCTCGAGCCCCTCAACGTCACTTTCCGTCAACGTTCGTATCGGAATCGCCACGTCATCGCTGACGCCGATAGTCGTGTGCGGACTGAGCGTCTCGACCACCAACGCTCCTGGTGAAGCGGGATGGTCTGGATGTGTGACGGTCTCCAGCACGATCGGGCGAAACATGGTCTTCGCGTATTTGTCGAAGTCGGTCATGCGCGCCCGCCATTCCGCAGCGGACATTCGCCACGGATACAGACACCAGAGGTCCCGCCGCCCGTCGACCTTGCCGAACGTTCCACGGATGCCGACGGACGTGAGCATCCTCTCGACAAGGTGTTCGTGTGGGCCTGGACTGATGTCGATGACCTTCGGCACCTGAATCGACACGACGCTTGGTCGCCCGCCACCCACAAACGTGACCACGAGCTTCGCCGCCACGAGCCTTCCTTCGATGAGCTGTGCGCCAAGGTCTTCGAGCACACGGAAGCAGTCGCGCCCGCGCACCAAGACCCTGTCGCGATCACCACGACGCCATTGGAGCTCGACGACGTCGACACGAGCGATGGCGGGGGATACGTCGTGAAACAGGTCTACCCTCCGCTTTTGAAGGGGCTCGAGGCTGCAAATCTCCTCCCCACCAAAGAACCCCTCTTCATCAGCGATGAGCGTCCCCAGCGTGGCCTGGTACATTTTGAACAGGCGAGGCGAACGGGTCGCAATCCCAAGCCTTGCTGTCTCGGGCTCGTAGCGAAGATGGTCCGAGGTGGCCGGATTGAAGTTCAAGATGTCTGGGCGCCCCGCTTGAATCGCGAGGACGCGCTTTGCGCGCTCGCCTCGCAGAACTTCGCAGTGCCACTCGTCGTCCCTTTCGTACGCAAAGACTTCGACCACGGGTTCGAGCTTATTTTCGATGCACCACTGGGCAACCGCGGTCTTGAGGTGGTTCAAGTCGATCGCCCGCTTGACCCCGAAACGCCTCCCGTGGAGCTCTTCGAATGTTCGCTCGCTGCCGCTCCGCATGCGGCTTGTACGGGCCATTACCAGCACGTTCGCCAAGACCGCGTTCGTTCGGCTCGCAATCCAAAGGCGAGCCGCCAGCTCCTGGGCCGGCTCATCGGCCTTGTGCTCAAGTTCAACCTGCCGATCCTCCGCGGCTTGAAGCACGCTCTCTCGCCCCGCGTCGTTTCCCAGCTCCGTCAAAACCGCCAACGCGTTAAGAAACTCGGTGCCTACGTCGTTGGTGACCATCGCTTCCCAAAGGGCCGCATGCGTCACCTCCGCCTCCGCAAACCAGCTCGCCTTCGCGGCCACGAGAATGGCCCGCCACGTCTCGACTTCGACCACCATGAGCGAGGAAACGTCTTGGTAGGCGACGGGGAGCATTCCTATTGCATAGCCGCAACATTCGGCCCGCCATAGTCCTCATGTGGACGGCCCGTCGTTGCGTGCCACGACGAACCGTGTTCGCCTCGAAATATGCGCGCCTTGATCTACATTTTGGAAGGCACCTGGTGGAGCAACAAGGAAGTGCCCCTTGTCCTCCCATACTTTTCCGCCTTGGCGAGCAGTCATCGAGGCTTCGAGCTTTCGCACCGCACGATTCGCACGGCTGCGGACATCGCGCACTATGTGGGCGGCATTCCGACAGGGGCGAACGCCTTCGTGTACATCGCCTGCCACGGCCAAGGGACGACACTGTTGCCTGCGGGGAAGAAGTCCGCCATCCCGTACGCCGACACCGTTGCGGCGCTTGGAACGGCGAAGAAGAAGCCGGGAGCGGTGTCGTTCGTTCACTTCGGTTGCTGCGAGATGGTCGGGGCAAACCGTCGCGGGTCGCACGCGGCCATTCTTGAAGCCACCGGGGCAAAGTGGGCTTCGGGATACACGAAGAGCGTCGACTGGCTCCCCTCGACGTTTCTAGACCTCGCCCTGATCGTCGATGTTTTCCAGCCCTTCATCGCCCGGAAGAACAAGATGGGCCCGAAGATCAAGCACGGCGCCAAGGGCTTCATGCGCGACTACGACCAGCTCGCCCGCTCGCTCGGCTTCAGCGCGCTCTCCCACGTGAGCGGGACCACGCAGTTGTTTCCCGCGCGCCATCGGTAGGGCCTCAAACCGTGTGCAGCGCGGGGTACGACCTTGTCCTGGCGCCCCGACACGTTCGAGGTTGTCTGAGCATTCCTAGGCTTCCTCCGCGGGTCAAAAGCACCAACCACAGGACCAGCGGCCGAGCGAAGTCTTTCCGAGCACTTACTCGAGTGCTCGAAATGAGAGCGCTTTCCCGCAATTCCGTGGCTACTCTGAGCGAGAGGTCGCCCACCGTGTTCCCCTCGTTGACCATCTCGCCCGCCTCCTGGTTGGCGAACCGCGTCCAGGCTCACTACTCCGCGTTGGGGCGGTCGGGCCTGACGCAGCTCAAGCTGCAGAAGCTTTGCTTCTACGCGGCCGGCGTGGCGTGGGGCCATGGTGCCGGAGCTGAGCTCTCGGAACTCGCGTTCGAGGCGTGGAGACACGGCCCGGTGCTCCGAGAGATCTACTACCCAGCCGGCGCGGTCCCGACCGCCCGCGACGTTGAGCCGTTCTCCGTTGAGACGGAAGGCCACGTCGCCGACGCAGTCACAGTCTACGGGCTGATCTCGCCGTGGGGCCTGCGTGAGCAGAGCCACCTCGAGCAGCCATGGATCGATGCGAACGCGCTCGACAGGCCTGGTTGCCCGGGCAAGTTCGGCCACATCGAAGCTTCCGCCCACTTCCGGACCAAGTTCGCCGATGGCGCCGTTTGCTTGCCAGAACACCTGGTGGATAGCGGCGTCTTCGCCGTCGATGGGCTCCGCTTTGCACCCGTTTTTTCCACCTTTCACGCGCTCGCCGACTACGTCCGCTCGGGCCTCGTGGCGCCGCCGCGTGCATGAAGGGGTGTGAGGCCTGCGCCAAGGTCCGAGAGCTAACGACCGGCGCGCCGGCGCACCAGCACGTCTGCAAAGTTGTCGACTTTCATCACTCGCCTAGGGCCCTCGAAGTCGCCAGCACTTAGCGCTTCCGCGCGATCGATAACTCACGCCTTCAGGGCACGGGAGCGAGGGTCGAACTCCCAATAAGAGACCTCACTCGAAGCGAAGGCCGAAGAGACCGCCGTCGTCGTGGGCATCCATAAGGCGCGTGGGGAGCACGTGCTCGTCGAACTTGAATGACGAGGTAAATGCGCCGCGCGGCACGGCATCCTCGTTCATCGTGACGATGTATTGGAAGCCGAGTCCCCGTGCTCGCTTCGCGCCTAGCTCTAGCGCACGTGCGACCTGCCGCTCGTCCACACCGTCGAATAGATGCGAGTCGTGGATGAGGAACCTCGGTCCCATGCCCCTTCGCAGGCAGAGCTCCATGAGCATCATGTCGAAGCAGAATATCTGCATGTTCGTGATTCCGAGGCTCCTCGAGCCTTCGATCCTCACCTCGAACGTCGGCCCGTTCGGCGCGTCGCTCACGGTCAAGCTGCCGGCCTTCTCGTAAAGATCGCTCGATAGCTCCTCGAACGAAAGGATCGCGTCATCGATAGCAAGCTTCTGTTCGCGGTGGTCATCCTTCAAGCGCTGGTGGATGCGAGCCCGCTCCACCCCGAGCTGGGCGTCTTTTCGTTCGAAGGTCTCGGCCGCCTCGAACCGCCGTCGCAACGACTCCGTGTCCGACTCCAAGCGCGCCAGCTCGCCCTGAAGGTGCATGAAGTGCTCGAGCGCCCCGCCGCTCTGCAGTATCCCCATAATCTCTGCACGCCGGTGGTCGAGGCCGACTTTTTCGTGGTCGCGCTCTTCGATGCGTCGCTGAGCAGCCTGAAGCTCCGACCGCAAGTGCGAGCGACGGTTCTCGATGATAGAGAGGTGGAATCGCTGAACTTCCTCGAACCGCTTTTGGACTAGACCGGGCAACGACACACCGGCTTCCTCGTAGGCACGACGAACGTCTGCGTATTGCGGTGGAGCCTCGGCCTGCATCGCGTCCTCGAGACGACGGACGAGGTCGCGATCCATGTGGTTGTCGTTGACGAGCGCGGAGAGCCGCGTGGTGATCTCCGACGCCTCTCTTTCGAGCGCGCTGTATTCGGGAACCACCCGGAATGACACGAGCTGCTCTCGCAACTTATTCAGTCGCGCTTCTTGGACCGTCAGCTTCGTTCGTAGATCCGCCGCTTTTGGAACCAAGTCTCCGAACGCACCATCCTTCGCCGCTTTGCGCACCTCGCCAAGGGCCTTTTCTCGCTGCCGAACCGACTGCAAGCTTTGCGGAATGCTCGCGTCGAGACCGAGCAAGTAGGAGAGCGCGACCTGCTGATCGTAGGGCAGTTGCTCCTCGGCTTGCTTCGCCGGAGTGACCAATCCGCCCGACCGCTGCCGCCGCGCAAAGTACGAAAAGAGCGAGCGAAAGCTCGGCCCGAAGCGGTCCGTGTCGTCGGCGTCTTCGGCGGGAAGGCCGAACATCTTGGTACCGAGCACCGTGCACCAGTGCGCGTTCGATAGAGACAGGTGGCCCGACTTCTTGTTGAGCTTCGGTTTTTCGGGCCAGGACGACACGTCTCCATCGAGGATCGCCAAGCGCTTCTTTTGCTCGGGCACACGCTCCACGGTGACAGGTAAGTCTGCCAGATCGAAATCGATCGCGTAGCCATGGGACGATAGAGCCGGCGACTGCAAGAAATGGTCGGGGCCGCAGTTCCCTCCCATGAGGAAATGCACGAGCTCCACGAAGCTCGTCTTTCCCACACCATTCCGGGTCTGGCGGTCATTGGCGCCCTTCGTCTTCTCGGCGAGGAGAACGTTCAAGCCCTCGTGAAATCGGAGCTTCTTGAACGACGGAAGGCTACTGGTGATGGACCGTATCATCCGTGCACCCGAAACAGTCGGCCTCGCTCGACCTCGATCGTTCCTAATGTGAAGAGGAGGTCGAGCGCGAGAATGAACCAGTCGTACGTCACAGGGTGCGCGCCTCTGGCTTTTTCCTCGCTGAATTCGCTCCAAAGGCGCGAGACGGTCTTCGGCTCGCGCAGCGCCTCAAGAAGCTCGGCGCCGATCGTGAGGAGCGCGCGCTCTTCGCGTAGGTGCTTGGCAGGCAGGATCATGTCGCCTCCGAGCCAATCTCGGCGGGTGATTCGTCTTCGGCTTCGGGTGCCGGCTCGAAAATGTCGCACCTCTCGAATAGGTAAGAAAGAACGGCGAGCACCGCCGCCTCGTGCGACGCATTGCCGCGTGAGCTGCCGCTCGCGAACGCCTGCAAAGCGGTAAACACATCGTCACTCGGATACCGTAGCGCGCGGAGGCGCTGATACTCCCTTCGGAACGCGTCCGCGACCGTCTCGCCGAACGAGGGGTCAGGGTGCTTGTCGAAGTACTCGGCGACGAGGGGCTCTTGAAGCCTTCCGAGACGGAGATAGTGAGCAACAGCCGCTGACAGCGAGTTCGCCTCCAGCTTCGTCGGAGACACCGGCTCGATGACGACGTCGGCCGGTGGACCCGAAGCCGCCCGAATGTGGGCCAAAACCGCCGCGAGCTGCTCGAAGCCGATCGTTTCGAAGTCCTTGGCCGTGGGAGGCCGCCCGAAGAGCCGAACGCTAGCGTGCTCGGGTAGCTCGAGGGCGAGCACCTCGAGCCCCTCGTAGGTGAGCTCGCAAATGTCGAGCTCGGGGTGGGCGCGTCGGAACGTCTCGATGCGCTGCACGGCATCGGCCGGGAGGCCCTCGAGATCGTTGTGGACAAACGTCCAGCCCTTGAGCTCTTCCGGCCATTGCTCACGCGCGCCGTCGAAGTCGGCCTGTAGCTTGGGGAGCAGCACCTCGAGCTTCATCTCACGCGGCGCGTAACACTGGAATACGGTGCCCGTGGTACGCAGGAATCCGTCGCACTTGCGATCGCCAAGACTCCCGTAAGCCCGAATCCGCTGGAAGTCACCCGGATGCCGTGCGGACATGAGGTCGGCGAACCAGTCCTGGAACGCGGCCCCACGCTTCTCGTGGAACGTGCCCTTGAACTTCAGTTGCAGCCACTCGCGCTGTGCAGACTTCACTTCGGAACCCCGGCCGCGCAAAGTAGCACGACCTGAACGAAAGGCCAGCGGGTCGTCCGGGAGGGGCGAACCCATCGGCGCCCCGCACGGCCCGCAATTTAAGGCCCGCCCCCGCCATCCTTGGCTAGGGTGCGCCACAGAAAGGGAGCCCCAAATGAGCCGCCTCCAAGACACCATCGAGCATCTTGCGTCCACGTTCCTGACCAGCGTCGTCGAAGCCATTCGAAACGCATCGCTTGTCGAGCTCTCGGCTCTCGGAGCCGCACCTGCCAGGTCGACGGCTGCCGCGCCGGCCCGCGCGAAAGCCCCTGCCGCCCGCCCCGCTCCTTCGGCGCGCCCCAACGCCCCGGCCGCGCGCCCGCGTGGTGGCGCCGTTGGTGTGGACATCGAAAAGTACCTCACCAAGCTCCTCGGCTTGCTCGGAACCACCTGGAACGGCGCCCAAGGCGGCGAGCTTCGCCACGAGCTCGGCCTCTCCAAGGGCCAGTTCCTTCGCGTCGCCGCAGCGGGCATGGCCATGGGCAAGATTCGGCGCGAAGGCGAACGTCGCGGCATTCACTACTTCTTGGCTTGAGCCCAGGTGGAGGGCTCGGAACTTCGGTTTGCTGCTCCGCCGACAGGGGAGCAGCATCGCAGGCACGGGTTCTCTGTTGTCGTTCATTCGGGCAGCGCCGGCCTGCGACGTCGACATCAAACCGGACGCAGAGCCCTGCTCCCTGCTCGGGGTTGGCGACCAATCGGCGCTGGCGCGAACCGCCACTGAACACCCGTTACTAAGACAAAGTTGGCGCAACTCACGCCTTCTTCGGGGTTTCCACTACGCCAAAAGTGGCGTGAGGGATTTTGCCCCCGAAAAATCATGAAATGCGGGCGCATTTTCGTCTCGACGATTGGCCTTTTTCACGCAAACCTTTCGCTCTCATCGGGGGCGGTGCTGTTCCTTCGTCGCCTCATCCCAACGTAAGGAGGGCCTGCAATGGCCACGAAAAAGCAGCCAAAATCTGGGTCAAAAGAAGCTCCCAAGAAGCAAAAGCCCTCACCCGCTTCGGGTGAGCCACGCTCCGAGACGGATGCGGAAAGCGTAACGCGGGAGGCCACCGTCAAGCGCGCAACTCTCGAAAAGACCATTGATCGCGTCTCGAAGTTTCTTGCCGCCATTGCGGCCTCGCAGGCCATCTACGCCCGCCTCGCCCTTCGTGGTTGGACCGAAGCCGATATGGCCGAAGGCCGAGCGCTTCTGATGGCGCTGCTCACTCCGGCTCCCTCCACCGAAGAGCGAAAGGTGCTCGCTGCGGCCGCCAAAGCCGACAAGCGTGTTGCCGTTGCCGTGCGCGAGCTCGACGACTTGGACGAACCGCACTTCAGCGTTGCCGAGTCCGCACTGCTGCACAACTTTCCCGACCAACACGCCTTCGTGTTCTTCGAGCTCAAGCCGTCCACCGGATTCAAAGCGGTAGACGGATGGCGCACTCTATTGACGCGCCTGGAAGCGTTGCGCGCTTCGCCCGAGCGGAGTGCCACGCGAAAGAAGG
This sequence comes from Myxococcales bacterium, assembly GCA_043764595.1. GTDB lineage: Bacteria > Myxococcota_A > Polyangia > Polyangiales > Polyangiaceae > JAAFHV01. Next base: position 11,184 of record JAYUKI010000032.1, on the reverse strand, counting down.
ATCACGAGGCTCTGGCGTTGCTCGCGAAGCGTGGGCTGCACGCCGAAGAGCTCGCTCGCATCGAGTCGCTCCTTCAAATCGCCGAGGGGTCGGGTTTCGGCAGCACGTACGTCGAGACTTCGCCGGCAGACGAAGCCGCACGCGAACAGAAGCTGATCCTTTTGCGCAGTTGGTTCGAGCAATGGACGGCCGTTGCCCGTGCCCAAATCAAGCGACGCGATCACAGCATTCGCCTCGGCTTGGCTCAACGTCGCACCGCTGCTTCCGAAAAGGACGAGACGAAAACGAAGAAGAAGCCGGACGAAGAACCGGACGACGAGCCCGACGAAGACGTGGACGACGAAGACGTGGAGGATCAGGACGGCGACGAGGACACCTGACCGACCTCCACCCTTGAATCGAGAGGGCCCGCGGGAGTCTCGCGGGCCCTTTTTTTTCGTACAAAGGGAGTAGATGGGCAGGCCACGAGCCGCAAGCAAAGGACACGCAGGCGCCTCGGCGACTTCGTGCGCGTGCCCCTGGCCGTCGTGCGCGCGGCCGACGGCTTTGCCTGCGCTTCCGAAGACTTCGCACACGGACGGAACGCTTCGTAAGCGGCCCTGAAGGCTTCGCACGCGGCACGATGGCTTCGCGCGCGGCCCTCGATCGAAATTCCTCGAGAAAATCGGCCTTCGCTCGGCGTCCGGGGGCGGTCGGAAGGCGGGCGAATCCCTCCCGTGTGCGCGCGAAGGCATTTTTCCCATGTGCGAAGAGCGAGGCCCCGCGCGCGAAGCCTTCACGGTCGCGCGCGAAGCTTCGGAGGCCCGTCCCTAACCGTTCTGACGCCAGAGCGAGCTGCCGCGTGGAAAGCACAAGCCTCCGGAAAGCGAAGCATTTCGGACGGTTGGAGTAGGTCGCCCGAAAAGCAGAGAATTGGATCCGATTTCACGAAACGTTTCTTCGCAGGTCGTCGAGAGAGCGGGACGAAAGGCCAGGCTCCATGGCGCAGGTTCGATTCATTCCCACGCTCCGTTCGCGTTTCCCCTTGTTCGTGGCCGCAATTGGTCCGTGCCGAGCCAAACGAGGCCCCAAATGAGCCTGCACACCCGCGCCCTGCAAAACGCTTGGCACATCTTCGTGCCATTCGTGTGTGTGGCGGCGATCGTGGCCTTTCTGTACGTGGCGAGCTTGGTGGAGGTGGTCGCCTTCGACGGAGCCGCACACGTGCAATGGAAAGGGGCGCCGCCGTGACCACGCCGAATGACGGAGCTTTGCGCCTTCCCAAACGCCCTCTGCTAAAGTCCGCGCGCCCCGCGATGAGCATGATCTACCAGCCCGAAGACGTGATTCTCACCAAGGAAAACAAGGCGTTTCGCGTCCGTTCTTCCCTCGGTGCCGGCGGCATGTCGGAGGTGTACCGCGCGCTCGACCACAGCATGGGGCGTGGCGTGGTGATCAAGTTGCTGTCCCGTCGGGCCCGCAAGCATGCGGCGCGCTTCATTCAGGAAGCCAAGCTGCTCGCCAACGTGGACCATCCGAACGTGGCGCGCGTGTACGAACGGGGCGAAACGAACGACGGCGATCCCTACTACACCATGGAAGACCTGGACGCCTGGTCCCTCCGGGAGGTTCTGGTCTCGCGCGCTCAGTCCAAAAAGTATGGCTTTCCCTGGGAAGTGGCGCTGAACATCACGAGCCAGATTTTGTACGGTCTCGGCGCGCTTCACGAGGCAGGCATCGTTCATCGGGACGTAAAGCCAGAAAACGTCCTTCTCGCGAAGCAGCGGGACGGCCGCCAGATCATTAAAATCATCGATCCGGGCATCGCAAAGCTCCTCGACGACGACCGCCTCGAGGGCCTGGTGGCGACTCCCATGTACGCCGCGCCGGATCAACTCTGCGAGACCACGACCACGCCAAACCCCCAGGTAGACGTGTTTGCCGCGGGCCTCGTGCTCTACGAGCTCATCACCGGCCGCTATGCGTACAGCGTGTACGGCGCCGATCTCGAAGGAGCGATCGAGCGCCGAAACAAGCCCGTGCCCGAGCCTTCGATGCTCCGCAGGGACGTGCCTCCCGCTGTGGATGCGCTGGTCGCGCTCATGACGGCGCTCGATCCGAACAATCGTCCCTCGGCGTTTGCGGCGATGCAAATGGCCGAGAACATCGGCCTCGCGAAGGACGCCGCGGAGCAGGTTCGACGCTCGCCGAAGGGCGCGCCCATCATCACGGAGTCTGGCCTTCGCGAGCACCCACGGCGCGAAGCTCGCATCACGCGCGCCGATCTGGACGCGCCGACCGATCCGGACGGCAACGAGGTTTCGCCCAACCTCCGCTACATGCAGATGCTGGCCGAGCACGCCCGAGGCTTGGGCTACGACGAAGTGGCGTACGTGCGGGAGCACACGAAGGGCATTTCCCCGGACGAGCTCGATCGCCGCTACCTGATGGGCGTCCAAGAAACGTCGCCCGAGGCCGACGTGCCTCGAGACGAGCGGGTGCAAGGTTCGGTGGTCGTCGCGCCAAGCTACATGGTGGGGACGCAGGCCACGTCCCAAGCAAAAGAGGTGGCCGAGCGTCCCGTGGCCGAGGCGCCGCAGGTGGACCGCTCGGCGCCAACCCGTTCGGCAAAAGTGCTCGGACCAAACGCCGGCGACACCCCGCTCATGGACGCAGAGTCCCATACGCGGGCGGCCCTCGCGCAAGGCAACGGACTCGTGGTTCCGCCCACCAGCAAGGGTGGCACGGTCCCCATGCGGCCGGCGTTCCTAATGGACCACCGTGCGGCAAGTGCTTCTCCTGCGCCGCAGAACGGCGCGCCGGTGCTCACGGTTGGGACTGTGCCCATGGGCTCGAACTACGGAGCGCCGCGCGATCCGCGCGAACATCCGCCCGGCGTCGTGATGAACGCGATCAGCACGAAGCCGTCCACGGTGTCGCCGCAGCCGCGCGGCGTGGTCGCAAGGACGCCGCCACCGGTTCAAGAAGATTCGGTCGTCATCGAGACCTACCGGGCTCCCCATGACGACGTGCCGACGCGCAGCGCGGTGACCCCGGCGGCGGGGCGAGCCGCCGTCCGCGCCGAAGCGTCCGAAGTTGCGCCGCGCAAGGCGGGTTCCAATGCGAAGTCGCGCATTGCAGGAGCACCGTTGACGCCCCGAAAAGAGAAAGACCGCGAGGAGCGCGCCACTGTGGTCCAGCCGCTTTGGCCCTTCTTCGCACTTGGGCTGGGGTTCATTCTGGTCGTTGCGGCCATTGGACTGTTTTGGAGGACGCGATGAGCCGTACCGATCCGTTTGCCTTCGGAGTTCCGCCCCGCAATCCCAACGACACGGTCCCCGATCCGCCGCCAGAGCAGCCGGCCTCGGGAGTGACGCCCGCAGCCGCGGCGCGTGTGGTTCCAGACGACATTCTGGACTCGATGGAAAACGGCCTCGGTGGTCGTCCCCGCGTGAACGTCGTGGAGACTCCGGAAACACACGGCGAAAATGGAGCACGCTACGCGGGAGTGGGCGTCGCCGTTCCTCGCGAGCGAGTGAACACCGAGCCCCTGTCCAACATCATCGTGGCCAAGACTCCCGAACCGGCCGAGCACCCAAGCACGAAAGAGGTCGGTACGGACGGCGGCGTCGCGGCAGCGAACACCCGCGAGGCCGAGACCGTGCCCGCGGGAAGGCCGGCCACACCTGCAAAGCCCGCGTCGCTCGAAGAAGCCGTAGCGGGCGGAGCGGCGCGCGACATTCAGCGCGAGGCCGCGAAACGAATCGCAAACCTCGCGTCCGGAATCAGCCCGACCCCTGCGCCGCAACGCATGGGCCCCACGTACGTGAGCGTGCACGAAAAGCGAAACGCCGTGTTCGGAGTGGTGGCGGGAGTCGTGATTGTGGCGCTGCTTGGCATTGGACTCCTGATCGCCTACGGCCGAACCCCCGCGGTCCCGACCCTCGCACCAAGCGCGGTGCCCGTGGTGAGCGCCCAAGCTCCGACGTCCCCCACATCTGCCACGCCGCCGACGCTGGTGCAGCCGCCGAGCACCCCGTCGACCCTCGCTCCGACGATCGCGCCCGCGCCGAACGCGCCGGTCCCCTCGGGGAAGACGCACGGCACTTCGCATTCCCCGCCGCAGGCCAGTGCACCCACTGCGCCCACCGCGCCGGCGCCCAAGGCTTCTGAAACGGCTTCCAAGCCGTCCGTTCCCACAGTGCCTCCCGCGCAAACGAGCCCAACGGTCGCAAGGCCCATGAGCACGGAAGTCCCCATTTTCTGATCGTGATCCGCAGGCCTTCGCCTGTTCTTCGATGGGCTCAAGCAGCCCAATGCCGTTGTCTTTTTCGTGTCGAGGATTCCTATGAAACGATTGAACATGACCTTCGCCCTAGCCTTTTTCGTCGCCCTAGCGACGACGGCGGGAGCCGCGCACGCAGGCGAGGTGGACCAGCAAAACCTAGCCGCGGGCGAGGCGCTTCATGTGGAAGCGAGCCGTCTCCTGGCGGAGAACAAGCTGACCGAAGCGAGCAAGAAATTTGGGGAGGCTTTCGCGAAGAGCCAGAACCCAGGGTCGCTTTTGGCTCAGGCGGTTACGGAGCGAAAGCTTGGGCATTTTGCGGGGGCGTTGAAGCTTTATCGAACGTATTTGGCTCTTCCGGCGAATGTGAAGGTGACTCCGGAGTGGAAGAAGAAGGCTGAGACTGAGGCGGCCAAGTGTGAGAAGAATCTGTGCAGGCTCGATGTGCGGGCGGACAGCTTCTCGGTCGATGGCACGGCCGAAGTGGGGGTCGTTTTTGCGGAGCCTGGAACCCATGCGGTTTCGATGGTGGGCAAAGGCGGAGAGAAGTTGGTTAGTGTGAAGTGTGCGGCGGGAGCGGTGGTGGTTGTGCCTTATGAGAATGGTGGGAAGGTTCCGGATCCGCCGCCGGGGGAGAAGGGGGAGACCGGAAGCTGGGTTTTGCCCATCGCGCTGACAGTAGTGGGCGCCATCGGCCTTGGGTTTGGCGCCGGCTTTGGCGTGGCTTCGGGGTCCTCGAAAGACGAGCTTCAGCGCCTGCAAGCCGAGCGTCGATGTGGCTTCGACCTTGCGGCCTGCGAAGACGTGCGAAGCGCAGGAGCAACGCAAGCGACGGTGTCTGTGGTCGGATACGTTGCGGGCGGCGTTTCGCTGGCTGGTGCCGTGATTGCTGCGCTGGTGCTGACTCCGTGGAAGGAGCGTTCACCAAAGAAGACCGCCTGGCTTCCGCTGGTGAGTCCAAACGAGATTGGCGCGGCCTACTTTGTGCGCTTTTGAAGGGGACACGAAAATGAAGCGACTCGCATTTGGTGTAGTGATGGTTGCGGCGGTTCTTGCCGGTTGCCCCCAGTTTCCAGGCGAAAACTGTGACAACGGGGGTTGCGAAAAGGCAGACGGCGGGTTGGACGGTACCTTGCCTGATGGTCCGGTGGTTCCTGAGGCGTCCACGGATGCGAAGCCCGACGCGGACCCGATTCCTACGGATTGCACGACGCCGACGGATCCGGTGAAGAACCCGGAGAAGTGCCTCGTGGATTCGTTTGGAGTGTTTGTCTCTCCGACGGGTGACGACACGAAGGATGGCTCGAAGGCGAACCCCTTTAAGACGATCGGCAAGGCGCTCGGCACGAGCCGGTCGCGCATCGTTGTTTGCGAGGGCGAGTACGCTGGGTCGCTGGACGTGGGCCGAGCGGTCGAGATCTATGGTGGCGTCGCGTGCGACTTCGCGAAGGCTGGGGCCAAGGCGAAGATCGTGGCGTCGAAGCCGGCCTATGGAATCAAGATCAGCAAGGTAACGGGAGCCGTGATTCTCGCGGACCTCGACATCGTCGGGATGAATGCAGCAGCGCCGAGCGAGAGCAGCGTGGGGGTTTTCGCAAGCGAGAGCGCCGATGTGAAGGTGCTTCGCTCTCGCGTGGAAGCTGGCGATGGCGCGGATGCCCCGGCTAAGAAGGACGGTGCTTTCGCGATGGCCGCGCAGGCGCCAAAGGGCGGCGATGCTGTTGCCAACACCGGCGGCGCGTCCGCGAGCAGTGGGGTGTGTCCGGGCGCTGGGACCAGCGTCGGTGGCAAAGGGGGCGACATCGGATTCCAGGGCGACGACGGCGCACCAAGGCCACCCGGTGGGGCGAAGGGAGACGGCATCAACGATTGCGGAGCAGGAGCGACTGGCAAGAACGGCACACTCGGCACGCCAGGAATGGACCGCGCCGGGGCGGCTGCACAGGTATCGCTCTCTCCAACCGGGCTCACGGGGTTGACAGGGCAAGACGGCGCGTCCGGTAGCATCGGAGGTGGCGGCGGAGGCGGGTACGGAACGATGGGCGCAGGCGGCGCAGGCGGCGCAGGCGGCTGTGGAGGCCAAGGCGGCTTCGGCGGCGCTGCAGGTGGGTCGAGCGTGGCGTTGCTCGTATTCGCGAGCGAGGTGAGCCTCGAAGGCACCGAGCTCGTTGCGAAAAATGCGAAGCCGGGTGGTTCCGGAGGCTCCGGGCAAGCCGGCCAGACGGGTGGGGCTCGTGGGACCGGAAGCAACATGGCCTGCAACGGTGGAAACGGCGCTGCCGGCGGATCGGGCGGCAACGCCGGAGGCGGAGCGGGCGGAATCGCGGCGGGCATCGTGTGGTCGACGGGCAGAGAGCCGAAGCGCGACGGGGCGACGAAGATCACGCGGCCAACGTCCACAGCGCCTACGGGTGGCGAAGGCGGCGGCGGTGCTGCAACGAAGGGCATCGACGGAGTCCACGCCGATGTCTTCGAGGTGAAGTAAGGCGCACTTTATGGGCGGGCGCTCGCACAAGCGCCCCGGCCTTCGAATGCGATGGCCAGCCAGTAGATTGAGCGCTTCATGGTCGCAGAATCAATCAGCAGGAACTGCCGTGGTCGACTCCGCAGCTTGGTACACGAAAGGATGGGATATGCGATGGCCAAGCGAAATATAACGTCGATGGCGAGACCTGGCTCGGCACGGCGAGACACGTTTATGCAAAATGAAACGAAGAAGTTGCAGGCGCTCGTCGCCAGTGCGGACTCCTTCGATCACAACACGAATAGAGGTAACGTCGCCGAAAAGACCCTCTCAGACTGGCTGCGTGGGTGGCTCGAACCTGCATACACCGTCTCGGGAGGGGAGATTATCGATAGCATTCAAGCGGCGGGCGAACCTGTTGCCCGACAACAGGATTGCATTGTCCATGCAAGTTCGATTTACGCAAGGCGATACAAGACGCCCGGAGAAGTCCTGGTGCCCATTGAAGAGGTTGTCGCGACCGTCGAGGTGAAGCTTCGGGTGACGAAGCAAGACTTCGAAAGCGCTGACACTGCAGCCTCCGAGATCTTGGAACGCAAGCTCGCGTTGCAATGGAACGTTCGAGGCGAAAATGGCGAGCGCGTATTTGACCCTTGGCTTGGAGACCCGGAGCTGTTTCGTGTCGCCGATCAGCGGGACAGGCTCACATTTGCCTTGTTCGGATTCTTTGGGCCAGCGAATGCGGATGTGCTCGTGTCGTGGCTCAAAGAGGCAAAAGCGATCGAGCTCATATGCTGCCTTGATTCCGGATGCGTATTTCGTTCGGAAGACACCGGTCGAGGCAAGGGCAAGTTCTGCGACGTTGTGGAAAAGGACCACGCGCTGGCGATGTTTGCCGACCAACTTGTCGTCGCCGTCTCGGCGTATGAGGACTCTAGTCGCGACTACTCTCCCGACCGCTACGCGTATGCGCAACAAGCAAAGAGGCATCACGACGACCCGAGCCACGACGGATCAGATTGACGCAGGTTGCCAATGTGGAGCTCGAGTCGGCGAGGGCGTTCGGTCGTTCGGCTCGTGCCGCGGATTCTTCACCTCCCCCTGAGCGGGCGGCTTTGCGCCCGCGATTTGGGGGAGGTCGACAGGGGAAAGAAAGCGAAATTATGAGCCAATTTGGCGACGTTGGAAACCGTGTGCTCCGTGAGCCTTCGTTGGCTTTCTTTCCCCTGGCGGGTGGGGGCACCTTCTTCTTCTCGAATCTAGTTTGCCAATGACTTCCCACCGCCCATTCCCATTCCTCGTGCTCGCGTCCTTCGGCCTTGCCGTTGTGACAGGGTGCGGGGAACCCCATCTTCCTAGCGTCGTGCATGCTCCTGGTGTGGCACCGCCGGCGGTCTCGCTCCGGACGGACGCGCTACTCGCAAAGCTCGAATCCGAGGGCCATCCGGCAAGGGTCCAATCGCACTCGGCCGACCAAGTTCTCGTCACGTTCGAGCCGCCCGTTCCCGTGGCTAACGTAGAATCGTTTGCCACGAGCTTTGCGTACCAATATGGCCCGTTCGTCGGGTTCGGTGCGAGCGCGACCCGGTTCGGACGGCCCGATAACCCCGGAGAAGTCTCGATCATCGATATGCGCCCCCAGCGCGATTCGGGATGCCGATCGGTCTCTCTGATTTTCCAGATAGGGGCGCAAGACCCAAGGCTTTTGCGCACGGTATCCCGCGAATGCGAGCGTTATTCCAGGCCGCCCCCCTCCTACCGTTCGCGCCGGCTTCCGTTTACGGCCAATGGCGCGGTCGAGGTACTGGCACGGTGCGGCTATTGGGGACGCGGCACCATCGCATCCTATGTGGGATTCGCTCTCGACAAATACGGCGACGTGTACTCCGTCGCATCGGATCTTTCGGGTCTCTTTCGCGATCCCGTATGGGAGCGCTTTCAAGATCTAAGGGCCTACGTTCGCAGCGTGCCAGCGGACGAGGTGGAGCGCCTCATGGCCGACGCGGAGCTCGCATCGCACGCCGGGGACCTTCACCGAACCTTTGGTGAAGACGAAGCTCATTGCGAGGCCGCGTACGACTCGGGTCGGGGAGTTCGAACCGTGGCCTTGGACGAAACCAAAGGCGCGCCTGCAGCGCGAGCTCGAGCGTGGTTGCACGCGGTCCTTCGAGAGTGAACGGTCAGGAGCTACGCGAGAATCGGATCCAGATTCCAATTGCTTGGAATGTGGGAATTGCGTGAGGGAAACGGAGAGTCTCGCGCAACGCGGGCCTGTCCGCTCGCTGGATTTGCGCAGTTTTGGAAATCGCGCCTTCGTGTGCCGCAAAGGCGAAGCGGGCCCGCGAGGGCCCGCTCTGCGGCTTACGCCAGCGCGTCCCTGAGGGTAGCGAGCACTTCATGAAGCCGCCGTTCGACGCGCCAAGCCTTCACGCGAAGGGTGCGCACGCCGTGAATGGCGAGGTACTTGTCCCGCATGGCATCGTAGGCCTCGCGCCCGCGATGAGCCCCGCCATCGACTTCAATCGCGAGCTTCGCTTCGGGCACGTAGAAGTCGACGATGGTGTTCGCGAGAACCACTTGGCGCCGAACCTTGACGCCAAGCTGCCGTTTCCTCAGTGCCTCCCAAAGGATGCGCTCCGACGGAGTGGGATGCCGCCGCGAGTGCTGCGCGCAAGGCGTGAGGAAACTGCGTTCATGACGAAGAGTGGGAAATCCCCCACCCGCCACGGCCTACAGCGCGATACGCATGGTTCGGCTTGTGGCCGTGTCGACCTCCCCCTCGTCGTCCGCTTCGCGGCCTCCAGGGGAGGCGAAGAAGGTCGCTGCGTGTCTCAACAGAAAGCACGGGTTTCGGTTGCTCACGAGGTCATCTGCGACGTCCGTGTTTGGCGCATCGGGTCGTGACGTGCACTTCGGTCAAGTTGGTCCGTGGCCAAACGGGCGACCGTCGGTCGATAACCTGGTAAGCAACGCTTTCCGGGGAGTGGATAGGATGAAACGAAGGTGCTTGTGCAATGCGCAAAAGCGCTCGTGCCGTTCGCTTCCGTTGCCGCCACCGGGCTCGCAACCAGTTACGCGCGAGCACAGGAATGCGCCATTCTCCCAAGCGTTTCGCAAGCACCGCGGGCTCTCGACCTCCTGTCCGCTCGCAGGATTTGCGCAAGTTGGATATCGCTCCGTATCCCGGGAAAGCAAATCCGCGAACGGACTTTGGGGGAGGTGGACACGGGGGAGAAAGCAAAATCGTGTGGGGATATGGCGACCGAGGGAAAGCCTGACGGCCTCGTCGTCCCTGCGCTTTCTTCCCCGTGGCCGGTGGGGGCACCCTCAGCTCTCACAGCGGCCTCACCGCCGACATCGGCGGCGTATTGACGTCGGGCTTGTCAACGCACGACGCCCTCACGCACCAACCACGTAAGTATGGCCGTCGTTGCTGGGCCGCTTCTTGCGGGGTTGGAAAGCGATCCAAGCGCTATGCCACGAACCGACTCTCCATTTGGGAGAAACGCTTCACACCAGGGGGCATTGGGCTCTTCACGCGAGCCGTCGAGCGTCCTTTCCTGACTCGCCACGACAAGCTCCACCCATGACCATTCCATGCGAGGTGGAGTCACCGTGCTCTGATAGATGGCATCGCTCGGAATCGGTGATCCGTGCTGCCAATATCCGACGGAGTAGACATCCCCGAAGCGGTCGACGAGCCTGCCGGTTGGCCCTGCATAACCACCTGTCGATCCGCAGTGAAAGACGACGTCTGCGGCGCCGGAGAGTGCTCTCGGCAAGGCTCGATTGGCGTAGGCCGGCGCGGGTTGGTTGGGGATGCACTCACGAACGATCGTCGTGGGCAGACGCGTCGCCACGGAGATTCGATAGTCAAGAAAGAGAGTCACGCGTGAGCACCCGGAGTCGCGCGGCGGCGACGGATTCTCGGCGACAAAACGATACGAATCTGCGGGAACGAACGCGGATGTCGAATCCGCCTCGGTCAGCGACGCAGTCGGCTCGAGCCCCAGCGCCGCACCATGGGCCGCCAAGAAGGCGGCTCCACTGGCCCGTGCCCGCCCAGGCCGCCACGCCGCAGGGCGGAACAGTTCTCCGAGTGCTGGGGGAGGCGCCAGATGGAGGGTGACCTTCGAGCCCTCATCCAAGGACGTTGCGAGCGGCGAACCTTCTTCGCGGAGCATCCGGAGGAATTCGTCGGCCCGGAAGGCCCGCATATGCGGAGGATGGACCGCTACCAAAGTGGGCGCAAGTGGGGGGCGACAAGAAAGAGCAAGTGCAAGAATGGCGAATAGCGCCCAGGGAACGCGCGCCAACCGGCTGCTGTTTGGATTTTTGGGTAGGGTAGGAGTTGGTGCCATCGTTGGGTTTGACGTAGGGGTCGATCGGGTCGGATCTACTTGCACCTTAGCGTTCCAAAGGCGTCCACGGGCCGAGCTTCTCCAGCGGACCTTGG
>JAYUKI010000031.1:0-6136 GCA_043764595.1 Myxococcales bacterium | reverse complement strand
GCACGGGATTCGCCGCATCCCGGTCGTCGACGCCTCGGGGCAGGTGGTGGGCATCGTGACCTCCGACGAGCTTCTCGTGCTCGTCGGAAAGGAGCTGTCGGATCTCTGCGCAGGCATCGAAGAGGGCGCGGACACCACCGAAAGTCGGTGAATTGGATGGCTTCTCGGCAGAAATCCGAGGACGACACCTGTTCGGTGCTCTCTCTAGAGCTTGCTCAGAGGCCGCGAACGATGGCGGCGAGGGCGTGCCTTTGCGAGTCGTCGAGCCTTGCATCGACGCGGCGGAGAAAGCGCGTTTCGCTCGCCTCGTGCTCGGCGTAGATCGCATGAAAACGGTCGAAGGCCGTGCTCGGTGTGTCCGACGGGCGGCGCGCGCTGGACTTCCGATGGACCGATTGTTCGAGCCGCAGCACCGCCGCCGAGATAGCCTCGTGCGAGCTCGATAGGCGTGCGACCGATTTCGCGAGACCCGGAGCGTAGGTGACGACGTAGGGGAAGAGTCCCTCTTCTTCTTTGGCCACGTGCTCGAGCAGCGCGTCGCGGAGCTCGACCACGGCGCGTTCCAAGACGGCCTTCGGTGTGTCCGTCCCGCGCGCGATGAGCTCACCGACGGTCACGACCAATAGTCCCACACGGTCGCGGGAGTGGTCGAGACCCGCGAGAAAGTCGAGGCCGTGCAGCGCCGCCCACATCATGGCGTCCACTGCGCCGCGCGGGCCCAGTTCGTCATGGGATTGGGAGCATTCGAGGCATCGGGAGGCATGAAGGCTTTCGCTAGAGCACCGATCGGGTTGAAAGCCTTCGGATTTCATGTGTTTAGAAGGCGGAGCTCGCACGCGGGACAGGCCGCCGTGTTGCAACGTTGCGCTCTCGATCCGAGGGTGCGCGTCGTTTGCCTGGCGGGATGCCGTGAAGCACGCACCCACGAGCGTCGGGGCACGTGCTCCTCGTTTGTGGGTCTCAGGCGCGGGGCGGACGAACGACGAGGACCGAGCACGAAGCGTTGTTCACGATCTTCGCAGCGGTCGTGCCCAAGATGCGGTCCACGACGCCGTAGCCGTGCGAGCCGATCACGACGAGATCGGCTTTTTCCTTCTCGATCGCAGCGCAAATCCCTTGCCACGGGCTCCCGATCTCGACGGTCACGAGGTGCTCCGAGCGAAGCTTCGCCGGAACGGCCGCCGCGTGCCCCTCGAGGTCTTTCTTGGCAGCATCGCGAAGGAGCTCCATGAGTGACGGCGCGTCGGTCTGCCAGATGAGGCCCGGCATCTCCGGCGGAATGCCCACCGCCCGAAAGAGCACGAGCTTCGCGTCGTGCGAAGTGGCAGCTTCGATGGCGGCCTGGAGGACGCTCGGGGCGCGCGGGGAGTTGTCGAGAGCAACGAGAACGGTTTTCATGAGGGCTCCTGTACGTTCGGGTCTTTGCGAGGTTCGGGCCAACGGAACCGCCCGAAACCATGCGTTCGTATCATCGTTCCGTGCATATCGCGCGCACGCGTGCAAACGTTGCACGCGGGGGGCGCGATTCCTGACGTCCAACGCGGGGCCGATTTCCTGGCGCCCCCGAGCTCCGCCGAATCCACGCAAGGAGCATGGCGTCTCTGGTACGATCGGGTGTCTTCCAGGCCAACAAGATCCATGGCGGTTCCCCACAAAGCCCCCGACGAGAGCGCTGAGGCGTTTGCCGCGGCCCCTTCCGGTTTGCTCTCCCTCTTCTCCTTCGGGACCACACGTCGCCCCGCACCCCCTGCCGGGTACGTGTATGCGTGCGACGACCGCTCGGCGCTCAAACCGTTTTACTATCGCATCTTCGTCAATCCCATCGCGGCGGTGGCTTCCTCGCGCATTCGGGCGAACGACGTCACCTTCGTTTCGCAGTTTTTTGCTCTCATTCCGGCGCTGATTGGGCTTTACAGCCTGCACGGCGACGCGCCCGGTTGGGTGTGGGGCATTCTCGCTCCCTTCGGGTACCTCGGGTACATCGTGCTCGACCACCTCGACGGTACGCACGCCCGAAAGACCCAGACGTCATCGCCCCTCGGGGAGCTCGTCGACCACTGGTGCGACGCCTGGAACGCCCCTCTGCTCACGTTCGCGTGTGGTCTCAATTGGGGGGCCTCGCCGCTCTTGTCGTCGGCGCTCGGTTTCGTGACCGGTCTCGCGCTCTGCCTCGCCTACGAAGAGCACCGCTTGACGGGCAAAATGCGGCTCGACGTCCTCGGTAGCAACGAGGCATTGACCGGAATGGCCCTTTCGATGGTCGCCATGGGCATCCTCGGAAAGAACGTCGTGACGGCCATCACGCTGCCTTTCGGAGTCTCTCTCGCATTCACGCTCCAGATGGTGAGCTTGGTGGGCAGTACAGGCGCCATCGTGATGGCCCTCGTGCGTGGTGGTCCGCGCCTCTTCGCAGGGATTGCGCCGTATGTCGTCGGCGCAGGAGCCATCATGGCGTGGGTGGGCTTGGGCCTCGACCCCCGCATCGCGCCCTTCATGATGGCGGCCACGAGCGCCATCGTCGCTGGCCGCATCGTCCTCGAGCGCACGACGGGTCTGAAGGTGCGTGTCGATTGGGTAGGGCTCGCGCTCCTGGCGCTCGGTCTCGTTCTGGCCATCGTTCGCGCGCCGGGAACCCTTCAGACCGCGATGGCGCTGGCGGTCGTGCTCGCCCTCGTCGCGCGTGCGTGCGCCGATTTTCTTTGGGGTGCGCGCACGCTGCGCCGGTTCGTCCGACGAGGAGAGCTTCTGTCGTTCGTCGTGCCAGGACCGCACAGCTCCGCCGACGACTCCTGAGCGTCGCCACCTGGCTCCCGTTCGAGGCACGACTGGGGCACGAGTGCTTGCGGGACTTGTTCGTCCGTGTGGTCTAGACCCTCTCCATGGTTCCTCGCCTCGACATGATTGGGCTCGTTTCTTCGGACCTCTCGCGGAGCGTCGCCTTCTACAGACGACTCGGCCTTGCCCTCCCCGATCCGACGCCCGCCCATCCCTACCTCGAGTGCACGTTGCCCGGGGGCGCGCGGTTTTCGCTCAACGAAATCGGAATGGTGAAGAGCCTCCATCCCGAGTGGGAAGCTCCTCGCGGACAACGGATGTCGCTCGCGTTCCACTGCGGAGACGGAGCTTCGGTCGATGCCGTGTTCGCCAATCTCGTGGCCTCGGGAAGCCCGTCGGTGAAGGCCCCGTGGGATGCCTTCTGGGGACAGCGCTACGCCATCGTCGAAGGGCCGGATGGCGAGCACGTCGAGCTCTTCGCACCCCTCGCCCCTGCCGCTTCCTGACCACGAGCGCCCGCCGCGGAAGCTCGCGCGGGGAAAAGCGATATGTATCGAAGAGTTACGCCTCTGCGACGGACGCACCTCGTCCTCCCCGCCTAAAGCACCTTACAGCTTTGCGAGACATACGACGTGTGCGACGCTGTCCGAATGCGAACTGCGTACCTGGCTGTGTTGCCTGGGCTCCTCGTTCCGCTCTTTTTCTTCGCTTCGTGCAGCTCGAGCACGCCTAGCTTGGATGGGGGGACTTCAAGGCCCGATAGCTCGCTCGGCAACGAGCCGGATGGCTACGTCAATCCGAACGACCCGGTGGCGCAATGCCAAACCGTGGGTGGAGCCATCAGCCAAGTCTTGTGCTGCAAGACCTCCACCGAGTTCCCCGACCAATGCAAGGCTGGGGCATGTGCTTGCGACGTGCCGGAGTCGAAGGAGACCACCATCTGCACATGTCCCGGCAACGACCTCTGCTGGAACGGCAAGCGCTGCGTTCCCCGCTGAGCGTCGTCTCGCCGCCGCCGCAAGGTCGGTCGCGTGCGGCCCTCGTTGCGTGTGCTGCCGTCACCACGGCCCTTGGTCTCGGCAGTCGGACATTGGGCTCATTTTTGCCGCGTTTCGTGGCCGAATACGCCGGCGATGCCCTCTACGCGACGCTCGTATTTTTTCTTTTGGCTTTCATCGTCCCGCGGTGGCGTGGTGCCATCCTCGCAGGTTCGGCTTTCGCATTTTCGTGCATGGTCGAAGCGAGCCAGTGCTCCGATGCTGCGTGGCTCAAGGCCATTCGCGCTCGCAAGCTGGGGCGGCTCGTCCTCGGCACCACGTTCGTTTGGTCCGACTTTCCCTGCTACGCCGCGGGCGCTCTCCTGGTGTTTGGCCTCGATCGCGCGCTGTTCGCGAAGACCATCACTCGAACGCGCGAGGAACTTGCTTCGCTGCACCCTCGGCCGCCGTCCTGAGAAGGCCCTCACGGGCCACGGGGGCGCTGCTCGATGCACTTCCACGGACCACGGCGAGGACCTTGCCGCCGGTCTCTTCGCGTAGGGTCGCGGAGATCACACACGCCCGTTCGTCGCATGCGAGGAGCGAAGCGGACATGACCACCCGCTTTTTGGCGCTCTTGGTCGACTGACCGACGAGGGCTGCCTCCAGGGACGACCGCATGAGCTTTGCGTCGTCGGGGGCGTTGGCCGAGACCTCGCCAACCTTCACGAACACGGGCTCTCGGGCTTCTGCCACGGGCTCCGCCGCCGCACAAAAAAGGCCGGAGAGGGCCAGCACCGAGGCCACACGGGGGACGCTTCGCCGCATGGGCCGGAGAGCACCACGCGCCCGACGGGAGGGCCAAGTTTCCGATCTTCCCGGGCCGAGCCGACTTCGGTACCGTGTGCGCATGGCGAACCTCCTCGAGCAGCTAAAACAAATGACCGTCGTCGTTGCCGACACTGGCGACTTCCACTCGATTGAGAAGTTCCGTCCGCGCGACGCCACGACGAATCCGTCCCTCATCACCGCGGCCGCCAAAATGCCGGCGTACGCCGGGCTCATCGACGACGCTCTCGCGTTCTGCAAACAGAACGGAGGAGGCACCCCCGAGGCCATCGCCGCACGCGCCATCGATCGGCTGGCCGTGGTCTTCGGTCTGAAGATTCTCGACGTGATCCCTGGCCGCGTCTCGACCGAAGTGGACGCCCGCCTGTCGTTCGACACCGCCGCCACTCTCGAAAAGGCGCGAGCCATCATTGGCCAGTACGCCGATCAAGGCGTGGCGAAGGAGCGAATCCTCATCAAGATCGCCTCGACTTGGGAGGGTATCAAGGCCGCCGAGATCCTCGAAAAGGAGGGGATCCACTGCAACTTGACCCTCCTCTTCGGGATGCACCAAGCCATCGCGTGCGCCGACGCCAAGGTCACTCTCATCTCGCCGTTCGTCGGTCGAATCTTGGATTGGTACAAGAAGTCGACGGGCAAAGACTCGTACCCCGCGAACGAGGACCCGGGCGTGGTCAGCGTGTCGCGCATTTTCGAGTACTACAAGAAGCACGACCATCGGACCGAGGTCATGGGGGCGAGCTTTCGCAACATGGGCGAGATCACCGAGCTCGCAGGTTGCGACCTCTTGACCATCTCGCCCCAGCTTCTCGCCGAGCTCGAAAAGACCGAGGGCGCGCTGCCCCGCAAGCTCGACGCCGCACACGCCAAGACCCTCGACATCCCCAAAGTCACGATGACCGAGGACGTCTTCCGCAAGATGCACGAGGAAGACAAGATGGCGAACGAGAAGCTGGCAGAGGGCATCGACGGCTTCTCCAAAGCCCTCGTGGAGCTCGAAAAGATGCTCACGGACCGAGCTCGAGCTCTCTAGCCTCGCAATGACGCACTCGGCCGCCGCTCCGTCGCGGCGGTCGAGCTCGGTCGAGGCGCGAGCGGAGAATCGGGGCAACTTCGGCAACGTCCCAAGTCGACGTGTGGGGAAACCTGGGTTTCTTGAGAGATGTTGGTCGACACTTGGCCTCGCTTCGAGAAAAAAAGTACGATCCTAAGACCATGCAGACGCGTCGCATTCTTGGTCCCGCTGTCTTTGCTTCGCTCCTTGGATTCGCACTCGCGCCGTTGGCATGCTCGAGCAGCTCGTCCGGAGTGCCGGCCATCGTCACCCAGCCGCCGAATATTCTGCCCGACGGCGCCATCGCCCCCAAGGATTCGGGCGGCTCCTCCGATGCGACCACGACGGTCGATGCCAGCGATGCCGCGCCGATCGACGTGACCTGTAGGAACAACGTCCGTGACGAGGGCGAAACCGACATCGACTGCGGCGGACCCAAATGCGGTCCCTGCGTCGACGGCAAGGGCTGCGTTGCGGCCAC
>JAYUKI010000030.1:0-1846 GCA_043764595.1 Myxococcales bacterium | reverse complement strand
AGCCGAGCTCAAACAACGAAGGGTGGACAGTCTCGCGCGGCAAGCGAAGGAAGCGCGGGACGCAGGAACGCCGGACCTGCGGCTCGAGCGATGGCTGGAATCCGAGGCGAGGATCCGACTGACGTTGACGCTAAGACGTTGAAATTCTCCTCGAGCGTGGGGGTGTGCGGCATTGCCAGCGAGGCCGCGACCGCGGCGGCGCGCTATGCGACGTAGCGGCGCTGACGCACGCTGACGAGCTGGCCAGGACTCGGGACGCCGGAAGCACGGGAGGCGGAGCCGGGGGTCATCGTCGGCATCATCGAATGAACGTGGGCTTCTTCTTCGGACGCGGTTGGGTCGTCGTGATGAGACCGCTCTTCTCGAGGGCCGGTCGCCACCGAGCGAGCGGATCGGCGGGGACGCGCTTCGCTCTCGGCGCGGGGCTCCCGCGGTTCTCCGCCTCCTTGGGCGCCCTCTCCACGGCGCCCTTCACGGGCTTTGTGGCCTTGGTGAGAGACCGGGCGCGGGCCGGGCTCCCGCCACCATCGACCACCCGAATGAGCGCGTCGTCGACGTTGTAGATGGACGCGTATCCCGTCACGGGGAAGGCCTCCACACGCCGTGGGGCTCGGAGGTGCCACTCGTAATCGCCGTCGCTCCCGGTCACCTTCCAGAAGTCGACGACGCAGACCGCGGCCCCGTAGACGAGCATGGTCGGATCGAGGTCTTCCTCCTCGCACTCGTCGTCCTGGCGAGACTTGCTCGCGACGATAAGCAGATCCCCGCGGAAGTCCCGCTGCCAGGTGCGAAACTCGATCTTCTTCTTCCCGAGAGCTATGAGCTCGGCCCAGGGTTGCTTGACGGACAGTGCTCGCATCGTTCCCTCCCACGCGTCAGGTGCGAGGAGACCACAGGTGAGGGGGAGCCGCCAGGCATCCGCAGGAGAGGACGGACGCTTCAACATCGCGGCGACTTCGCGCCGCACTACGAAAGGGAGGCCGACTTCTACGGCGAGCCCACTGGCCTCTACCAACTCGTGCGACCGTAGCTCGAAGGGAAACCTTCCAATCAAGCGGAAGCGATGCTCCTCGGCGCCGGGCGAGAGACCACCGTGAGCCCGGTCACGTTCACCCTCCTGGGGCTTAGGCCGGTTCGAGCCGGCGGCGTGCTCGTGCGGGACGCGGATTTTGCGCGCGTCGCGTGGCCTCGAATTGCCGAGGTTTTCCGTACGACTTGGCTCAATCACGCCATGAGTGGCGTGAATTGCGGAAAAATCGCGCCACATTTGGCGTGATTTTGGGCCGTGGGTGCGGAGGTGTCCGACCTTTGGTGCTCGCGGGTTTCGTTGACGTCATGGAACTGGCCGTGTCCACTCGGGTGGGCTCGTCGCGCTCGCCGCGATGCGCTTGGCTTTTGGAGGGATGAACATGGGGCGGAAGACGGGGACCGAGAGTGCGCTCGCGCTTCTTGTGGCGTTCATCCAGCGGAAGGTCTGGTCGCAGGCCGACTTGGCACGAGACCTCGGATTGACGGCCTCCGCCGTGCGCAAAAAGCTCGTGGAGATGCAGGCCGCGGGAGTGCCTTTGGAGAGGGAAGAGGATCGCCCTCACGTCTTCTGGAGTTTGCCGAAGAATTGGCTCCCCGAGGCGGTTCAGCTCGACTCCAAAGAAGTGGGGGACCTGCTTCGCCTTTTGGCGAGACTTCCCAATGGGGCCGCACGAAACCGAATCGTGTCGAAGGTGCTACAGGGGCGCGCGCGACTGTCCGAGCGTCCCAGTGTGGTTTTGGCTCCGTTGCTCGCGGAGCGCGAGGAGGAGTCGCTCGCGCTCGTGGAGGACGCGGCGTCGCGCGGCGAGGTTTTGGC
>JAYUKI010000029.1:0-6143 GCA_043764595.1 Myxococcales bacterium | reverse complement strand
GGGCGCCCGGACTTTTGCGTCAACCGAAGGATTCCATGGGGTTACGGTGCCCGGATTTTGAAAAAGAGCGGAGGACTCTTCGGCGCGCACCTCTCAGCCGGAGCTCTCCTTGAAGGACTCCCACGGCATCCGGCTCACGGTGATGGTCCACATTCGAAGGATGTCGACGTCGGCCCTGAACGAACAGCAGTCCCACCCCGATCAGGAAGAGGACCAGCGGCACGACGAAGAAGATGCGCTGCACCAACGGTGACCGTATCGAGGAGATTGGCTCGTTCGTGACAGGGTCACGCGTCACCACCGGCACCCACGGCCAGCGGAGACGGAGAAACTGGCTCGGCAATGCAATGGCGGCAACCGACACCGTGAAGATGCCCGCTACGCTTTGATCCGTCTCCGGAAAGCCGGTCGCGAAATACGCCGAAGTGATGATCATCGCAGCCAGAATCGGGCCGCCCAGCACCGAGGCGAGGATGATCCTCGTCTGTGCGGTGGCGACCCGCTCCTCGTACGTCTTTCGATCTCCGCCGTTTGCCTTCACAATGTCGGCCTGACGTCGCAGAGATGCCTGGTGTACCTCTTCGAGATCCTGCGGTGTCGAGGGCTTCTTCCGTTCCCGGCCGGGGGTCGGATGCGGCCGATGCTTCAGCCTCTCGTTCTCTTCCCTGAGCGCACGTACCTCGTCCTCGAGGGCCTCGTTCCTCGCGCGCGCGGCCTCGTTCTCGTCGCGATATCCCACGTCGCCATGATGACACGACTTCGGCCTTGGTCGCTCGTTCCGTGGCCCAACAGTCCACAACCCCTGTTGTCAGGTGGTCCGAAAGTTTTGGGTGACCGGCATGATGGATCCTCGTGCACGTCTTCGAGGACGACTCGAGCGCGGCACTCGAAGGGCGAAGGGACAACCCGGTTTGGCGCGAGCTCTTGGGACGCGCGGGCGGCCCGACGCTCAAGCTGCCGCTCCAAGCCCTCCATACGTGCGTGCGCATTGCTGCCCTGGACAAGCGCATTCAGGACGAAGCGTGGCGCAACTTGGAGCCCGGGCGCAAAGATCTCTTGCTCCCGCTTCGCAGCGAGGCGGCGCTTCGCGAAGGCGCGCAGCACGTGACTGCCATGAAGCTCACGTACCGGGACACCAAAGCGTATGTGCGCGCGAACCTCCCTACGAAGCCAAAGGCCAAGAAGAAGACCGGCACGACGGCCATCGTGCGCACGCTGAGCGGAGTCAAATCCAAGCTCGCTGACGCGCCGTTCCGCAAGAGCCTGCTCGCAGCCTTCGCCAAAGCGGACACGACCGAGCGAGCCGCCGTGAAAGAAGAAATGGTCGCCCTACGCGACCTCGTCGTGGAGCTCCTCGCCGACCTCCGGGCCACGAAGGGGTAGGCCTTCACCCGGACACGGCCAGGAAACGCTGGCGTTCGCGGGCGCGCTGAAGGTTTGGACCACTTGGGCCAAGCCCCTGAAGGCCGTGGTTTCGGCGTGCGTTCGTTCGATGATCGAGGCGCCACGCTCTTGGCCTGTTTGGCATGGGCGAGTCGCATGCCGGCGGCGAGGCTGCGCAAAGTGGGCCGCGCGAAGGCCACCCTGCGTCCTCATGCGGCCTCCAAAGATAGTGCACCGGACGCCGTCACCGCATTCACGCCAACAGTGGCGTGAATCGCGCCACTTGTGGCGTAGCTGTTCCCCGCGCGCCCGAATCACCGGGCCTTTTTGACGGCACGCTTGTTGACGCGGGCGCTCGCCAAACCTTCGGGCGGTTCCAGGCGCATGTCGGGCGTCTCATGTGCTGTCGTGCGCCGGTACTTTATATGGCTCGTCATTTGAACGATGCTAGCAACAGGGAATGACTCACCGAAGCCACCACGCTGCGGCCCGACGCGGGCTTCGTGTTTCCCTCGCTGCGCTCGCGCTGCTCGTTTCGGTGTTCGCGCTCGCGGCGTGTGACGACGAACCTGCCGGAGGCGCGTGCTCGAGGGATGGCGACTGCAACGACGGGAACGCGTGCACGACCGATCGTTGTGTATCCGGGGTGTGCTCGAGCGATACGCGCCCGGTCGAGGTGTGCGGGGTGTGCGATCCGCTCACGGGGATCGTGAGGGCCGAGAAGGCGGGGAGCGTCTGCACGGGGGCGGGCGGTTGCATGACCGGTGGCGCCTGCGACGGGACGGGCACTGGCGTCGTAGCCTGCAAAGGCGGGACACCGCGACCTGCGCGGAGCGAGTGCGGGACGAAACGAGATGTCTGCGAAGGCGCCGAGTTTTGCAACGCTGCGGGAGTGTGCGTCGCGGAGGCTCCGCTGCGCGGCTCGGTCGATGACCAAGATTCGTGCACGAGCGACTCGTGTGATCCGCGTCGCGGGGTGCTGAACGAGCGCATCCCCGGGTGCGGAGTCGTCGCGCCGGGACCCACGGATCCGTCGGCGCCCACCACGTTCGAAGGGGCCACGGCGTTTCTGACTCAATCGGGCGGCCAGTCGGGAGTGGTCATCACCCCGCGGCGTCGCGCGGTCATCCGCGGCTATGCACGCGCGCTCGCCCAAGACGGCACGATTGCTACGAAGGCGGGTATCGAGGTTCGCGTCAAAGACCACCCGGAGTACAAGAGCGTCCTCACGGGAATCGACGGCGCGTACGCGCTCGCGGTCGACGGCGGGGGCACCCTCGTGGTCCAGCTCTCGGAGAAGGATCACCTTCCGGCCGAACGAACTACCCCAACGTCGTGGCACGAGTTTGCCGTGTTGGAGGACGTGGCGTTGGTGCCGCTCGATCCTGCTGTGACGACGGTTCAGCAAGGGGCTAGCGCGAGTCAGATCGTTTGGGGGAGCCGGGTCGGAGGAGGCTCCGTGGGAAGTGCCATCGATCCCACGCCTTCACGCCGTCCTCTGCTCGTCATCGCACCGGACACGACCATCACCTCCGCTGGCGCGCCAGGCGGGGCGGTCAAGATTCGAATGACGGAGTACACGGCTTTCCGTGAAGCCGTCCGTGCGATGCCAGCCACACTGCCTCCGACGAGCGGATACACGTACGCCGTCGAGATGGCCGTGGAGGAGCTGCGGGGCAAGCCCGTCACCTTCAACAGGTCGCTCTCGTATTACCTGGACGACTTCCTTGATTTGCCCGAGGGCGAGACGGTCCCGGCCGGAACATACGATACTGAACGTTCTGCTTGGGTCGCGGATCCGAGCGGGAAGGTGATTCGAATCGTTGGTGTCGCAACTTCGGGGCAAGCCATCGTTTCGCCGGAGTCGTCGGTCGGCCTGTCGTGGGATCCCGGTGAGCTCGCGAGCTTGGGCTCCGCGTACCTTGCAACGGTTTGCCCGGCCGGGCAGACGAGCTGCTCGGAAGGGTCGGGCGCGAAGCCGAAGAAGCTCTGGCGCGTGCGAATGAATCACTTTAGTCCGAAGGACCTCAACTGGGGATTCCCGCTCCCCGAGGGCGCGGTCGACCCACTCGAAGACAAGCCAAGCTCCGGGGCCAAGCCGAATGCGTGCGTCCAGGAGGGGTCGATCATCGAGTGCCAAAATCAAATCCTCGGCGAGACCATCGCCATCGCGGGGACACCGTATTCCCTCTCGACGTGGTCGGACCGCACCCAAGGCTCGAACCTCAGCTTCGACCTTCGCCTCACCGACGAGCGCGACTTGCCTATCTACCCGGAGCGGGTCGAGGTCGACGTCTTCGTCGCCGGAGCGAAGTACCGCTACGAGCGTCCCTACAGGAAGAATGACTCCTTCTCGTTCCGCTGGAACCGCAGGGACGTCTTTGGATTCATGTGGGAGGGGAGCGCCAAAACCGAAGTCGTCGTGCGCTACGTGTACAAAGTTGGCATTGGCCCGACCAGGGACTTCGGCGGGTTCGCGAGCCAAGTCACGATCGGGCGCCAAGAGCGGGCCGGGCGCGAGGTTTTTCTCGAGCGTCGCCACTTGCTCACGCTAGGGAATCGCGCCGCCGTGGGGATGGGGCTCGGGGGTTGGAACCTCTCCGCACAGGGAATGTGGGATCCCGGAGCTGGGGTGTACTTCCTCGGTGGCGGCGGCCGAGTGTATCGAAAGCCTGCGGAGCAGTTCCTCGTGGGCGGCTCTACTGGGCCCGGCGAGCAGCTCCCCGACGGAGCCATCGCAAAGGGGGCGCGAGCCATCGGCAGCTTCGAGGCGTTTACGTTCGCTCCGGACGGAACGCTGTATTTTGCCTATCAAGGTCGAATACGTAGCGTCGATCCGGTCAGTGGCGTCCTCGGCACGGTGTCGGGTGGTCCGGCCATGGGGCGCTGGCCGGCGACGCTCCCTCGCCAGATCCCCGCGTCGAGCCTGAGCCTGTCGAACGTCACGTCGATCAACGTCGATCGACGCGGCGACCTGATCGTGACCGCGACAGGCGAAGGGATCATCGTTCGGCTATCGAGGGCGACCGGGGCTTGGATCGCCAGCGTGGTCGCCGGCGTACCGAACACGCGCGGGATCACGGATGAGGGCGAAACAGCCTCCTGGAACCCGCTCACGGACCCCTTCCAGACGATCCTGATGGAGGACGACACCATCGCGTTCATCGAGCAAGGTCCTCGCCTCGTACGACGCGTCGATGCCCTGGGCAAGCTACGCACGATCCTCGGCACATCGAGCGCTCCGGACTGCGGAGACCGGGTGGGATACTCCGTACATATCGAAAACGGCGAAGCCCGACTTGGTGGATTCGCCACAGGGCTCGCGCGAGGTTCGAACGGAAGTCTCTTCGTACTTGCAGGATGCACCCAACGCATTTCGGAGCTCACCCCTTCCGGATTGCTTCGGCTCATTGCGGGTGGGAAGACGCGTTGGCGTCGACGATGCCCGGACGCGCGGCGGATTCGTTGCGGGCAACACCTACATCGTTGGCGCGCGGCAGCTCCTCATGACCAAGGACGACGACGTCCTTTATGCCGACAGCAGTATCCAACAGATTCGCCGCGTAGATCGGAAGTCCCTTCTAACCCAGGAAGAGTATGGCATTTATTACAACCCCGTCCTCCCTCGTGATCCGCGTGCGCAAGACGTCGCCGTAGGGACCGAGCTCGGGCAGGTCCAGTACATGGCCGAGACCCGCACGGGCGAGGTGGCGGTTGCCGCGAGCACCGCCGGCGCGAGCGCTTCGAGCAACAGCATTCGGACATTCGCGCTGCCCAGTGCCACTTCAAGGCTCGTCGTGGGGAGCACGTTCCACGAGATTCGCGACGGGCGTCATGTGCGGACGGTCGACCGGCTTCGGGGCACCGTACTTGAGACTCTCGAGTATGACACCTTGGGCCGTATCTCCAGGATCACGAACGAAGACGGCCTCGCGACGACGTTCACGCGCACGAACGACACCGTCACGATCACCGCTCCGTTCGGACAGAAGACGGTGCTCACGCTTGCGGACACTTTCCTCAAGAGCGTCAAGGGACCGGACGGCGTAGCCGTCAATGTGAAGCACGACGCCGCGGGCTTTCTGACCGACATGATCGACGGACGGGGCGGCGCGCACCATTACGACTACGACGCGAACGGGAAGCTCGTGCGGGACGTGTCTCCTACCGGCGGTCCCGACGGGATTCGCCTCGCTTCGCAATTTACCCCTTACGGGCGGCGCGTCGACATCACGAGCGCGGCGGGTCGAGCTCAGGCATATTTCATCGACGAGCGCTCGAGCGATGCATTCCCACAGCGCGCCGAGCTCTGGACCTCGGTCGTGCGTCCGGGGCCGGGCCTCACAGAGACCGTGACCGAGGAGCGCACGAAGACGAACGGGCAGAACGTGACGTATCCCGACGGCACGAGCGTGATCACAGAGGTGGCGGCGGACCCGATCGACGGAATCGACGCCCGTTTTCCGTCACGAGTGACCACTACGACGGGGGGATATTCGGCAGTTACCCAATGGAATGTGGCAGCCACCGCAGCGGGCCGTACCACGCAGGTCACAGTCGGTGGAGCGGCAGGAAGCCCCGCTCCCGCCACGTGGACGAGCGACTACCGCGCCGCCACGAACACGATCGAAACGTCTTCGCCACTCGGTCGCGGCGAGGTATTTACGCTCGATCCGGCCAAGAGCCGAGTGGTGGCGGCGCGCATCAAGGGAACATCGCCGGTGGCGCTCGTCGAGGCCACGACGACGTACGACACTTCG
>JAYUKI010000028.1:0-1848 GCA_043764595.1 Myxococcales bacterium | reverse complement strand
TGCCAGTATTGCGGGGCGTAGTTTTGCGAGTCCCACGAGCTCGCAAAGTTGTGGCGCATGCCAATCGAGTGGCCGATTTCGTGGAAGCCGATGCCCTTCACGGCCTCGCGAAGAAGCTCGCCGTAGATCTTGACGCCTCGCTCCTTGGGATCGAGGTTTTCGTACTTCTTCTTGAAGTACGGCGCGAGGGCGGCCTGGTAAATGCTGCCCGAGCCGGCCGCTGCCGCCGAGTCGTGGAAGCAGATGCCTTTGCTGCCGAGGTAGGCTTGGTAGCGATCGAAGAGGTCCTGCATGCGACTGGAGTCGGTCTGCGCGAACGTCTTGATCGATTGGTAAACGCTCGACTGCTGATTGGCGGACTGCGCGACAAGCTGCTGGAGGTTCTTGTCGACGATTTCCGCTTTGAGGGGCGACTTGTCGATTTGGGACAAGAGCCCTGCGACACGCTGGTCGGCCGCGGCAAGGCGCGGTGAGAGGAGCGAGTCTTTCGCGCGGAGCTTCGCGCGGGCCAGCGTTCGCTCCTGGGGCGACATGGCGTCGAATCCGAGGCTCGCCGAGCCCGTCGCGACCTTGACCGCATCGAGATCGACGTGCTCGCCAATCGCCTTGTGCTCGGCGGGAGTCTTGCCGTGGGCCATCGTCTCGTTGACGCGACCGTTCTTCACGGTGTCCGCGTAACGCTGGGCTTGGCCACCGACGATGAGGTCCTCGACCTTGGTGTCGCCAATCGCAAGCTGGATGATGTCGCGCTGTTGCGCCGCGGCCGCCGTGGCCGAGCGTCCCATGATCGTCGCCGTCGCGCCGAGCATCTCGCCCGTGAGCGGGTCGGCGCCGATGGAGGCGACGCCGCCGTACGGAGCGCGCGAAGCGTAGGGCCAGTAGATCGTGTAATTCTTGCGAACGTCGCCTAGGCGAATCGCGTCACCGGGCGCGCCGCAGCTCGCCGGATCGTAGGCGCGCACGGGGTTGTGGCAGGTCGTGATGACCGGCTTGCCCTTGTCGATGGGCAGAGCCTTCACCTTGTCGACGCCCCAGCCGCCGAACGCGACCATCTCTTTGGCCGCGGGGCCGGTGCCGTCGAAGAACTGAGAATGGCACGCGTCGCGATCGCCGTCCTTCGTTCGCCGGCACTCCACTTCGCGTCGCGTCGCGACGGCGTTGCGGAGGAGCTGGTTCCACGTGATGGTCATTTCCTCGATGGGACCGGGCTGCGTAATGGTCTTTCCGTCGGGGCTGACCTGGTCGGTCAAGTCGTTCGGAGTGTCCGCGTTGAGCCAGTAACCAACCGTCTTGATTTCGCGATCACGAACCGGAAGCGTGCATTTTCCGACGTGAATGTCGCACTGCGAGCCTTTGCTGCCCGAGTACCCGGTGGTGCCGTTCGAGCAGGCATCGGCAGTGCCGTCGGCGTCTTTGTCTTCGTTGCTCGAGCACGCCTTTCCCTGGTGGCTCTTCGTCCAGATGTTGTGCACCGCGAAGAAGGTCTTCGTCTTCGCGTCGGTGTAGCCGTACTGCGGATCCCACGCCGTGATCGGGGCGGCGCCGTATTCGCGGTTGAAGTTGTTTCCGGCGTTGCCCCAGTTGCCGACGATGTCACGTTGGGCGCGGGACTCTTCGAAGGGCTCGTAGTCTTCGTCGCCGTTCAAGCGAACGAAGGAGCTTCGGAACTTCACTTCGACCGGGGTGCAGTCGAACGAGCTCGAACCGTTGAAGAAGCCGAGAATAACGCACTCCGACACGCCGAAGCCCGGGAGCTCCTGCGACTTGAGCTGGTACTTGCTCGTGATGTCGAAGTAGCCATTCTCGAAGTGCGGACGATCCTCGTCGTTGTCGTTCGTGGGCGAGTAC
>JAYUKI010000027.1:0-22714 GCA_043764595.1 Myxococcales bacterium | reverse complement strand
GGCAGCATGCACGCGTACGCCTCGGAGGATCCGATCTTCGTGGCCATGAACCGCAAGATGCTGCGCGAGGCCAAAGACGTCCCCAAAGACACCTGCACCCGGTGCCACGCCCCGTACGCCGCGCGCCTCGGTCTCTTGCCGGAAGGCACGGGAGCCGAGTCCCTCCCGACGGAGCACAAAGGTGTAACCTGCATCTTCTGCCACAGCATCGACGCCGTGACGGGAGTGCACGGCGGAGCGGTTCGAACGGCCAGCGACGGACTCATGCGAGGGGGGCTTCGTGATCCCTCCCCGGGCGCTCCCCACGCGGCGGCCTATTCGGCACTTCACGATAGGGAGTCGCGCGACGCGGCTTCGGCCTGTGGAGCCTGCCACGACGTGGTCACTCCCAAGGGAGATGCGCTCGAGCGCACGTACGCCGAATGGCAAGGCTCGGTCTACGGAGCGGAAGGCCCCAGTCTGCTCACGTGCGGGAAGTGCCATATGGAGGGCCGGGACGGACCAGCCGCTACGACGAATGGCGCTCCCGTGCGGCGCATTCACGACCATTCGATGCCCGGAGTGGACCTCGCCCTCACGCCATTCCCTCACGCGGACGAACAAAAAGCCCGTGTACAAGCCGCGCTCGACGCCGTGTTGCTCACCAAGCTGTGCGTGCGCCCCTCGCCTTCGGGCGTCGACGTGGACGTCACTCTCGACAACGCGTTCGCGGGCCACGATTTCCCGAGCGGCGCCACGCACGACCGGCGCGTGTGGGTCTCCCTCGAAGCCAACGACGGAGCCACGACGCTCCTCGCCAGTGGCCAAGTCCCCGCCGGAAAAGCCTTGTTCGAGGCCGCCAAAACCGACAAGAATCTTTGGATTCTAGGGGACACCCTCGAGGACGAGCGTGGAAAGCCCGTGCTCTTTCTTTGGGAGGGCGCAAAACACTCCGGCACCAAGCTTCCGCCCGCCGTTACGAACGACCCACGGGATCCGCGTTTCGTGCACTCGGTCACGAAAGTGTATGGAGTCCCCGGACTGCCCACGACGGTTCGCATGCGCGTCTTTCTTCGCGCCGTGGACGTCGACGTACTCGACGCTCTCGTCGCCTCGGGAGATCTTGCCGCGGGCGTTCCGAGCCGAATGCCGACGCTGGAGATTCGAACCGCGGCCCGCGAGTGGACCAAAGACAAAGGGTTCGGCTGCGTCGGCCCGTGACTTGCCCAAGCGAGGGCTCGAGCGTCAGCCGTCGATGCAGAAGCCGAAGCGCGTCTCGTCCGAAGTGGCCCCGCGCGCCACGGTGACCGTGATTTCCCAATAGCCGGCCATCGCGAGGTACACCCGAGAGACGCCGTATTTGCCGTCGCTTCCGGTGAACGTGACGGCAGGTTTGACGGCCGAGCCGTGGCCATGGTCCGGCATGAAGGGCACGAGCGTCACCGTGGCTCCGTCGACGGGAGCGCCCGTGGCGTCGGTGAGGCGCAAGGTCCACGTGTTGTCGCCTTTGGCGGGCGGTCCAGGAGTCGCGTCGACCAAGCTCACCACGAGCCCACTCGGGGCGATCTTCTTGAGACCGGGCTGGAACGCATCGGCGCGTTTCTCGGCCGCGCATCCCGTAGCTGCGGGCGTGGGCGCAGGGTCCGGCTCGGAGCTGCACGCCGCGGCGGCGCACGCGAGCAAGAGAGTCGTCGCAAAGAGCTTTCGAACGGGTGGGCTCACGTTCGAAGAGAGTAGCAAACGATCGCCTTCCCATCGAGGTTGCGAGACCTTTCGAGCGCGTTCGCCACCTGTCCGGCGGGGAGACACTCGAGCTACGCTACTTGGCCTGCGCGACCGAAGGGGCGACGGGCGCTGCGGCGACGGGCAAGAGCTCGGGGAACGCGCGCTCGACTGCGACGGTGAAGATGCGGTCGTGCGCGCCGTAGCCACGAAGCGGCACCTCGACGAACCTGCGATCTTGGGGACCCACTTCGCGATGGGCAAAAAACGACGCGCGGAACGGACCAAACTCGCGCTCCCACGACTGCGTCTGGAAGTACGAGAGAACTCGGGTGGAAGGCGCGGCGAGAAGGAGCGTCTCGGCCACGCCACGATCGAAGCACGTGTCGGCGAGGACCACCGCGTAAGGCGCCGGAGCCCGCGAGCTCGCCGCTCGGAGGGCACTTCCATGCACATTACACCCACCTCCCGAGTGCGCGAGCACGATGATCTTGGAGCGATCGACGTGCGCCCGGGTTCCCAAAGCGGCTTCGGCTTTTTGAACGAAGTCCCCAAGATCGAAGCCTTGCCACATGCCCCAGGGACGCGAAGCGTCACGGGTTTGGCTCGGCGCCGCCACCACGAAACCCGCCGTTTTTCCCTGGGTCTGGAGGCGCTCCAGAACCACGCCAATGTCCGGAGTGCCTTTGGCCCCGAGCCACTTGTGGAGCGGCCCATCCTGGTTCAGGCCATGAAGAAACACCACGAGAGGCACATTGGCCCCCGGGCCCACGCTCTCCGGAACCACGACGAGCCCCGCCGTAGGAGCCTGCGCCTCCGAGACATACCGTGGCGCGCCGTAGGGAAAAGGGATTTCCTCGCGCGCCTCCGCCAGGTGCGGGAAAAGCACCGTGGCGACAAGCGCCATCCCCACACCTGCGGCACCTCGGACCAACTCGCGCATCCTCCTATGGCCACATCCGGGTCAGAGAGACTCCCTGATTGTTCCCAAGCCCTACGAAAGAGTTAGCGACAACGATGCGTCCCGACTTCTGCTTGAGGATCGCTATTGGCGTGGAGCTTTGAGCACTTTGAGGGGCCACTCGAGCTTCTACATTTCCTGAAACACCAAAGGTTTCGACAAGCTCTCCCGTTTGACTGAGCTTGGTAACAAGAACAGACGGAGCGCCAGCCTTTGCTCGCTCCTTTGGCACGGTAGTCGCCACAGCAAGTCCATCTGCGAGCTGCGTGAGACAGCGACAAATGGTTGTTTGACGCGAGCGGCCCGTCACTCGTGGGGCAAACGTGTCGTACTTGTCTGCCAAAGCGTCAAAGCGCATTAGAAACATCGACTCATCCGTAAGGTCGAACAGCGCGAAGTGATAGACCATGCCAATCAAGGCACCACCGAGAAAGACGGTATTCGTGGAAAGAACAACGTCGCGAGGTCGAATCAACACTCCAGTGTCCGAATACTGAAACAAGACTGCAGCCTTGTCTGTCACCTTCATCAAAGCGATATCTGTGGCGCCGGCGACGAAGTCCACCATCACGCCAGCAGCCTGCGTGACCCGTCCACTCGTGCCCCATCCGGTTTCAATCTGTCCGGTTGTTACGTCCAGCGCAGCCAGCGTACCCAACCCACCGCTAGTCTGCCCGCCAACCACTATTCGATTCGGAGCAACCCGTTGGCCGACATAGTTGACGGACACTTGTTCGGCGCCAAACGCGGCCAGTTTCTTGGGCTGGCAGGCCCCATCAATGCGAAAAACGCTACTTTCGGTGGCGGATCGCAATCCCGCCAGAACAACGCCTTCTGACCTTCCAACCGAATCCA
Organism: Myxococcales bacterium; assembly: GCA_043764595.1. Classification (GTDB taxonomy): domain Bacteria; phylum Myxococcota_A; class Polyangia; order Polyangiales; family Polyangiaceae; genus JAAFHV01. Next base: position 19,197 of record JAYUKI010000027.1, on the reverse strand, counting down.
CCGAACTTCCCACCGTGGCATACGGCTGTGGGAACCTACACGTCCCTGCGACTCCAAAGCCCTGATCTACTTTGCCTGTTGGCAAGATTCGTCGAACGAACGCGCCGACAGAATCCGAGCCCCCCAGAAGGATCCCATCGTCAGGCATCAGCACCGACGATGTAACAACGAAGTTCGAAGCCGACTCTTCCACTCGACCCATATCACCGAAGCTATCGTCGATATCTCCCGGCAGTCCCTCCACTTCCACGTCGACGCGAACGGCCAAGGACTCAACCCCTTCCACAATCGCGACAGCGCTTAGTGTAAAAGTCTTCGTCGGGGTTGTGCGGTCGACGGTGAGCGTTGCGATCCCCTTTCCGTCTTGGTCGATCGATATCGGCAGTACGGCCACACCTGGAATTTGAGGTTGAATAGCTACGGTTGTTTTGAGGCCAGCAGGTGTGACCTGAAACGGCAGGGTTACTTGCGCCCCACGCCGGACCTTGACATTCCGAGTCTCCAGATTGAGTGATGGTCGTAGTGAGCCATCCAGCACTCCCGGTGGAGTGGTGCTTCCATCCGGCCCGCCATCGGTTGGGTTGGTGGCAGATCCAAATGTGCTGCACCCAGGAACCACAGTCAACTGCACGCAGTTGCAAGGAGGAGACTCAACGCGGCATTGACGATGCCCGCTGTCGCGGGTCGCCGAATCTGCTTGGGGTGCATAGCTCTAGTGTCCTTAGGGAATGCTGAAAGTGACGGTAAAATTGCCTTGTTGTTGTCCGGGCGCGCCCCCATCAATGACTACGAAATACGTAGTTCCGGCGGTCACCGAAAACGTCAGGGTCTCATTGCCGTTTGCCGCAACGTTCGAGCAGGCCGCGTGCGTAAAGGTGCGTCCAACTGGCGAACAGGTGTCAGCCCGGTAAATCATGTGAGGAAAATTCGCGGCGGTTGTTGCGACGCGCATCATCCCGACTTTGTGCGCAGTTACGGCGAACACCCGATCGGGCGAGCCAAATCCGTTGCCCGTGCAGTCTGGTGAAGCCGAGTAGTCATCAATCGCGCTGATCGTCGTGCCGGTGTAAACCACGGGCTTGTCCCAAACATGAACGGCCATTCCGGGGCACTTGTCACCGGTGGTGGGACCGGCTTGCAGTGTGCACGTGGTGCTGCAGCCGTCGTTGGCCGTGCGGTTTCCGTCGTCGCACTCTTCGCCCGGATCCACCGTGCCGTTCGGGCAAGGTCCCGCGTCCCCGCCATCGCCCGCGTCGCGTGGTGGAACGAAGACGTCTTCGTCTGGGAAGGAGCCGTCCTCTTCGGGAAGCGGCGGATCGATGGGAAAACAAGGCTCGCACGGGCCGTACGTGAAGCCGTCGTCGTTGCAGACGCGCGTACCTTCTTGGCGGTCGGCGCAACGGCAGTAGTAGGCGTCGCCCGCTTTGCAGTCGGTCTTGGTCGGCGCAGTGGGTGTGGAGCTACACGCCACGACGAGGGCGGCAGCAAGAGCCATGGCGCCGGCGAAACGAAGCTTGCGATGGGTGAGCTTCATCACGGGATCCGGAAGCTGACGGTGTAGTTCCCGTCGGCGCCAACAGCACCGCTCACGCCCACATAATACGTGCGACCCGAAACGACCGGAAACGACATGGTTTCGTCAAGGGGCGCGCTGCTCCCAGCGTTGTTGGCACACATGGTCGCGCCTTGAGTTGCCGCGTTCATACAGTCTGTCCGTGCGCTCAGAATGACGTTGTAAGTCGCCCCAGTGGTAGCGACGGTCATCGTCCCCGTTCGGTGGGCAGTCACGGCATAGATGTGGTCTTCGGCAACGTTGACTGTGCTAACGGCGGTGCAGTCGGTGCCCGGCCCGGCCCACGTGCTCGGCAAGTTCGTCGTGGTGCCCGTACCTGTCACGGCCGTCGTGCCCCAAACGTGCACCGGCTGGCCTGGGCACGACTTGGCAGAATCCGGATTGCCATTGAAGTTGCCGCGGCAATCGTTCGAACAACCGTCGCCCTCGACCTTGTTGATGTCGTCGCAGGTCTCGCCGTCGTTCACGTCCCCGTCGCCGCAGAAAAAGCCGGGATCCAGCTTGAACTTGAGCGTGTACTTGCCAGACTGGTTCCCGCCGCCGGCGCCGTCCACGATGAGGTAATAGGTTTTGCCTTTGATGACGTTCGCGCTCACCGAGGCCGTTTGTCCGGGGGCAAGCCCCGCGACACAAACCGCTTGGGCGCCGTCGGCGCACGCCGTACGAATGTAGGCAATCGGCGCGAACTTGGCTTCCGGGACGATGGTGCCCGTAAGCTTTCCGGTCGCCGGGGCGGTGAAGGCATACACATGGTCCGGAGCGCTTGCCCCACCGGCACACGCGCCCTCGCCTTTGGCGTCGTCCTTGGCATTCGTGGTGTCGGCGCTAATCGAGACTTCGACGCTCGGGTTTAGTGCAATGTTTTGACCGTCGCACGACTCGGCGGCCGGACTCGACGGCACGCTGGAATCGACGGGCTGGGGCACGGCGGAATCGCCCGTGTTCGGGTCCGGCTGCTCGGTGCACGGGCGGTTCTCACCCTCTTGGCATGCGCCGAACGTGGCGCCATCTTCGTTGCAGAGCTTGGTGGCTTCTTTGCCGCTCGCGCAGCGGCAGAAGACGTAGGAGCCCGGCGTGCAGATGCGTGCACTGGTGCCACCGTCTTCCGTGGCGGGCGTGCTGGAGCAACCTCCCGCAAAAACGGTGGACGCGGACACCATGGCCGCGAACGCGAGAACGAGCGGGAGTTTGAGTCTCATGGGAAGCGCTCCAACGAAAAGCGACGCCGAAAGCCCCGGCGTCCAAAGGCGAACGATACGAACGAAAGCAACCCTACGAACACGGCCGTCGTGCTGGCCTCACTTGAAACGGGTGAAACGGGCGAAGCCGAAGACGAGATCGAGCACCCTCCGGCCGGATCGGCCGCGGCCCCGGTCGTGTCGTCGCACGTGGCGCTGTAGCCCCCGCGCGGCTCTTGGTTGCACTTTACACCGTTGTTCGGCGGGTAGGCGGCGCACACGGCGGCCTTGTCGTCCGTGCTGAGCTGTCGAATCGCCACGGTTCCGGGCGAATACGAGGGGAACATCGTCGCGCGCTCTTCGGCGGAGTGCCCAATGCCCAGAAAATGACCAACTTCGTGCGTGAGGATGGCCTGGAGATCGAACTGGATCTTTCCGGCCTCGTCCGAGGTCGTCACCTTGTTGAAGGCGGTGTTGATCTCGATGTCGGCGTCGAAGATCTCGCCGGTCTCGGTGTCGAACGTGGCGTTGGTCTTGGCCAAGGTGCCGTCGATGCCGCGGTATTTCCAGTCGTTGTCCTGGAAAAGAATCACGTTCACGTTCTTGCCGGTGCGGTTGTACTCGGCGCGCTTGCAGGCGATGTCCTCGAGGGCGACGAACGTCATGCTGGCCGTTTTTCCGTTGCCGCAGTCCACCGCGCTCCACGAGCGGAACGACTTCATGATGGCGGTACGCGACTCGGTGATGTCGAGGAACTGCGTGCCATCGCGGTTCATGTGAAACTCGATGCACGACGTCGGCCAGAAGAGCGGCTTGCCTTCGCTCACGCAGCCGTTCTCGTCCTTGAGACAGGTCTTCTTGTCCGTGTCTTTGCAGGTCGAGTTGCGGCAGAAGGCCGAAGCCGACGAGGACGACGCGGCGACTCCCAGGAAGATGGCGGTCGTCAGAGCGGCCTTCGCCAGAGCGCGGGAACCGCAACGTGAAGGGAACGGAGCTCGGTTCGGGCAAGCCATGTCGGACTGTCAAAATGTACGCGAAAGTGTGCGGTTCCGCACGGACTTCGCCGAAAAATGCAAAAGCGGAGGGATTTGTCGGCTCCGCGCAGGCTCGCCTCGACCTTCTCTCATGCTTCTGTCGTGCTTCCGGCCTTGCTTACCCGGCGCCGCACGACTAGCACCGCGCCGTGAGCAAGGCGGAGCAGGAAGACGAAAACCTCGAGGACATCGAGGACGGTTGGGAATTCGAGATGCCCCGCATCTCGACTTCGGTGCCGAAACCCGCGGCATCGTCCGCCATCGCCCTCGAGTCGCTCGAGACGGGATGGTCGTCCGATCCGAACCTGGCCGATCGCGCAAGCGAAGCAGGAATGAAGGTCGCGGCCGAGGCCGCCAAGGTCGACCTCGAAGCAAAAGAAGCAAAAGAGCGCGAAAGCGCCGCTGCTGAAAAGGCCAAGGCCGACCTCGACGCCAAACTGCGCGAAGACGCCGCGGCCGCCAAAGCCAAAGCCGACCTCGAAGAAGCCGCAGCCGCTAAAGCCAAGGCCGATCTCGACGCCAAACTGCGCGAAGACGCCGCAGCCGCGAAAGCCAAAGCCGACCTCGAGGAAGCCGCAGCCGCCAAAGCCAAGGCCGACCTCGACGCCAAGCAGCGCGAAGACGCTGCCGCCGCAAAAGCCAAAGCCGACCTCGAAGAAGCCGCGGCCGCGAAAGCCAAGGCCGACCTCGACGCCAAACTGCGCGAAGACGCCGCAGCCGCGAAAGCCAAAGCCGACCTCGAAGAAGCCGCAGCCGCTAAAGCCAGAGCGGACCTCGACGCCAAGCAACGCGAAGAAGCCGAGGCGAAGAAAAGAGCCGACTTCGACGCCAAAGAGCGTGAAAACGCTGCGGCCAAGGCCAAGGCCGACCTCGACGCCGAGCAACGCGAAGAAGCCGCAAAAGCCAAGGCCAAGGCCGACCTCGAACAGGCAGCGGCCGCAAAGGCCAAGGCTGACCTCGACGCCGAGCAACGCGAAGAAGCCGCAAAAGCCAAGGCCAAAGCCGACCTCGAACAGGCAGCAGCAAAAGCCAAAGCCGACCTCGAACAGGCAGCCGCGAAAGCCAAGGCCGACCTCGAAGCCAAGGAACGTGAGGCTGCAGCCATCAAGGCCAAGGCCGCTCGTGAAGCCAAAGAGCGTGAAGACGCCCAAAGAGCCAAGGCCGCGCGCGAAGCCAAGGAAAAGGCCGCTCGTGCGGCTCGCGACGACGGCTCGGTAGCCGCCTCGCCTGGGGCGCGCGACATCGCGTTGGAGCTTGCCGCGAAGCGGGCTGCTCTCACCCTCGAGGCTCCCGTCTCGAAAGAGGACGAAGCCAAACGCGCCGCGCGGAAGGACAAAAACCGCCGAAAGACCGAAGAAAAGCGGCAGAAACAGAAGGCCCGCGTCGAGCAGGTCACGGCCGCCCAAAAGAAGAAGAAGGGCCGTGGGCCCGCCCCCCGCGAAGACAAAGCCGCCGAAGCCGCATCGAGCTCACCCGACGTCGACGCGAAGCCCGCGACAGCCATGAGCGTGCCCAAAAGCGTAAAGCCCTCGATTTCTTCGGCCAAGGCGGCTCCCAAGCCGACGCTGGCGAAGACGGCCGACGCGAAACCCAAAGCCGCAGCAAGCGCCAAGGAAGACGCCATCGCCAAGGTGGAGACGCCCTTCCCTTGGCCCGTGGTCGCCGTGGTCGCAGCCGCGCTCGTCGCGCTCGCCGCCTATTTTCTCTCGAAGTAGGGAAGCGTCATCGCGGGCGCCGAATCCTCCGATTTCGGCTAAGCTAGGCGCCCTCGATGAAAAACGACCTTTTTCTCCGTGCGTGCCGCCGTGAAAAGACCGAACGTACCCCCGTTTGGATGATGCGGCAGGCCGGCCGCTACATGCCGGAGTACCGAGCCCTGCGCGAGAAGCACTCGATGCTCGAGCTCTGCAAAAATCCCGAGCTCGCGACGAAGGTCACCCTTCAGCCGATGGCGCACAACATGGATGCGGCGATCCTTTTCGCTGACATCTTGCTGCCGCTCGAGCCCATGGGCGCTCCGTTCGACTTCGCCAAAGGCGAAGGGCCCGTCGTGTTCTCGCCCGTGTCGAACAAGGCGGACATCGATCGCCTTCGGGTGATCGAGCCCGACGACGGCCTCGGCTACGTGCTCGACGCCATTCGCATGCTCAAAAAAGAGCTGAACGTGCCGCTCATCGGCTTCGCCGGCGCACCCTTCACGCTGGCCAGCTACCTCATCGAAGGGGGAAAGAGCGCCCACTTCGCCAAGACCAAGTCGCTCATGTACTCCGAGCCCGAGACCTTCTCGCTGCTCATGAGCAAGCTCTCCGAGGTGGTTCGCCGCTTCCTTCGCGCGCAGGTCGCCGCGGGCGTGGATGCCGTGCAGCTCTTCGACTCGTGGGTAGGCCAGCTCTCTCGCGCCGACTACGAAGAACACATCTCCCCTCACGTCTCCCACATCCTGAAAGACGTGGAAACTCTTGGGGTTCCGGTCATCCACTTCGGAACCGGCACCTACCACCTGCTCGACCTCCAAAGGAAAGCCGGCGGCACCGTGCTCGGCCTGGATTGGCGGACGCCGTTCGCCGAGGGCTGGGAGAAGATTGGCCACGACCGCGGCGCCCAAGGCAACCTCGATCCCACGGTGCTCTTCGCCCCCCGGGAGATCGCGGAGAAGCACGCGGCACGCGTCCTCGAGGCCGCAAACGGTCGTCCAGGCCACATTTTCAACCTCGGGCACGGCATTTTGCCGGGCACCCCGGTCGATACCGTGAAAGCCGTCGTGGACTTCGTGCATCGCACCAGCAGCCGCTAGGAGGCTGGTGCTTTTCGCCAATACCTTCGCGCTGGCGGCGTCGGGCGTGCTCACGGACAGGAGTCCGTTCCGCGCGTCCCTCCTTGCCAGCGCTTGGTCTTGGCGAAAATCATCCAGCCTCCTCCTCAGAGAGCTTTCTGAAAAACAGCGGCTTTGAAGGAGCTTTATGGGTCGCGTAGGTCTTGTGGTCATTGCTCACGGCACGGTCGATTCGCTCGACGAATTGCCTACTTTCCTCACGAACATTCGGCGTGGTCATGCGCCCTCGGCGGAGCTTCTCCACGAGGTGACGCGTCGGTACGAGGCCATCGGCGGACAGTCTCCGTTGAACGCCATCACGCGCGAAGTGGCCGAGAAGCTCTCTCGTGCGACGGGCCTTCCGGCTCAGGCGTGTGGGCGGCTCTTTTCGCCGTATCCGAAGGATGTCGTGAAGGAGCTCGCGGCGCTTGGCGTCGAGGAGTTCGTCGTGGTGCCCCTCGCGCAGCACTCGGCCCCGCTTTACGTGCAGGCCGTCCGCGAAGCGGTCACCGAGCTCGTTCCGAACGGCCGCACTCGGGGCCCCGAAAACTGGGGTCGTGAGCCCGCCCTCCTCCAGCTCTTCGCCTCGCGTGTGGACGCGGCTCTGGCGAACGTACCGGACGACGAGCTCGCCACGACCACGGTCGTGTGGAGCGCCCATAGCCTGCCCACGGCCGTCGTGCGCGCGGGAGATCCGTACGACGCCGAGGCACATGCCGCTGCCGCGGCGCTCGAACCCATGGTGAAACGGAAACCAGGCCGCTTCGTCCTCAGCTACCAAAGCCAGGGAATGAGCAGCGGCCCGGGCGGACGGCCGATCGAGTGGATGGGCCCGGACCTTCACACGGTCATGAAGGCACAAAAGGCCGCCGGACAGACCCGTGTGCTCGTGGCGCCCGTCGGGTTTTTAGCCGACCACGTAGAGATCCTCTACGATCTCGATATTGAAGCTCTCGGCTGGGCCGAAGCACTTTCGCTTGGTTTTTCCCGCACCGCGTCCTTGAACGCGGACGACGCCTTCGTCCGCGCCCTCATGAACGTGATCACGCCTTTCCTCGCCCCTGAAGCGTCCCCCGGAGCCCCATGAAACGAAAAGAGCGCGTGATCGTCGTGGGTGGGGGCATCACGGGCCTCACCACAGCGTACGCGCTCGAAAAGGCCACGAAGGACCTCGAAATCGTGGTCCTGGAAGGCGGAGAGCGTCTCGGCGGCAACATCGTCACGATGCACCACCAGGGCTTCTTGATCGACGGCGGACCGGACTCTTGGGTCGCCACGAAGCCCTACGCGACCGACCTCGTGAAGGAGCTCGGCCTCGCGGACGAGATCATCGAGACCCTGCCGGACAACCGAAAGGTCTACATCGCCCACGAAGGCAAGCTTCACCCGATGCCCGAAGGCGTGATGCTCGGTGTACCGACCGAGGTCGGCCCCATCGCCGCGTCCGAGCTCTTCACGTGGGATGCGAAGCTCCGCATGGGTCTCGAGCTCGCCGTCCCGAGCCGCGCGTGGTTCGAGGGCGAAGACGAAACGGTGGGCGCGTTCCTCACGCGACGCTTCGGTGATCAGCTCGCCGATCGCCTCGCCGGGCCGCTCCTCGGCGGCATCTTCGCGGGCGAAGCGGACCACATCTCCGTACGCGCCGCGTTTCCCCAGCTCGTCGCCGCCGAAAAGAGCTACGGCTCCCTCATCTTGGCCATGCGGGCGCAGCTCGCGGCCCGCAAAAAAGCGACCAAAGGCAAGAAGACCGGAGGTGGCTCGGCGTTCCTGTCCCTCAAGCGCGGCATGGGCGATCTCGTCTTGAATCTCGCCCACCGCATCGCCGCCGAGATCCGCGTCGGAGCCAAGGTTTCGGCCATCACGAGCACCGAGCACGGCGATCCACGCGGCCGTTTTCGCGTCTTCGCCAAGGGCGCCGGACGCCTCTTCGCCGACCATGTCGTGTTCACCGGACCGGCCTACGCCGCGCGGGACGTGTTCGCCACACTCGATGCAGCGTTCGACGAGGCCTTTTCTGGCTTCGATTACGCGTCGACGGCCACCGTTTTTCTCGCGTTCAAGCGCAAGGACATCGACCACCCTCTCGACGCCGCAGGCTACATCGTGCCGCGCTCCGCGGGACGTGCCGCACTGGCCAGCACATGGGTCGGCTCCAAGTGGGAGCACCGCGTCCCGAGCGGGCAAGCGTTGCTGCGGGTCTTCTTCGGAGGCGACGGCCGCGAGTCTTGGCTCACGAAAACCGACGAGGAGCTCGCCGCGCTCGCCGAACGCGAGATTGGCGCGTTTTTGCCCCTGAAGGGCAAGCCGATCTTCGCGCGCGTGTTCCGCTATGCGAAGGCAAGCCCGCAGCCGCGCCTCGGTCACTTGGGCCGCATGAAGGCTCTGAAGGCGCTGCTGGCGCGAACGCCTGGCCTCCACGTCGCGGGCAACGGCTACGACGGTGTGGGCATCCCCGAGTGCATTCGCCAAGCCCGCGAGGTGGCCCACTCCATTCATAGGTCACGCGCCGAGGTGGCGCCCGCAACGCTCGCGGATCTGTCCGCCGATCGCGGGTCCATCCTTCCGGGGAACGACTGAACGGCCGGCGAAGCGCGCTGCAAACGACCGACTCGAGGTACTACGCATGAGCAAGAAGCTCCTCTATACGATTGCATCTTACAAGTACCTGGAGCCCGCGTTCTTGGCCGAGGGTCATTTCGAGCGCGGCGAGGTCGAGCGCAAGACCTTCCCCGACGGCGAGCGCTATTTGCGCCTCATGTCCGACGCCTGGGGCCGCGACGTGGTGCTCCTCGGGGGAACCCCGAACGACCTCGACTGGCTCGAGGTCTACGACCTCGGATGCGCGATCTCGCGAGCAGGTGCCCGCTCCCTCGACATCGTGATCCCGTATTTCGGCTACGCGACGATGGAGCGCGCAGTCTATCCGGGAGAGGTCGTCACGGCGAAGACCCGCGCTCGGCTCATCTCGTCGATCCCCCAGTGCGAAGGCGGCTCGCGCGTCTACCTCTTCGACCTCCACACGGATGGAATCGAATTTTACTTCGAGGACGAGCACACGACGCATCACCTGTATGGTGCATCGATCATCACCGAGCTCGTAAGGCGGACGATGGGCAGCACACCCTACGTGCTCGGCGCCACCGACGCAGGCCGCGCCAAGTGGGTCCAGAGCCTCGCCCGCACGCTCGGGGTCGAGCCCGCTTTCGTCTACAAACAGCGCAACTCGACCTCGGGCGCGCTCTCGGTCACCGGCATCAACGCCGACGTGAGCGGGCGCGAGGTGGTGGTCTACGACGACATGATCCGCACCGGTTCGTCGCTCATCCAAGCGGGCCGGGCCTACCTCGCCGCGGGCGCGTCGAAAGTGCACGCGGTCGCGAGCCATCTCGTGCTGCCAGGCGACTCCCTGGCGAAGCTTCGTGCCTCCGGGGTTTTCTCCAGCGTGCGCGGCACCGACTCGCATCCCGGCAGCGCGCAGATTTCCCCCGAAGACTGCGTCAGCGTGGCGCCGCTCATCGCGAGCGCCCTAATGCGATCGGGCACGTCGCGTGGTTCCACGATTGCGCCCCGAATACCCTGATCCGGGCCCGTCCGAAGCTCAGAGCGAAACGAGCCGTGCGAGCTCTTCCGGCGAGTGCGCGGAGAACACGCGGACGTGGGATTTTTCCGCCACGAGAGCCCGCAACCTTCGTTGGTTTTCGAGACGCGTCCGCTCATCGAACGAGAGCGCGACCTGGAAAAGCGCGAGCCCCGGCGGACAGGAAGGCGGCTCGCGCATCTCGTTCTGGTGGAAGTACGCATCGCCGGCATGCAGAAGCCAGCCCTCGCCGTTGCGGACTGCCACGGCCGAGTGACCGCGAGAGTGACCGGTGAGGGGCACCAGAAGCACGTCGTCGAACAGCACGCGAACGGCGTCGAAGCCTTCCCAGGACTCGCCCGCGAGCTCGTGAACGACCCACTTCGGATCGTGGGCGAATTGCGCCGCCCGGTAGCGATGACGCTCGGCCAACGTGGGTGGGCTCGTTGCGGCGCGGTGCTCGGGAGCAAACACGTGCACCCGTGCGGCGGGGAAATCGGACAATCCGCCGGCGTGGTCGAGGTCGAGGTGGGTCACGACCACGTCCCGAACATCGCGGGGATCGAAGCCGAGACGCTCGATCTGGCGAATGGCCGTGTCCTCCGCGTCGAAGCGGGGACGCGTAAGCGCGACGAACGAACGTCCAAGACGGGCTTTCGGAGAAGCCATGTCGGCGAGACCCAAGCCCGTGTCCACGAGCACGAGGCCGTCGGAACGCTCCACCAAGAGGCAATGGCAGACCAGCTCTGCAGGCTCCGTCAGCGGTCCACCGCTGACGAGCCCACCTCCGAACGGACACATCGTGCCGCAGTTCAAGTGGTGGATTCGATGGATCATTTTCGCCCGCCGCGCCGAGGTGCTCCCTGGGCCGTTTCCGCCACCGGATCGTGGTCGTGCGTGTGGTCGCCCGGGTGGTGCTCGTCGTGCGAATGGTGGTGGTGCGGATGCGCGTGGGTGTGGCCGTCGTGCTCGTGCACGTGGGCATGAACGAGCCCAGGCTCGCTTCGCGACACGTCCGTCACGATCTCGAGCCCGCCTTGCTTCACGCCACGCGTGGCCAACATGCGCTGCGCCGCCCCCTTCAAAACATCCGCCGGGCCGCGCATCACCACCACTTCGAGGCAGTGGTCGTGGTCGAGGTGCACGTGCATGGTGGAACGTACGGCGTCCCCCAGTCCGTGCTGGATCTCGGTGAGCCGCTCGGTGAGGTCGCGCACGTGGTGGTCGTACACCAACGTGAGGGCCGCCACCGCGGGCTCACCCTTGCGCACCTTTTGCTTCGAGACCTCGGCGCGAACCAAGTCGCGGAGGATCTCCGAGCGGGTCGTCCCGCGTGCCTCGACGATGGCGTCGAGCTCCGTCAGGAGCGAATTTTCCATGGCGACGCCGAACCGCACGAGCACGTCTTTCATCGTGCCGCGCATCTTAGCTGGAAAGCCGGGCCTTTTTCGCAGTAGAAGTGGGCGGAGAAGCCTGAAAATCCAGCGCGGCGACCGTGTCAGCGCGGAAATTCAGGCCGCCGAAAGCAAGAGAGCGCCGTGAAGTTCGTCGACGTCTGCGAAGTGAAGGTCCACGCCGGGTGCGGCGGAAATGGCGCCGTGGCCTTTCGCCGGGAGAAGTACGTCCCGTTCGGCGGACCGTCCGGAGGCGACGGTGGACGCGGCGGAAACGTCGTTTTCCGAACGGATTCGGGCCTTTCCACCCTGCTCGATCTCACGTACGCCCACACGCTGCGCGCCAAAGACGGCGAAAACGGCCAAGGCGCCGACTGCTACGGACGCGGCGCGGAAGACCTCGTCTGCCGCGTCCCCGTCGGTACCCAAGTCTTCGACGTGGAGAGCGGCGAGCTTCTCTTCGACCTCACCGAGGGCGAGGTCGACACGGTGGTCGCGCAAGGGGGCCGGGGGGGCCGAGGCAACATGCACTTCGCCACGCCGCAAGATCGCGCGCCGCGAAGGGCCGATCCGGGCGAGCCCGGGCAAGAGAAGAAGTTTCGACTCGAGCTCAAGGTCCTCGCGGACGTTGGGCTCCTCGGCTTCCCGAACGTCGGCAAGTCGACCTTCGTACGCGCGGTTTCCCGCGCTCGGCCCAAGGTGGCCGACTACCCCTTCACGACGCTCGTTCCGCACCTCGGTGTGGTGCGCATCGACGACGAGGCCTCGTACGTCATCGCCGACATCCCCGGCCTGATTCCCGGCGCCGCAGAAGGCGCGGGCCTCGGGCTCCGCTTCCTGAAGCACGTCGAGCGTACTCGGGCCCTCTTGCACCTCATTACGCTCGATCCCGGCGAAGGACGCGAGCCCGTCGCCGACTACGATGCCCTGAAGAAAGAGCTTCGTACGTTCGATCCCGAGCTCGCGAAGCGGCCCACCATCGTAGCGCTCGCGAAGGCCGACATCTCGGAGGTCCGCGATGCCTATCCGGAGCTCAAGGCCCGCTTCGCCAAAAAGAAGATCAAGCTTCACCTCGTGTCGGCCGCTACGGGCGAAGGCATGCGGGAGCTCTCCCAGAAGCTCTTCGAGATCGTCGCCGAAGGACGCGCCGAAGAACGCAAGGTAGCCGAAGCCGCGAAGGCCAAAGAGCCGAAGCCCGCGACGAAGCCAAAGTCCTCGAAGGCCCCTGCCCCGAAGAAACTCGCCAAAGGACGATGAGCGCAGGCTCCCTCCCGCCGACCCCGAAACGCCTCGAAAAGGCGCGGCGCGAAGGAGATTTCGGGGCTTCAGGGTCGCTCGGCGCGGCCCTCTCGCTCCTCGCGGCCGTCCTCGTGCTCCCCACGTTCGCCTTGGTGGTCGCCGCGGACTTTCGCGACGGGATAACGGCCGCGATCGCGTACGGCGCGCTCGCCGCCCCTGACCCATCGGTGCTCGCGGCTCGACACGTGGTGCTCGCGGTGCTGTCCACGTCGCTTCCACTGGTCTTGCTCGTGGCGGTCGTAGCAGGCACCAGCACCCTCCTCGAGACCCGATTCGGATTCGCTCCATCACGTGTCTTCGGGGGCGCACCTGGACGAGGTGCTCGGCCGCTCGTGGGTCCCTTCGTACGGGGCCTGGCAAGCGCGTTTTTCGGCCTCGCCGTAACGGTCTTTGCCCTCCGCGCTTCGGCAACGAGTGTCGCGCACGTGGTCGCCAAGAGCCCTCACGCGGTTCTCGCGCGAATCGCCAGTGCGTCCGCGTTCCCGTTGCGCCGTTGGGTCGTGCTTTCTTTCGTGGCCGCCCTTGCCTCCACCGCCATCGCGGTCCGTGCCCACCGTCAGAAGCTCCTCATGACCCCTCGGCAAATCGAGGACGAGCGCAAACAGGGCGAAGGCGATCCGGAGGTCAAAGCGGCCCGAAAGCGCGTCGCCGAGACCGTCTTTTCCGAAGTCCCACTGCGCGGCCTTCCCGAAGACGCCACGGCCTGCATCGTAGGACCCGACGTGACGGTCGTGGTGTCCTGGGCCAGGGACACCGACATAGCCCCTCGCCTCCTACGAAAGCTTCGCGGAACGGACGCCGAGCGGCTCACACGCGAAGCAAGCGCGGAAGGCATTCCTGTCACCCACGACGAGCGACTGGCCTCCGAGCTGCACCGGACCGTTGGCATCGGGGAGCTTCTCCCGGAGTCGCACTACGATGCGGTCGCGACGGTCTTGGCCACCCCGGCGTGATCCGCATCTCGGTGATTCGTCTCGTTCCGGCCGCAACAGCTACCAAAACTGAAATATATCAATACCTTGCGCAATTTGGCCCCTGCGCCCGAGGCCTTCACGGTGGCGCACGCTCCATGCTGGCGGGGTCAGGTCGAGATGGTGATGTCGGCCGCGGCCTCGCGTAGCTGCTTGGCCTCTTCGGTCCGCGCCATGCCTTGATAGAGACGCGCGAGGAATGCGAGGCTCGCGTGGATGCCGCGCGGATCGCCGCCTTCGCGGGCACGCGCGAGAGCGGTGAGGCCCTCCAGCAAGGACTCCTCGAAACGCGACGACGCGGCGTACGCGATGCCGAGAGACAGCGCCGTTTGGCATCGCGCCGAAGGGCTCGCGTCGGGTGCGTGGCGCACCCGACGAAGCACGCGCAGCGCGTCTCCGATTTCTCCACGCTTCAAGCGGGACAAGGCTCGCACGCGCTCGGCAAAGGCTTCGCCCGAGCTCTCTTGTCCGGTCGAGAGCAGGCGCTCGAGCTCGTCGTGGTTCGTGCTCATGATCGCCGCCTTGATTTGCTCGGCGAGCGAGAGAACGGGCTTCGGTGCGGCAACCTTCGCGGGCCGATCCGAAGCCGCGCCGAGGGTCCTTTGGAGCTGCGCGAGGTTGGTCAGCACGGGAGCCGTGTCCGCGATGGTCGGGGGCTCCGAATCGGCGGGGACAGGCGCGCTCTTCGCCGCCCTGGCCTGCGGGTTCTGCTCCGTGGAAGGCTTTGGGTCACTCACGGGGCTGGCGCTCGCCGGATTTGCGACACTCACCGCCGCCATGCCAGCCGCCGGAGTGCCGCCGGTCGGCTTCATCAGCACGAACGTAGGTTCGCTCTCCGGTGCTGCCTCTTCGGGCTCTGCAGCAGGCAGGGGAGGCGCTTCTTTCGGAGGCGCTTCTTTCGGAGGCGGTTTCGGAGGCGATTTCGGAGCGACGGCAGCTTGGACCGCGGCCGCGTTTGCCATGGGCGGCGTGATGCCCGTCTTCGAGACCATCCCCGGATGCGTGTGCTCGTCCGTCGTCTCGCGTGCCTCGCGTTCGGGCAAATTCACGAGCAGGCGCAGCCTGGCGGCGGCGTCCGTGAGCTTGGCCTGCCCGAGCCCGAGGAGGACGGTCGACACGATGCGACGTGCGCGCTCGGGGTCTCCCGAAGCAAGCGCGTGGTGCACGGCCTCGAGCTTCGCGAAGCCTCCCTCGCCTTCGAGAACGTCCACGGCAGCTCGCTGGAGCGACAGAAGAAGGGGCGGCTCGAGGATGTTCGACAGGGCGTCGACGTGAGTCCTCGATGGGAGCGCAACCCAACCGGGCTCGGGAACCGTCAACCACCGCGAGCGAACGAGCTCTTCAGCGGCGGTTTCGGCGACCACACTTTGCTCGGCCGCCGCCAACATCCGTCCGATGTACTCGACACGTGCTTCGCCGCCGAGGAGCGCTACGGCCGCCAAAAATGCGCGCGACGCCGGCGGGCACTGATGCGCACGCAGCGTGACGAAGTGGGCCGCCGGCCGCGGTTTTCCACGGCCCGATACCTTGCGACGCGGAAAGGCCTCATCGCCGATCCATGCGAGCTCGGTGCTGTGGAGGCCATGCGTGATGGCCTCGAGGATGCCGAGCGGGACACCATCGCCGAGGCGCGACCATCGTCGCTTGGCTTCGACGTCGAGTGCTCCAGCCGTGAAGGCACTGGTAAGGATCTCGGCGAGATCGTCGCCGAGCTTTTGCAACGTGACCGTGGCCGAGGGCGGCCCTTTCGCGAAGGCTTTTGGAGCATCTGCATCCGGGAGCACCCGGAGGACGGCCGGAAAAGGCGTCGGCCCGCGCATGGCGGCACCAAGCACCTCGAGGGTTTCGGGATCGATCCGCTCGGCATCGTCGACCAAGAGAACCCCTGGCGCCTGCCCGGGTCCGCGCGGCGCCAGGTAGGCGGACACGACGTCTTGCGCAACATCGAGCGCGATGGGCTCGGACGAGAGAAGCGACTCGAGGGCCGACGCGTGGGGCGCGAGAGACGGGGGCAGCTCTTTCGCGACCGCGCGGGCCATCGCACGACGCAGGGCTCCCAATGGCTCGAGTGCAGATCCCGAGGGACGCACCACGAAGGCGCGATCCCCATAGCGAGCGGCAAGACCGAGCAACCTTCGGGTGCCTCCCAGGCCTCGTGGAGCGCACAAGAGCGCGTAACCGCCCGGTTTTACGACCAGCGCGCCATCGCCCTCGGCGGCAACGAGCGGCGGCTCGACGAGCCTTCCGAGCGACGCAATCGCATCCCGCTTCCAAGGCTGTCGAATGTCGAGCATGAGCCCACGCAAGCGCAAGCCTGCTTCTTCGACGAAGCGGCCACCACGAAGAACGAGATCTCCCGAACGAACGGCCTTCACGCGATCCGCGAGCAGCACCTGCCCAGGACGCGCCGCCATCGCGAGCGCTCCTGCTGCGACGACCGCATGCCCCCACGCGAGCTCCCCTCGTGAGCCGTCCGGCTCCAGCGGCTCGATCGGCCCTTGGGCCACACCGAAGGCAAAGCGCTCCTCGCCGACACGGCCTTCTTCGCCGGGTTTCGTCGCCAACGCGACGACATCGTCGATCGCGCCCTCGTCGAGCGCAAAGTAGACCCGCGAGTTGCCCCACGCGACCAGAGTTCCGCCGCGAGCTTCTGCTCGGACGATGAGCGAGCGGGCGCGCTCGAGGTACCCACGTCCACGCGAAGGCATGCCCGCGCCTGGAAGGCGGCAGCAGAGCAAGAGCTTATCTGCCAAAGGTCCCTCGAGGCAGGTCGCGCCAAGACGCGCAGCCGGCTGCAAAAATCGCTTTACTATTCATACACTTGCAGCCCGGTAACGAGCCAACGTCGCCCGGACGAATCAGACGCGCACCCGCTTCTTGAGTGCAGCGATCTCGGCATCGAGATCAGGATCGCCCGCCTTGCCGTCGGTGCCTTTGTCGAGCGAGTGCTCGAGGTCTCGGAACTTGGCTTCGAGGTCGTCCCGTTTGCCGGTGCCGAGGGCGTCCTCGACCTCGGCCATCGCGCTGCCTTGTGCGGCGCGATCTTCGATCTTTTCTTCCATCTCGCGGAAGTTGGCGAAGGCGCTCGAGCCTCCTCGGGAGCCGAGCTCTTCACTCGCCGCGCGGGCCTGCTTCGCCTTGCCCGCGATCGAGCCCTTCCGAAGCTTGAGCTCCTCGAGCTTTTGCTCCATCCGTTCGAGCTCGGACTTCATTTTCAACGCCGTGTCGCGCTGCTCGAGACGAGCTTTGTCGACGGTCTCGACCTCGGCCGAGACGCGCTTTTTCTGCTTGAGGGCCTCGCGGGCAAGGGCCTCATCGTCGCCTTTCATCGCAAGCTCGGCGCGTTTGTCCCACTTTTCGACCTCGGAGACGAGATCGTCGTGTTTTTTCCGGAGCTGCTTCTCCGCCGCCACGGCGCTGACGACGTCCTGCCGTCCACGCTTCAGCTGCTCGGCCATCTCTTCCAGGTTCAGCTCGAGGAGCTTGTCGTCGTCCTCGGCCTTGTCGAGCAAGGAGTTCATATTGCTCGAGATGACTTTGCCCATGCGATCGAAGATGCCCATGTCCGGTCCTTTCGAGTCCAAAGCCCCCGCAAGAAGGGCTTCCCGACGAGCACGCAAAGGTGCCCTGGAAAGCTAGCTTAGGCCAATTGGGGGGCGAGGGGCGAGCGAAGAGGCGCGCCCTTTTCGACTCTAGCCACGCGCCTCTGCGCAGCTTCGGGCGAAGACAAGCGGGACGAGAATGTCGGAGGGCGGATTCTGCGAGGGCTGCTATGATCCCCCAACCGAAGTCCCCGGCGGTCCAGGCCGCCCTCAACGCGACGGATGAACACCCATGGATGATTGGCGAAAGCGCCTGGCGACGAAGCTCCTTGGCGAAAAAGGCATTCCCTCTCTCGCCCTCGACGCACGGACGACCCTCGAGATTGCTTTTGGCCGCGCCCGAAGCGAGGTCACCTACGTGCTCGAGCTCGGACGGGCCCACGCGCTTCCGCTGGCCGGCAGTGTCACCGGGGACGACGTTTGGCTCCGCCTCGGCGAGTCGGTCCTTCGGTTCCGGCTCGACCGCCAGGCATTGGCGATCGTGGCCTTCGTTCCGGGCGTGAAAGACACGACGTTTTCCTTCGACTCCGAGCTCCGAACGCTCGTCGCCACGAACCGCAAAGAGGTCGACTTCGAGCAGTTCGTGAAGGATTCGGTCGAGGCCATCGTGCAAGGCTGGGATCAGCGCATGCGCGCCCCCAGCGAGACCCTGCCCGATGTCCCCGGCTACATCACCGAGATTCCGGCGAACCCGACCATCACCTCGAAGGAGTGAATCATGCCGCTCTGCAAGGGGTGCGACGAAGAGTGCGACGCGCTGGTCGCCGTCAAGGTCGACGGAAAGACCAAGAAGCTCTGCGAAGACTGCGCCGACCGAGCCCGTGAAGCGGCCGAAATCGCCGAAGCCAGCGAGAGTGTCGTGCAAGGCATGATGGGCTTCAAAGGTCGAAGGTAGCGAGGCCTTCGCCCAGAACCTCTCGAAACCACGAACGAAAACGCCGCGCCCCCACTCGGGAAGCGCGGCGTTCGTGCGTGCGATGGATGCTCAGCGGTTGAGGACGTGGATGGCGTGCCCGAGGCCGTGCATGCTCGCCTCCATGAGGCCTTCGCCGAGGGTCGGGTGCGGGTGGATCGTGAGGCCGATGTCCTCGAGGAAGGCATGCATCTCGAGGGCGAGCGCGCCTTCGCTGATGAGATCCGTGGCGGACGGTCCGACGATGTGAACACCGAGGACCTTGTGGGTCTCGGCGTCCGACACCACCTTGAAGAAGCCCTCGGTCTCGCTCACGGCCATCGCGCGGCCAAGAGCCGCGAATGGGAACTTGCCGATGCGGACGTTGAGGCCCTTCTCCTTGGCTTGCGTCTCGGTGAGACCGACGACCGCCACCTCCGGATCGGTGAAGATCGCTCCGGGGATGGCCACCCAGTCTTTTTCGGCGTGGTGACCGGCGATGACTTCCGCGGCGACCTCGCCCTCTTTGCTGGCCTTGTGGGCGAGCATGGGCACGCCGGACACGTCGCCGATGGCCCAGACGCTCGGGACGTTCGTGCGGCCGACCTTGTCGGTCGGGACGAAGCCGCGCTCGACCTTGACGCCGATCTCCTCGAGACCGAGGCCCGCGCCGTTCGGACGCATGCCGACGGCCACGAGCACGACGTCCGTTTGGACCGTCTCGGTCTTGCCGTCGCCCACGTCGAGCTTCACCGAGAGCGAGCCGTCGGCGTTCTTCTCGTAGCCCATGGCTTTGGCGTTCTTCATGATCTTCGCGCCGTGCTTCACGAGCTTCTTCTCGACCACGGCGGTGATGTCCGGATCG
>JAYUKI010000026.1:0-6160 GCA_043764595.1 Myxococcales bacterium | reverse complement strand
GAAAATCGCTCGTTGTTTCTCGGGGCGTTCGGTTCTTCGAGGGTCCCTTTGTGGTGCTTTGGGCGCTTCCGGTTTCGGGGGCGCTTTTTGGCATTTGGGGTTTGGGTTTGGGTTAGGGCGCTTGCGGTGTTTGGGTTTTGGGTTTGGGAATGGGAATGGGGAAAGGCGCCTCCGAGGGGATCGGGGCGCCTTTTTGTCGTGTTCGCGGTAGTGGGGTTAGCGGAGGAGGAAGCTTGCGACTCCGAAGGCTATGGCGATTCCTGCGGCGAGGCGGAAGCGTGTGTTGATGGCTCTGGCGACGGCGGGGTCTCCGCCTTTTTCGATGATGTCGAAGGAGTGCTGGAGCGTGACGGTGTTGGCCCTGATGAGAAAATAGATCCAGCCGAGTCCGCAGAAGAGACCCACTGTGCCGGCGAGGAAGTCGAGCACCGTGAGTCGCTTGGTCGAGGCCGCGAGCACGAAACACACGGCGTAGGAGAGGAAGCCCCCAACGAGCAGCACGATGGCCAGGATCGGAACCTGCGAGTGGGTCGACTCGTAGGGAGGCACGTCGGCGAGGGTCATGCGTTGGCATACGCCGGGCCACGAGCGACCTTCCCCAGGGCAGGTCGGAGAGGGCGGAGGCCCACCGTGGGGAGGGTCCCTGCTGGGGAGAGGCTACCGTGCAGCGTGGTCGACTCGACTCTGCTCGATCAGCGGTACCAGGTGGCGGTTTTTGCTGCGGCCTCTTCGGTGATCTCGACGTGCAGGTGATCCGTGTGGGGGTTCGGGCCGGTGTAGGCGGCGTCGTTCGTGCCGTTGGCGCGCCACTTGGTGCGATCCCAGATGATGTATTGAATTTGGAGCTCTTGGGCGTTGCTCACGAGGTAGTTCGCGACCTTGTCGCCCTTCGTGTTGTCGGCGGCGCTGCCCGAGCGCGGAATGAAGATGTCGAGGGCTCGTCCGGTGCCGTGGATCGACATGCGGCTCGCGTTGGCCGTGTTGGCGCGGCACGCGTAGCCCTGGAGGCTCGTGATGTCGGGGAACTTCTGATCGAGGTGCGTGCGGAGCTTCTGGGTTCCCGCGCGAAGCCCTCCGGCGCAGAGTCTTGAATTCCAGGCCGGTCCGTCGTCGTAGGTGATGCGAACGCGGGCTCCTGCCGTGCGAACGGCCGCGGGAAGCGTCCAGCGTCCGGGCAGCGAGACGGCCGAAGACGAGGTGCCCGTGCTATCGGCGCCGTCGGCCCCGTCGTCGTCGTCGTCGGCCACGGCCTCTTCCGCGCCGTCGCCCACTTCTTCCGAGCATGCCGTCACGGAGGCCGCGAGGGCCGCGAGAAAACCGACCGCACCGAGATAGCGCCTTGCCTCGAAGATCATGGCCGCTGCGTCTGCACTCGGCGTGCCTCACGAACGGATACGGCCTCGACGGAAGGTTCCGACGAGGCCGCAAGATTCGATGCGTGAGCCTGTACACGAGCAGCCCGAGCAGAATCGGGAGGGCCATCGAGGATCCCCCCATCGGATCGCCTCGGGCTCGGGGTAAATGTGGGACAGTGTCCCAGAACCGTCGAGATCTCTTAGGGAATTTTCAGGTTCTCAGTCTGCCCGAAGCGTCGTGATGGTGCGCTCGAGCGTCGCTTCGAGCGGCACGAAGTGCTGCGTGTCTCCTGCGGCTTCCACGACGACGACGCGCTTGCCCTTCAAGAAGACCGTGACCCAGTAGCGATGCTCGCGTCCGTTTCGCTCCACCGTGTAGCGGAGCTGGCGTCCTTCGAGGCCCGAGGTGGCCTTCACGTTCTTCTCGGATTGTTTGATGTAACCTGCACGCAAGAGCTTCTGGTCGATGCTCTCGGCCCAAAACTCGGTGTTGCCTTTGAGCTCGTTCTTTTCGGTGCGAGTGGCCACGACCACACCTTTGGCGGAGAGTGCGCGGTAGGCGAAGGCATCGTCGGATTCGAGGGTGGCGAACCCGGAAGGGGTGTCGAGCTTCGCGACGCTGGCGCAGCCGACGAGCGAAGAGAGCATCGAGACGGAGAGGAGGACGGTCAGAAAGGATCGCATCTTCATGGCTGGCTCCGACTTCAGTTCTTCTTGAGCGCGAGGAGGGGATCGAGTCCGAGGCTGTCGAGCCAAGGAACCGGGAGATTCGGAGTCTGCGCGGCGGGAATCGATTTTGGCGTGGGGGTGGCCACCACGATGGGGGTGTCACGGGGTTTCTCGCGGAGGGAAACCGAGATTTGCGAGAAGCTCGCGCGGTTCTTGAGGAAGGTGACCCGCCCCTCGATGGTGTCGATCTCTTTGGCGACCCGCTCGAGCTCGCGCTCCACGGTGAGGGCGTCGTTCACGTTCTGTGCGCGAAGTAGGAATTCTTGGAGGCGCTTCTGGGTGGCCTTCAGGTTCGAGAGACGCACCTCGAGATCGTGGACTTGTTCGGTGACGTCCTCGGCCTTCACCGAGCGGGTCGTCACGATGGCCACGCGCTCGAGCTCCTTCAGCGCGATGCGGAATTGCTGGGAAGGTACACGGATGTCGACGCCGTCGTCGCGACGGCCCATGAGGCCACCACCGAGCGACTCGGCCACGTCGATGATCTTGTCGATGCTCTCGGGCACTTTGCCGGACTCGGTCAGCATCGCGAGGGCGCCCGTGTAAACGACGAGGGCAGGGCGTGTGTCCGACGTGGTCTCTTTGCCCTTCTGGGGCGCACTCGGCGCGCTCGCGGTTTGTCCCTTGGTAGACGGGGGAGCTGGGGAAGCGGGGGCTCCAGCGACCGGGGCGGCCATGGCGGCCCTCGGTGCGGGCATCGGCATCGATTCGGCCGACTCGGCCATGGGTGCGCCCGGGGGAGCGGCCATCATCGAGGGCGCTTGAGAGGCCACCGCGGGCATCCCAGCGGCGCCGCAGGCCACGGTGCTCGAAAGGAGGAGGAGGAGAAGCGCGGCGAATCCACCGCTGCGTGCGAGAAGGCGCGTCTTTCGAATCATGGCTACCGAACGCCAGGTCGAAACGAGCCTTACACGAGCTCGGCTTTTTTCCGGAGCGCCGCGCTCGAAGGGTTCAGAGAGTCCGGGACCCGCGGCGCCAGTCGAGGAGCGTGTGGCCCACCCAGACGAGCACTCCGAAGACCAGGAACAGCGCGCCGAGGAGCTTGTCGTCCGAGCGAAGCAGATAGGCGCCACCGAACGTGAGCGCGGCCACGAAGAGCCCCGAGAACGCGCGACGACCGAGGCGCTCGGTGGCGAGCGCGAGACCCGGATCCGGAGCGCGGATGGTGAGGCGCCCGAGGCGGAGATCGTCGAGGACCTCGCGCAGCTGGAGCGGCATGTCGTAGCCGGCGCGAGAGAGCTGTTCGACGCCGCGAATGAGCTCGTTGCCGATGCGCTCGGGCGAATAGCGCTTCATCAAGAGCTCGGTGAAGAATGGAGTCGCTTCGCCGAAGATGTCGAGATCCGGATCGAGCTCTTTCCCGATGCCGTCGAGGGTCATCAGGGTTTTGCCGATCATCATGAAGTCGGCGGGGATCTCGATTCCGTACTTCATGGCGCCCTGCACGAGATCGCGCAGCATGGCGCCGAGATCGATCTCTTTCAGGGGCTTGCCGAGGTACTTCTCGGCGAGGAGAGCCACCTCGGCGCGGTACTCGCGCATATCGACTTTGCGCGTGGGGCGACCGATGGCATAGAGCGCGTCGGCGACGCCGTACGCATCGTTGCGCACGGCCGCCATGAGAAGGTCCACGGTGCGATCGCGGAGCTCGGGCGAGAGACGCCCGACCATTCCGACGTCGATCATGCCGACGACCGGCTCGTCCTTCGTGCCGAGGATGATGATGTTCCCCGGGTGCGGATCGGCGTGGAAAAAGCCGTGATCGAAGGCTTGTTTGATGATGATGCCGACGGATTTTTTGGCAATCAGCTTTCCGTCGTAGCCATCGGCGACGGCTTGATTGAGCTTTTTGCCGTCGAAAAACTCGAGCGTCAAAACCTGCTTCGAAGTGGTCTGGCGGTACGCTTTCGGGAAGCGAATGTTCGCGTCGCCGGAGAAGTTCGCCGCGAACCGGTCGCAGTTTTCTGCCTCGATGAGGTAGTTCAGCTCGGCGGTGATCGAGCGATCGAACTGCTGCACCAAACCCACGGGCGAATAGATCTTCGACTCGGGAATGGTGGCTTCGATCGTGGCGGCCATGATGTGGAGGAGCTCCACGTCGCGAATGACCAGATTGCCGACGTTCGGGCGCTGGACCTTCACCACCACTTCGACGTCGCCGTCGGGGGTTGCGAGAAGGGCGCGGTGCACTTGGCCGATGGACGCCGTCGCGAGGGGCTTTTCGTCGAAGCGCTTGAAGAGCTTCTCGATCGGCTGGCTGAACGAGGTCTCGATGACCTTCTTGATCTCTTCGTACGGGACGGGAGGAACGTCGTCCTGGAGCTTCTTCAGCTCGTTGATGATGTCGACCGGAATGACGTCGGTGCGCGTGGACGCGATTTGCCCGAGCTTGATGAAACACGGCCCCAGGTCCTGGAGCACGAGCCGAATGCGCTCCGCAGTGGCGGCGCGTTTCTTTTCGGCCTCGCCTTGTTCCAGGGCGTCCGGCGCGATGTCGATTTCGCTCGGGGGCTCGAGCGACTCGCCCGGCCCCTTTGGCTTGCGCGCGCGGCCAAAACCCGCGCGCGCGACGATTTCTCCGAAGCCGTGTCGGACGAGGACCGTGGAAATTTCACGGAGTCTCGCTAGATCGCGGACTGCAGAGACGACGGAAATCAACCGCCTTCGGCCGCGTCGCCGCTCGCGTCGGGAACAGGGATGACACCGCCGTCACCGGGGCAAAGCTTCCGGCTGCAGCTGTAGACGAAGCCCTTCTCGCCGGCGCCACAGACGCAGGTGTCGGTTTTTTGCTGGCCGTCGGCGCACTTCGGACCGAGGAAGGTGCAGACCTGACCAGTGGAGTTGCAGGCTTTGCCTTCGGAGGCCGTGACCGACGCGGGGCACGCGTCGCCGTTGGTGCCGATGCTTGGTTTGCACTCTGGGATCGCGGCCTTGGCCACGACTTCGCCACGGTAAATGCAGTTGAACTTGGTGCCGTCGCACGGGCAGCGGACCTGCTGGTCGAAGTTGCTCGGGCAGCTCAGCGGGTAGTCGCAGGTGACGTTGCTGTCGAAGCAAGCCGCACCCGAGGCTTGGACCAACTGGCCAGGGCACGCTTGCACGGGCTTCGGGGCGGGGGTGACCACGGGATCGTCGGAGCACGCCACTACGAGAGTCAACGGAAGGCCGACAAGAGCCGCAACGACCAAGTTACCCAGCTTCGACACGCGCATCACGGACTCCTTCGCCCACCACGACCTTCGTGGGGGTTGGCTCACGGCAACTCACCGTGGGTGCGCGGCTTCTTAATCCGAATTTCGCCCAGAAACAATGATCCCGAAAATCGTAACGGCCACGTCAAGTTACGCCGTGCGTCACCGAATGCGAATTGCCGTACCCGGCTCGATTTTCGTCGGGAACACCGCCGACCAGCCTCCCGGAAGGTGCGGCCCGGTGAACGCAAAGAGGCTCTCGGCGTCGAGCGGGGCGAGGTTGACGCAGCCGTGGCTGTGCACGTGGCCGAACTGCTGGTGCCAGAAGACCCCGTGCAGCGCGATGGCCTTGTCGAAAAACTGCACCCAAGGCACGTCCTCGAGCGAGTAGTGGTGCTCGACGTCGTCGCGTTCGAGGTTGTCCATCTTGCTCGCGAGGAGCTTCACCCAGATGCGATGAACACCGAGGTGGGTTCCGAGCTCCGATTTCGGGGGGCCCTTGCCGGTGCTCACCAGGGTGGCGAACACGGGGACTTTGCCGTCGTAGGCGACGAGCGTTTGGCTGGCGAGCTCGACGTCGATCCAGCGTTCGCGGGCGTCTTGTCCGCCGACCTCGGCCGGGGGAGCGGCCATGGTGGGCCGCGCGAGATCGGCGAGCTTCATC
This sequence comes from Myxococcales bacterium, assembly GCA_043764595.1. Classification (GTDB taxonomy): domain Bacteria; phylum Myxococcota_A; class Polyangia; order Polyangiales; family Polyangiaceae; genus JAAFHV01. Next base: position 221 of record JAYUKI010000026.1, on the reverse strand, counting down.
CACTGTTCGGGGGTCGTGCCGTCGGGGCTCGTTCGGCCGAAGGCGCCTTCCACCTTGGCCACGTGGACCACCTCGAAGCGCACGCGGGTCGACGAGGCCTTTGCACCGGCCTTCGGCGACGCGAGCACGTTGGCGTGATCGGGCAAGACCCAGGCGAGATCGAACGGGGCTTCGGGGGCGAGCTTTTCGCCGTGGAAGGCGGAGGTGCGTGCCGCGACGAG
>JAYUKI010000025.1:0-1852 GCA_043764595.1 Myxococcales bacterium | reverse complement strand
CCATCTTCACTCCCTTGAGCGTGGGGGCGCGCGGCGCTTCGGGCGGACGCGGTTGTGTTGGCGGAGCGGGGGGCGGCGCGCTTCAGATCTCGGCGGCGAGTATGGTCGTGCGCGGCACGGTCGTGGCAAGCGGCACGGGCGGTGCAGTCTGCGCCGCGGGCGGAGGCGGCGGAGGCGGCGCAGGCGGAATGCTTTGGTTCGAGGTGGCAACAGGTAGCATGGTGTTTAGCGGAGCCAATTTTGGCGCGAACGGCGGAGGAGGCGCGGCAGGCGCAACTCTGGATGGCGGTGCCGGAGGCGCCGGGCAAACGGCTACTTCTACCCTGCAAGCTTCTGGTGGAACGAACGATGCTGGTGCTGCAAGGGCAGGCAATGGAGGCAATGGAGGCGTCATTCGCCCGGATGCACGTATTGGCTTGGGAGGGCCAGGGCTTTCGTCCGCTGCGAGTGGAGGGGGCGGGGGTGGCTCGGTTGGATTTGTCCTTCATCGTGGCGAATTCAAAAACGATCCTGCTCCCTTCAGCTCGCCTCCCTTGACCACCGTGGGGCCCTAGCTCCAAAAGGGACGAGCTCTTCCCGGTCGCAGCCAAAACCAATCGTGGTTGTTTCGGCAAACTCTGCTCTTGGCGCCCGCCGAGTCCACGGGTTTGGTCGTGCGGACGCTTCCGAGCCCATTGGCCTTCGGCCATGGGTCAAAGAGCCAAAAGCGCGGGCTCCCACCGCAAAGATCCGCTTACGACCCAAGGGAGCTCGCTCCTGAGACGTGCGTAGATCGTCGCGCCAAAGAAGTGTCCCGTGGTCTCCTGGACGTGCCTGGCGGTAAGGTCGGTTCCAAGGAAGCTTTTGGCAAACTGAAGGTGGGCCGAGGCCCAGCCGGTTTGCCCGCTAAAGAACAAGGCCCGCTCGACTTTTGCCGAGAGCAGCTGGCGCTTCGCCACCGAACCATTCGAAGGGAGCCCCTCGAAGAAGATCGCGTAGCGAAAGCGGACGGCCTCGCGATGGTCGAGGGCCTCCGGCGCAAGCATTCCGCCCTGCGAATGGCCAATATAAAGTGCATCGTCGACATCGAGCCATGGGCCAAAGCGTTCTTTCGCGCTCGCGACACTTCTGGCCACTTCCAAGCGAACTTGCTCCGCGGAACGCCAGCTTGCGAGCGTGTCTCGACGGGCGACCGGATGGGGGCAAACCACGAACGGATAGGGCCCTACGCTCGCGCGAATGGCGCTGCACATCCAGTCGGGCCGAGATTCGGCGCCGTGCACGGCCACCACCATGGGACGGCGTTCGCGTGCGCCGACGGCCATCGCCACCGAGCCTGCCGCCCGCCCGAGCGCGTCGTCGAGCGGGCCGAGCCACTCCCCAACGAGTGCCTCTGGAGCGTGCGTTTCGGGTGGAACGGCCGCGTCTTTTGGGTTGGATGCAGCGAGCGGGGTCGCTTCGGTGTGGGAGCGTTGGCAGCCTCCGCCGACGAACGGAAAAGCGGCGGAGAGGACCATCACGCATTTGGCGAAGCGCATACGATCTTCATCGTAAGGCCGAACGAAGTGTGACGCCGTGCTCGGCTCGGTGTTGTTTTGCCGTGCAGAAGTTGGCTACCGACGGGGCGCGCCGACGCAAGAACTGCGGCGGAACGCTCGAAGGGAACCAAGTCTCCGTCATCCCGCCGGTCGAGTCATTCGCTCTCGGAGGGAACCAAGTCTCGCGCTCTGTCCAAAGCCGTCCGCTCCGGAAGGGCACCAAGTCTTCGGGCCGGGTCCCCCTGTGTCAGAGAAGTTGTCGCCTCCGCGTAGTGGCGTGAGGGCTCTCTTCTCTCAGGGGTCGTGACTAGGAACTATTGTGATCTACACGGAAA
>JAYUKI010000024.1:0-1856 GCA_043764595.1 Myxococcales bacterium | reverse complement strand
TTGAGCGAGTTACAAACTTTATTAGTAGAGCGAGTTGAAATCGATCGCCACCGGACTTTTTACAGCAGGGGTTATCCCTGCCACTGGTTCGCTCGACTGTTCTCGCGCGGCGCCAAGCACGACAAAGTCCCCGAACGACCAACCCCACATTCACCGCGCGGAACGGCGCCGAGTTCAGGAGGGGCCCGCCGGCGCCGGAAACGAGAGCCCCCTCGCTCCCGTGGTCCAAGCGCCCCAATCCAAACCCAGCCCCGCCCCGCCCCCTGCGTACACCCCGCCGAGCCCATTCTCCATCCCGCGCTTCGGGAAGGCCAAGACAAGACAAAACAAGCCTTGCGCCTAAGGCTTCATGGCTTGCGCCACTTGCGCCACGATCGCCGTGCAAAGCGAGCACCCGCGAATTTCGTGGGGCACGTCGCGTCGGTGCATATCGAGCACCACGCGCGAGATTTGGGCGAGCTCCCGGCGAACCTCCCGCCTTTTGCCCTTTACGCGAGGAATAGAGAGCGTGTCGTACGCGGTGGTCTGGTGGCGCATCCATGCAATGACGGCGGCCTCGGCACGCTCCGCAACGGAGATGCGCTTGGTCCGGGCAACCGTGCCACTTCCCACGGGAGTGGCATGGGCGGCGACCTTCTTGGCCATGGCCCGACCGAGCACGAGCCATTCGGGAGAGAAGCGCAAGAAGGCCAACACCTCCTCTTCGAACGTGACGACGTACTCGGCCTGGGTTCGTTCGCGACGCGCGATGTCGGTCTGACGCTTCTTCGCGTAGCCCACAGTCGAGCGCTCCGCTTCGATCGCGTCGCGGAGGGTTGTGATGGTGGAGGCAGGCGCCCAAAGTCCCTTCGAAAAGTTCTTCCGGCCGCGCTTTTCGACCACGGCCCACGAAGGCCCGGCAAGCTTCACCCGTCGGGTGAGCGCGGCGTCGCCGGGAGGAAGGCAGACCCAGCCCAGCGGCGGAGTGAGGCGGGTTCCGTCCGGGGCGACGAAGACCTTGGGATCGGGCGTGGGCGCGAGAACGAGCGAGCCTTCCATGGGCGCTGGAACTTGCCAGAAGGGACTGCACTTGTCTCCCTGGTTTCGAGGCGTAGCCCCCCGAAACCGGGAGCTTCAGTCCCACCCTCGCACTGCGCCCCTCACGCGACGCACGAAGGCGGTTACTTCCTCGCGTTTCAAGGTCATGGCGATCATGGTGGCCAAGATGGCGAGGCCCGACACGCTCAAGATCACGAATCCCACCCTGTGGTCACGAAGTCCGGCAAACACGAGATTGGCCACGACGTCCAACGTGACGAAGAGTGTACCGATGACGACATAGGCCCGAATCCGAAGGGCCATTCCGGCCAACATGCCCAAGATACAGACGGCGCCAAAGAGCACCGAATACGTCCCATCGGTGGCCTGCCCGAGCCGGAACGTGAGCTTCATGGCTGCCGGGGCATAGAGGAGGAGACTGCCAAGTATCCGAAGGGCCATGCGGCTCTGCGGAGTGAGCTTGGCCGCAAAAATTTGCGCGAGCACGAGCAAAAGAAGGCCCAGCGGACCGACGTAGGCCTCGATGCCGTCGAAGCCCAAGGCGAGCGCTCCGAGGAGAAGAGCGAGGTTTCCGGCGATGGCGGCGAAGGCGCCAAAAATGCGGCTCTTGTCGGTGGCCGCGAGCACCGCGTAGAGGACACCCGCTCCGGCGGCGATGAGGGCAGAATCGAGCGAAGCGCCGTCCGCACGCAAGACGGCGACAAGGAGCGGAAGTGCCGCGGCAAACCTCCGTGTCGCGGCGGCGACGGGAGGCACTTCGAGACGGGTGGCGAGGGTCGTGGCTCCGACCAAGACGAACCCGTAGATCAGTGCCGCGA
>JAYUKI010000023.1:0-1856 GCA_043764595.1 Myxococcales bacterium | reverse complement strand
TTCTTTGGTCTGGTCGATCTTGCGCTGGATGCGCGCCGCCTGACGCATGAGCTCGGTCATTCCGCCGCGAAATTGCATGGTGTCCTCGAGGGTAGAGTCGCGAATGCGAGTGCTGGTGCGAGTGCTGGTGCGAGTGCTGGCCTAGGAGTCAGTCGGAGCTGGTTTGGGGGAGTCGAACCTCCCGGAGATCGGCCTCGAAGAGCTCGAGGGCTTTTCGGACCAAGGGGTGGGAGGCTACGGCTTCGCGAGCCTTTTCGAGGGCGATTTTTCGCGCTTCGGCGTCGAGCGCGGCGATCGACATAGGGAGCTTCTCGGGCGAGACGTCGGTGTCGAGGACGACGACCACGTCTTCGCCGAGCACGGCTTTGGCGGCGCGCGCCAGAAGAGGGACATTCTCTTCTTGGGCCGCGGCGAGCGCCGAGAAGACGCCTTCTTCGTAGCCGAGCACGATGCGCTCGGGCGAGGCCTCGAGTGGTCCACCGTGCTCGAGGTGGGCGGCGAGCGCGGCGTTTTCTTCGCGAATTTTTGCGACGAAAGCGCGCACCGTGGCCACGACGTCGTCCGGGGCGCGAAGGGCTCGTGCGACCGCGACCACCTCGGACGCGGGAGGCGGAACGAGCTCGAGCCCGTGGGCGCGATCGGCTTCGTCGGGGAGGCCTTCCGGAATGAACGAGGAGAAGTCGACGGCCTCGTTGCCCTTCGTGGGGACGCGGTAGAGGCGCGAGGCCGCGCGTGCGTTCGGGCGGCCGCTGGCCGGGGGCTCGCTTCGGGGCCCGTCGAAGCGGGGCGCCTCGCCGAAGGGTCGGGACGCGCTGTTTGGTGCGCCAACGGAGCCAGGCGTACCCATCGCACCGAGTGCTCCGCCCGCGGGGCCGGGCGCGGAGGTTGCCACGGACGCGACGGACGCGACGGACGCGACGGGCGCATGCGCGACGACGGGCTCGGCGGGCCGGCTTTGGGGATAGGCACCGAAGGGCTCGTCCGCCGAGGCGCGCGGGCCTGGGCGCGCGGGGTTGCTCGTGTCGAGGGCCGCCGTGGGATCGAAGCGCGAGGGCGCGGGTTTCGGCTTTGGCGCACCACCGCCGCCGCCGCCACCGCCGCCACCGCCACCTGACGGCGACGGTGGGGGAGAGCCGGTCGCGAGACGGCGCTCGAGCTCGCCGAGGCGCACGAGGAGCTCGTCGATGGGCAAGAGGGCGGCGCGGCGCGAGAGGCGCACGAGCGTGACCTCGAGCGCGGCACGCGGGTACGAGCTTCGGGCGATGTCGTCGAAGCTTCGTGAAAAGCCCTGGTAGAGGCGAATGAGATCGTCCTGCGAGGTGGTCTTGGCCAGCGCGACCACGTCGGCGCGTTCTTCGTCCGCGAGGTCCAAGAGGCGCGTCCACGCGTCGTCCGCGGCGGCTTCGTTCGTCTTGGCGACCACGAGGTCGCGCAGGTGCCGCAGAAAATCGCGTGCAAAATGCACCAAATCGAACCCTTGTTCGGACACGCGGTACACGACGTCGAGGGCCGTGGCACCGTCGCCCGAGACGAGCGCCCGCGCGAGCTCGTGGAGCACCTCGCGGGACGCGACGCCGAGCACGCGCGTGACCGTCTCCTGGGTGAGCACGGCGTCGCCGTAGGCGAGCACCTGGTCGAGCAGGCTCATCGCGTCGCGCATGGAGCCCGCCGCTTCGCGGGCGAGGATCGACAGCGCGGCGGGCTCGGCGGTGAGCTTCTCCTGGGAGAGCACGTCGGCGAGGCGCGCTTGCACGATCTGCGTGGGAATGAGCTTGAAATCGTAGCGCTGGCAGCGCGAAAGGATGGTGACGGGAACCTTGTGGACCTCGGTCGTCGCGAAGATGAACTTCACGTGA
>JAYUKI010000022.1:0-22812 GCA_043764595.1 Myxococcales bacterium | reverse complement strand
TGCGCGGCAACCAGAACTGGATGCGTGCACGCGAGGCCCTCCTGGCGAGCGACGCGTTCGGCGAGCACATCGAGGACTTCAAGCCGATCATCCGCGAGGGCGGAAGCGACTCGGCATCTCTCGACAACGTGGTCGACTTCTTGGTCGCCAGCGGACGCTCGATTCCGCACGTCATGATGATGCTCGTGCCCGAGGCGTACTCCAAAGACCCTCGGATGAGCCCGGAAAAGAAGGCCTTCTACGAGTACCACGCTTCGCTCGTCGAGCCGTGGGACGGACCTGCCGCGCTCGTTTTCACGGACGGCATCCGCATCGGTGCCATGCTCGATCGCAACGGCCTTCGTCCCGCGAAGTACGTCGTTACGAAACAAGGCCTCGTGGTGCTGGCGAGCGAGCTCGGCGTGGCCGACATCGACGACGCCGACGTGGTCGAGAAGGGGCGCCTTCGTCCGGGCCACATGTTCCTCGTGGACCTCAAGGAGCGACGCATCGTCCCGGACGACGAAGTGAAGCGTGAGGTCTGCACGCAACATCCGTATGCCGAGTGGCTCGCCGCGAACAAACTCGAGCTCCGTCGGTTGCCGGACGTGGACCCGCCCGAGGCGCTTCCGGCGGACAAGCGCGAGCGTCTCGAGCGAGTCTTCGGGTACACCCGCGAAGACCTCCGTGTGCTGCTCGGACCGATGGCCGAAAAGGGCGAAGAGCCCACGGGCAGCATGGGAAACGACGCCGCGCTCGCCGTGCTGAGCGAGCGTCCGGTCTCGTTTTTTCGCTACTTCAAGCAGCAGTTTGCGCAGGTCACGAACCCGCCCATCGATCCGATTCGTGAAGACCTCGTGATGTCGCTCGCGACCACGCTCGGGGGCGAAGGAAACCTGCTCTCGGACACTCCGAACCAGTGCCGATTGCTCGAGCTTCCGCATCCGATCTTGACGCCGTACGACCTTCGGAAGATTGGCCGTAGCCCGTACACCGACTTTCGCGCAAAGAAGCTCACGGCTGTTTTTTCGACCGAAGGCGATCCGGGAGCCGCGCTCGAAGAAGCCTTGTGGAGGCTCGAAGCTGACGCGTCGAAGGCCGTCGACGAAGGCGTCGCGCTGCTCGTCGTGAGCGACGTGACCACCGACGAGACGCTGGCTCCGGTTCCTGCGCTGCTCGCGACCGCAGCCGTGCATCACCATCTCATGCGCGAGGGCAAGCGCGCGAAGGTGGGCATCGTGGTGGAGACTGGCGACGCGCGTGAAGTCGCCGACATCGCGCTCCTCGTTGGTTATGGCGCGGGTGCGGTGTGCCCATACCTCGCGTTCGACGTCGTGGACGAGCTCGCGCGTTCCGGAGAAATCTCGGTTTCGAGGGAAAAAGCAGCTCAGAACCTCGTGAAAGCGTTCGAGAAGGGCCTCTACAAAGTGCTCTCGAAGATGGGCATCTCCACGCTCGCTTCGTACCAAGGCGCTCAGATTTTCGAGGCCGTCGGAGTCTCGACCGAAGTGTGCGACCGATGGCTCGTGCACACGAAGAGCCCGGTGTCCGGGGTGGGCCTCCACGAGATCGGCGAAGAAGTTCTCGTGCGTCATCATGCCGCGAACGCCTTCGCCGCACATGCTCGTGCCGTCCTCGAGGCGCGCTCGGCTGGAGTCGAAGATCCGGTCGTTGCGAGCCCCGCGGACCTCGACGTGGGCGGCGTGTATGCGTGGCGCGTGTCGGGGGAGCGTCACCTCTGGACGCCGCGATCCGTCGCGAGCCTGCAGCGGGCGGTGCGCCTCTCCGACGGGCGTTCGTACGACGAGTATGCGGCGGCCATCAACGATCCGCCGTCTCCCGTAACTCTCCGCCACCTTTGGGATTTTTCGTCGGAGAAGGCGGCGGTTCCGCTCGAGGAAGTGGAGCCCGCGAGGGACATCGTGAAGCGCTTCGCCACCGGCGCCATGTCGTTCGGGAGCATCTCCAAGGAGGCTCACGAGACGCTCGCCATCGCGATGAACCGCATTGGTGGCAAGAGCAACACGGGCGAGGGCGGCGAGGACGAAGCCCGCTTCCTCCCGGACGCGCAAGGCGACCTTCGACGGAGCGCAGTGAAGCAAGTGGCGTCGGGGCGCTTCGGCGTGACGAGCCACTATCTCGTCAACGCCGACGAGATCCAAATCAAGATGGCGCAGGGCGCGAAGCCAGGCGAAGGCGGACAGCTTCCTGGCCACAAGGTCGACGCGGTCATCGCACGGGTGCGCCACTCCACACCGGGCGTGACGCTCATTTCGCCGCCTCCACACCACGACATCTATTCGATCGAAGATCTGGCGCAGCTCATCTTCGACCTGAAGAACGTGAATCCGAAGGCGCGCATCAGCGTGAAGCTCGTGAGCGAGTCCGGCGTTGGCACAGTCGCGGCGGGAGTCGCCAAAGCCCACGCGGACGCCATTCTCATCGCAGGTCACGACGGAGGAACCGGGGCGAGCCCGCTCTCGTCCATCCAGCACGCGGGCACGCCCTGGGAGATCGGCCTCGCCGAAGCCCAAGAGGTCCTCGTGATGAACGGACTCCGCAGCCGTGTAGTGGTGCAAGCCGACGGTCAGCTCAAGACCGGCCGCGACGTCATGTTCGCCGCCTTGCTCGGCGCCGAGGAGTTCGGTTTCGCTACGGCTCCGCTCGTCGCCACTGGATGCGTGATGATGCGAAAGTGCCACCTCAACACGTGTCCGGTCGGCGTGGCCACGCAGGATCCGGTGCTTCGTGCGCGGTTCGCGGGTGCACCGGAGCACGTCGTGAACTACTTCTTCTTCGTGGCCGAAGAGGTCCGAAAAATCCTCGCGAGCCTCGGCTTCCGAAGCCTCCGGGAGGCCGTGGGTCGCAAGGAGCTGATCGTCCCCAAGACTTCGATTTCACACGCGAAAGCGAAGACCTTGGACTTCTCGCGCGTCCTTGCAAAACGGGCGACGGACGTCGGGCTCTCGCACTCGGAAGACCAGGACCACGCCCTCGGCAACGTCCTCGACGTCCGGCTTCTCCGCGAGGCCGAGCCGGCCCTTTCGCGCTCGGAGCCGGTTCGCATCGAGACCAAGATTCGCAACGCCGACCGCACGGTGGGCGCGATGCTCGGTGGAGAAATTTCGCGTCGCCACGGGAAGGCGGGCCTTCCGGACGACACCATCGTGGTCGCGGCGCGCGGAACGGCAGGCCAAAGCTTCGGGGCGTTCGCTCCCGCGGGCCTCACGCTCTCGCTCGTCGGCGACGCCAACGACTACGTTGGGAAGGGGCTCTCTGGAGGCATCCTGGCCGTTGCTCCACCGGTGGCGAGCCCGTTCGTCGCGAGCGACAACGTCATCGTCGGAAACACCGTTCTCTATGGGGCCACGTCCGGCGAGGCCTATTTCGCGGGCCGAGCGGGCGAGCGCTTTGCCGTGCGCAACAGCGGCGCCGTCGCGGTGGTCGAGGGCGTGGGCGACCACGGCTGCGAGTACATGACCGGGGGAACGGTGCTCGTGCTCGGCACTGCAGGGAGAAACTTCGGCGCGGGAATGAGCGGTGGTCTCGCCTACGTGTACGACGAAGACGGGCGGTTCCGAGAAATGTGCAATATGCAAATGATCGAGATCGAGACCTTGACCGAAGAAGATCGCGCGAAGGTGCGCTCGCTTCTCGAGCGTCACGTGGCGCGGACCGAGAGCGTCAAGGGGCGCGCACTCCTCCAAGGGTTCTTCGGCGGAGCTTCACGCTTCGTGAAGGTCGTTCCCCTCGAGTACAAAAAGATTCTCGACAAGAAAAAGGCCGCCGAGTCTCCGTCGCGCCGTGACCTCGCGGAGGTGGCTCGTGGCTGATCCGCGCGGATTTCTGGACGTCGACCGCGAAAAATCCAAGGAAAAGCCGCCTTCGGAGCGGACGAGCCACTCCCACGAGTTCGTCGTCGAGCCCGACGCCGAGGCCCTTCGCAAGCAGGCCTCGCGGTGCATGGACTGTGGCATTCCGTTTTGCCACAAAGGGTGTCCGCTCGGGAACGTGGTGCCCGAATGGAACGATCTCGTCTACCGCGGCAAGACCGAAGAGGCCCTCCGCACGCTCCACGCGACGAACAACTTCCCCGAGATCACGGGGCGCGTGTGTCCGGCCCCGTGCGAAGCCGCGTGCGTGCTGAACCTGCGCGACGTCCCCGTCACGATCAAAGACGTCGAGCGAAATCTCGCGAATTTCGCGTTCGATCAGGGGCTGGTTGCGGAGGTGCAGACGGTTCGCACCGGAAAACGCGTGGCCATCGTGGGCTCGGGACCCGCGGGCCTCGCGTGTGCCCAGGAGCTCGCGCGCCGTGGACACGACGTCACCGTGTTCGAGCGCGACGATCGTGTGGGCGGCCTCATGCGCTACGGCATCCCGGACTTCAAGCTCGAGAAAGACGTCATCGATCGTCGCATGGTGCAGCTCGCCGCCGAGGGCGTCGCGTTTCGGACCGGGGTGTCCGTCGATGCGGGCTCGTGCGAAACCCTGCTCGCTCCGTTCGACGCGACCGTGCTCGCCATGGGCGCACGTGTTCCACGTGACCTCCCAATCCCTGGGCGAGACCTCGGCGGAGTTCACTTGGCGATGGACTTTCTCGAGCGTCAAAACCGCGTAGTCGCAGGCGACGCCGTGGCCGATCTCGTGACCACCGCGGGCCTGCCGGTGGTCGTGATTGGCGGCGGCGATACCGGCTCGGACTGTGTCGGCACGTCGAATCGCCAAGGTGCGGCCCACGTGACCCAGCTCGAGCTCATGCCGAAGCCGCCGCTCGTTCGTGCAAGGGAAAACCCCTGGCCCGAGTGGCCTCTCGTCCTTCGCACGTCGTCGTCGCACGAAGAAGGCTGCGACCGCGACTTCGGAGTTCGCACGAAGGCCTTCTTGGGGGACGAATCCGGGCACGTGCGTGCGCTCTTGGTCGAGCACGTCTCGCTTCGGGGTGGGCAAGTCGTGGCCGAAAACGGCCGCGATTTCGAGATCCCGGCCCGTCGGGTCTTCTTGGCCATGGGATTCACGGGGCCCGAGCCGGAGCTTCTCGATGCGCTGGGGGTCGCAAAAGACGCGCGAGGAAATGCCGTGTCCGACGCAGCAGGGCGGACCTCGCGGGCAGGCATTTTTGCCTCGGGAGACGTCTCGCGCGGGCAGTCTCTCGTCGTGTGGGCCATCGCCGACGGTCGCCGCGTCGCTCGCGGTGTCGATGCGTACTTGGCGTCGAATCGCGCCGCTCGTGTCGCCTGACCTCACCGCGATCGACGTCGCTCCATGTGTGGAATCGCCGCTCCGAACGTTCGGAGCGGCGTTACGAGCGATGCTTCAAGAGAGCTGTTCGAGGAGCGTGCGCGCGGTGTCGAGGCTGGGATCCTCGTCGAGCGCGCGCTTCAGGAAGCCCACGGCGCGACGGACGTCCCCTTGCGCTTGCGCGATTTCACCGAGGTGTTGGTAGGCGAGCGAGCGCGGGAGCGGCGCTGCCGTCTTGAGCATGGTCACTGCGCGCAGTGCGCGATTGGCGGTGTCCCACTCCCCGAGCTCCATGGCGAGGTACGCGAGCTCCGAGGCGACGTGCCCGTTCTGCACGTCGATGTCGAGCGCCGTCGTTAGGTTCTGGAGCTCCGCGGTGCGGTTGTCCGTGGCCTGAGCGACGCGAGCCAGGCGATGGTAAAGTGTCGAAAGCTCTCGGCTTCTTCGTCCTTTGTGGGCCGTCACTGCGCCGACCAGCACGTCGTTCGCTTCGGCGTAGCGGCCTCCGGCGGTGTACGCATCCGCGAGCAGTGCGACACAGTCGAGGTCGTTCGGACGAAGGGTTTTGGCCTCTTCGAGGGGCTCGATCGCGAGGTTCGGATCTTGTCCGTGCTGCAAGAGTAGCGAGCCGGCACGAATGAGATGCGAGAACCGCCCGGCGACGTCCATCGCTGCACGAGCGTCCTCGAGGTACATCTCGGCGAGCTCTTTGAGCGCGAGGGTTTCCTTGTAGATGCGCTCGAGCACGTTGCGGAGGGCCTCGTTTTGGGGCTCCGCGACACGAGCGCGTTCGAGGCCACCACGTGCGTCGGCGAGGCGTCCGGCGCGTTCGCACGCGTTCGCGAGACGGAGCGCCACATCGACGATCGCGTCCTTTTCCTCGAGCGCCACGAGTCTTCGATACGTCGCGCTCGCGGCGTCCCAGCGCTCGAGCTGCTCCTCCATGCGCCCAAGAGAGCGGATGGCGTCCCGGTCGCGGCCGTCCGCCTTGAGGAGCTCGGTGAGGATCGCGCGTGCCTCTTCGGTTTGTCCGGCCTCGTGACGGAGCTCGGACAGACGAAGCCTGCGCTTGCGCCACGTGCGCGTGTCCCCCGCGCCCGCCGCTTGCGTTGCCAGCTTGCCGAGGTGCGCCGCCAGCGGCTCGATCACCATGCGGTCGCCCGCGGCGAGGGCGTCTTCCCACCCTTCGAGAGCCTCTTCGTCGCGATTGAGCTCTGCGAGCAGTACGGCGCGCTCGGAGAGCAGGCTCGCGCGTTCCGGATTGTCGGTCGAAAGCTCTGCGAGAGCCCGCCCGATTTCGTCGGCTGCGAGCGCAGGTTCGCCCGATGCGACGAGCAGCTCGGTGAGCTCGCGCAGTACGGTCATGTCGCCCGGGGCCACGTCTTGCGCCAAGCGCATCACGCGAGCCCCCGCGGCGTGCATGCGCAGCTCGTCGCGGTAGACCGCCGCGGCGAGCCGAAGCACGGCCACCCGTCGTTCGGTGCTCTGTTGCGCGCTCGCTTCGAGCTCGTACATCGACGCGAGCTTTTCCCAGGCCTTCGTGTCGCGGTAGGTCGTCTCGAGCTCGGTCCGTAGCTCGGCACTTTGCGGGTAAGCCGAGAAACCGCGTTCGAAGGCCGACTGGGCGCGCGCGACGTCGCCAAGGCTCCGGAAGAGACCACCTACGGTCATGGCCAGCTTTTCGGCGCCCTGTCCGTCGGTGACCGACAGGAGTTGCTCGAGGACCTCCGCGTGCTCGTGGGTGTCCCCGCTTTCGGCGCACAGATGGGCGAGCGACTCGAGCGCCTCACGATCGTCCGGCTTCACCTCGAGCATGCGCCGATAGACGTCCTTGGCTTCGTCGGGTGAGCGCGTCTTCAGAAGCGCCCCGAGACGCTTCGACAGCGAGACGATCGACTCGACATCCTCGCGATCGCGAGCGGCTTCGAGCTGTCTCGAGAGAAGCTCGACGAGCTCGTCGTCCCGGCCATTCCGTTCGAGAATGCTCCCGAGAAGAATCGCCGCGTTGGCCTGGCTCGGATCGTCGTCGAGGATTTCCTTGAGCTGGGTGGCCGCGTCGTCGCCGAGCCCGAGCTTGTCGATGCCCACCTCCACACGACGGAGCCGGAGCTTCGAGCGCTCCGCGCGGTCGTCCACGAACTCGACGATTTGGCCGAGAAGCTGCGAGACCTTCTCGTACTCGCCCATGTTCTCGTACACGGAGAGCAACGGCTCCCAGGCCGTCCTGTCGGCAGGGTCCTGGTAGCGGAGCTCCTCGTAGGTTTGGGCCGCCAACGGGAGGTCTCCGAGCTCGTTCGCCGCAAGCTTCGCGACCTCGAAATAGAGCGCCCGAGCTTCGTCCGGAGAGGACGACTCGGCGGCCTCTTTCTTGAGAAGTACTGCCTCGGCAAGGTCTCGTTTTTCTTCACGAATCGCCGCTAGTTCGATGAGCGCCCACGTGCGATCCTCGACGTTCTGTCCGTCGCGCTCGAGAAAGCGCCTCAGCCAGAACTCGGCCAGGTCCGCGTCGGGTAGCCCTCGCGCCGTGTCGACCGCTTCGCGGAGAACGTACGCTTCACCGAGCTCGGACTGCCACCGCTTGGTCAGCGCGTCGACGAGGGCGCGTGGGTAGCCTTGTCGACCAATGCGTTCATAGAGCGCGAGCACGCGCTCCTCCGCCGGGTGAGCCTCGGCCGCTTGGCGGAGAATGCTCTCGGCACGATCGAGCAGAGGCTCGCGCTCCAGTGCTTCTTCGAGGGCGTCGCATGCGTCGTCGACCGTGATCTTGGATTTGTATCGGAGCTGCGCGAGCCGATAGAGGGCGTCGCTCGACTCCTTGCCGAGGCTGATACGCGCTGCAAGCGTCCGAGCCTGTCCCGCGTCGTCCCCGAGGCGCTCGTAGAGGCGGTCCAAGACCTCGAGGGTCTCGTGCGCGCTCGGGTCGAGCTCGATGGCGCGTTCGTACGCCAACACGGCTCCCTTCGGATCGTCCGAGAAGCGTTCGAGGGCTTGTCCGAGCCGCTTCTGCAGCTCGCTGGCCAACGACGTGGGTTTTTCAGTCGTTCGAGCGAGCTCTCGGAGCTCCGAGGTGTAGCGCGAAACGAGGCCGAGTCGTTCGGCAAGACCGAGGCTCGCGTCGTGAGCGAGCTGTGAGCCTGGCCTAAGCTTCAGCGCATCGAGCCAAGCCGAGAGCGCGGCGCTCGGATCTTGGAGGTGCTCGTCCATGGCTCGGGCAAGCTCCACCGTGGCGTCGAAGTCGCGCTCTTCGCCTTTGCCGCGTGCGAGACGCTGCGAAAGCGCTCGAACGAGCCCGCGGTAGTTTCCTCTATCGCGGAGTGCACGTTCCAGACGGCGGCTCTCGGTGTCGCTTTCGGCGGCGACTTCGAGCGCCGACTCGAAGAGCTCCGACGCGCGCTCGAGCTGGTCTTGGCGTTCCGCGACACTCGCGAGCTCGAGGAGGACCTCCCCGCGCGAGATGCCGGCGGAGCCCCGTGGGTCCTCCTGCCGACGCAGGACCGTGAGAAGCGCGCGGTACGAACGCTCCGCGCGATCGAGCTGACCGTCGTCCCGGGAGAGCTCGGCAAGGGTTCGAAGGATCTCGGGATTCGCGGGATCGATGCGTGTCGCTGCGTCGAGCTCGACGAGGGCGCGCGGCCGGTCGCCGACGACGAGGTCGAGGCGAGCAAGGTGGTAGTGTACCGGCGCGCGCTCTTTCGGTCGCCTTCCGGCAAAGTCGTCGATGATCGTACGGAGCATCGTGCGTGCTTCGTCGATCCGTCCACTTAGACCGAGCGCATCGGCGAGAGCGAGGCGTACGGGCCGTTCGTCCGGCGCAAGATCGCATGCCATTTCGAGGAGGGGGATTGCTCGCTCGGGCTCGCGAACGTCGCCGCAGTAGAGGGCCGACGCTTCGCGGAGGCGAGAGAGCCGTGTCGCCTTGTCCGGTGCGTACTGAGCGCCGGCGGTCAGGATTCGAGCAAGGTTCGCCGAATCGTCTCGCGCCCGGTAAAGCTCGACGAGACGCCCGCGTATGGGCTCGGCCTCGGCCGCGCGTTGAAGCTCCTCTTCGAGGCGCTCGATGGCAATGTCGGTGCGGTCGGCCTTTTCGAGCGCCCGCACCATGCGGAGGACGACTTCGGTGCGCTCCTTTTCCCGCACGACGTGGCGAAGTCGTTCGAGGTAATCGGCCGCACCGCCGTGCTCGGCGGCTTCCGTAGCGAGGGTGGCGAGCGCGTCGAGCGCGGACGCGCGGGGCTCGAGCGCGACGACCCTGCGGTAGTGCTGCGCGGCGAGTCCCGAGTCTGCAAGGCGAGTCAGTGCGACCTCGGCCGCGCGCTCGAAGAGCTCCGCAGCCTCCGTGAGATCCACGTCCGCCTCGGCGCGCTCGGCCTGGGCCGCGTACAGGCTCTCGAGGTCATGGAACTTGCGGTCGCGCTCGAGCAGCACGACGAGCTCTTCGACCGAGGCGCCATGCCTCGGCGATTCCGCGAGGTTCTCGCGCAGCGTCGCTGCCGCCTCCGAGCCGTCACCGAGCGAGGCTTCGATTCGTGCGGTCTCGATGCGCAGGGCGAGTCGTGCCGTCGTGTGCGACGCGACCGCGACGCGACGCTTGGCGAGACCGAGGAGGTCGCGGGGGCGACCCTCGCGTTCGAGGATCCCGACGAGAGCTCGCACGGCTTCCTCGTCGGTCGGATCCTCGCCGAAGAGCCTCTCGTAGATCTCGATGGCGCGAGCCGAATTCTTGAGCTCTTCCGAATAGATAGCTGCAGCTTCGTGTCGCAATGCCCGTTGCTCGGCTCGCGGGAACGGCAGCGTCGCGACGTCGAGCAAGAGGTCCGTCACGCGTTCGAGCTCGCCCTCGCTTCGGTGGAGATCTGCGAGATCGCGCATCGCGAGGCGCACGTAAGGCGCAGGTTCGGAGGGAGCCCCCGAAGAAACGGAAGTATCCGCTTCCTCTCCGACCCAGCGATCGGTGGCAAGCTTGGCCAGCTTGCCAAGGATCGACTTCGCGAGCGCGCGGTCGGCCACGTGGTCTTTGGCGATGTCGGCGGCCTCGCGCAAGAGGTCCAAGTCGCCGCCCGTCGCCTGGGATAGGCGCAGCAAGCTGTCGATGAGAGGCCGCCCCTTCGCTCGCCGCTGCAACTGGGCGAGCTCGAGCAAGAGGCTCGCATCATCACGGTCATGGGCGAGCGCCCGCAGAAAAGCGGTCTCGGCCGCGTCGGGGTCTTTGCGCCGATCGCGGTGCCAGCGGGCGACTTGAGTCTCGAGGTCCCGCGCCAAACTGCCGGTCTCGCCGCGATCGGAAATAGCCGACGCGAGCGCGAACGTGGCGGCGTCCCATGCCGAAGCGGCGGTCGCGGATTCCTCGAACGCAGAAATCAGGACCTTGACGACCCCTTCCGCGGCGCGCGCGGCGTCCACCAACACGCGTGCGGCGGCGTCCCATCGCATGGTGCGTCCGGCGGTCCGAATCGTCGCTCGGGCGGCTTGGAGATCTTTCGGGTCGTCCGCTGCGACACGCGAGAACGCCGCAAGCGCCGCGCGTGGGTCTTCGAGGCGAGCTTCGAGAACCTCGCCCATTCGGAAACGAAGGCCACGTAGCCACGACGGCTCCGCATCGATGCTCTCTTTTGCTTCGATGGCCTCCCGTTGCGCGTCAGCTACCGACCGCCATTGGCGCGTGGCCTCGGCGAGTCGGAAGAGCTCGGCTTCGCTGTCGCCGCGACCCGGATCGAGCAAAAACGCGCGCCGAACGAGCGAAAATGCGGCCTCGCGGTCGTCTGCGCGCTTCTCCGAGATCGAAGCTGCTTCGTGGAAGATCGCGATGCGGGCTCCGCCGTCTTTGGCCGTAGCGATGCGGTGCTCCGTCAAGTCGAGAATGGCGCGCCATTCGTCGGTCTCGACGTGAGCGAAGAGGAGGACCCGAACGGCCTCCGAGCGAAGCTCGACACGACGGAGAAGAGAGCGAAGGCCGGCTCGTGAGCCTTCGTTGCGTGGGTCTTTCTGGAGCGAGGCTTCGTAGCTGTGAATCGCCTTCGGGCCCGTCTCGAGGTACTCGCGAGCGACGTCGCCGAGCTCGCACAAAAAGTGCGCTTGCACCTCCGGCGGAGCTGGCCGACTCGCGGCGCGTTCGAGCAGTGAAGCGAGCTTCTCCCATTGCCGCGAGGCTCGGTAGAGCGAGAGTCGCGCGCGAATGTTCTCGTCCGATTCACCGAACTCTTGCTCTTCCGCGTCCCACGCGCGAATCGCCTCTTCGACCTCGCCGAGCGTCTCGCCGAGGATGTTCGCGATGCGGACGTAGTCCACTCGACGAGCCGGTGGCGGACGCTGCGCGAGTCGGCTCCGGACGGAAAGCACCGAAACGAGCTCCTTGCCGCGGTTCGTGCGCTCGAACAAAGAAACGAGGCCGTCGAGCGTTGCCGCGTCGGTCGGGACGATGTCGCGGCACGATTCCCACATCCAAATCGCGCGGTCGGTTTCCTGTAGCTCGGTCGCCAGGCGCGCTCCCTTTGCGAGGATGCGGTAGCGAACGTCCGGATCGGGCTCGAGGCCGCCTTGGCGTTCGAGGACGTCGAGGTGCTCGGGCGCTCTTTGCGCCGATTCGAGCAGAGGCTCGGTGGCCCGGCAGGCGGCCAGCACGACGTCTTCCGCGGCGTTCGGCGAGGAAAGGACGCGGGAAAAAAGCTCGATCGCGCGATCGGCATCCTTCAGGCGCTCGGCGGTGACGAGCCCCGCGCGGAGGAAGAGCTCGACACGTAGCGCGTCGTCGTCGGTCCTTTCCGTGACGGCCACCAAGACGTCCACGAGGCGAGGGAAGTCGTCCACGCGTCCCGCGAGGTCTTCGAGTCGCTCGCGGTGCTCCTTCACCTGCGGCTCGAGCAAGACGAGCTGCACGACGTGGTCCAGGGCGTCTTTCGCATCGCCGAGAGTTTCGTGCAGCACGGCGATTTGCTCGTGGCGACGGGCGCGATCTTTCGTGCCTTTCACGGCCTCGAGCTCGACCTCGAGGATACGGACGAGGTCCGACTCGCGCTGCGCGATCGTGTAGCGCTCTTTCAATATCGCGGCGGCACGCTGGCGGGTCTGAGCGCGCTTGCCGCTCTGGGGACGCGAAGATTTGCCTTCGTCGCGTGCCTCGGAGCCATGCGCCGTTGCATCGAGGATGCGCTCCAAAATGGGATCCACGTCCTTGCGTGGGCCGAGCTCGCCCTCACGCAGGATGAGCTCTTCGACCATCGCGAGCGAGGCCGTAACGTCCTTGAGCTCGTCGACCAAGATTCGAGCGATGCGTGCCCGGATGTCTTGGGCCTCGCGCTCCCCGAGTGCAGGAATTTGGCCCGAATACAGCGCGATGAGCTCGCGGAACCGACCTGTGCGTTCGTAGAGGCGCTCGAGCGCCGCGTCGACGCGCGCGACGTTCGGCCTTATGGTGCGGATCTGCTCGAGGTAGTCGATGGCCTTGATGGGATCGCTCGCGAAGTCTTTCGCGACCTGAGCGGCTTCCTCCAAGAGCTCGAGCCTCTTGTCGTTCGGCGCGGCGACGATGGCGCGGTCGAAGAGCCCGAAGAGGTCTTGCCACCGTTCTTCGGCGTCGAAGAGAAGCTTCAGCCGATCGAACGCCCACGGTTCGTTCGGATCCGTCTCGAGGATGCGCTCCAGGACTCTGGCGCTTCGGTTCGAGTCGTCGAACCACTCCTCGAAAAATGAAACCGCTCTCTTGCCGAGCTCCACGGCGTCCTCGCGCGAGAGCGAGCCGTCGAGCGTGCTCTCGTAGAGCTCCGCGACGGGGCCTGGGGTTTCGAGGTCTCGCGAGAGCGACTCGGCGCGGTCCCACAAAGCGTGGTTCGTCGGAAGGCGGCTCGCAGCACGGAGAACGGCCTCCAACGCTTCGCTTCGGCGCCCCTTTTCGGTGTGGAGGGACGCGACCTCGTCGTACCAACGGAAGAGCGCGTCGGGCGTCTCTCCGGTGTCGTCGGCGCTCGTGATGAGCTCGTTCAAGATGGCGATCTTGGCGTCGGCGTCTTCGGCGAGCTCGAGCGCGCGCTCGAAGGTCTCCACCGCACGCGTCCGCACGGCAGGGGCGCGCAAGAGCCTTGCTCCGAGCGCCACCGCCTTCGCGTCGTGCGGTGCGCTCTCGAGGACGGCGCCGACGCTCGCGAGGGCTTCCGAGAGGCGTGTCGTGCGCGACAGAAGAATCTCGGCGATCTCGAGGTCGAGCTGGTTTCGAGCCTCCCCATTGGTTCGCTCACGACGTGCCATGAGCGCCGTCACCGCGCCTTCGACGTCGTCGGTCGCCAAGGCAAGTCGAGCCACGCCCGTGAGCGCGTCGTTCTCCTCGGGATCGATCTCGACGACGCGACGGTAAAGAACGAGCGCGCGCGGGAAGTCGAGCAAGGTCCCTTCTTCGATGGCGGCCCACTTCAGGAGGAGCGGGACGCGCTCTTCGCTGGTCGCGCGTTCCACTCGGAAGTTCCACAGCCAGCGGAGGTCCGCGTGTCGCGTGTCGCCGGCGTCCTGGGCTCCGTCCGCCACGGTGGATGGGGCGACCTCGGACAGGACGAGCTCTTCGAACTCGGCGGCCGCGATCAGGCTCTTGGCGTCGTCGAGCCCGATGCCTCGGAGGACGCTTCGATAGGCGAGGGCAGCTTCTTCGTAGCGATCCGGATCACGCCCAAGCAAACGGGCTTTGGCGAGCACGAGCTCGGACCGGAAGGAAGCGTCTTTGCCTTCGGGGCTCTCCGTGAGCTTCGCGTCGAGGGCTTCGCAAAAGAGATCCATCGCGCCGGTGCGACCTGCGAGGTCTCCGAACACGGCGAGCACCGTTCGGTCTTCCGGGGCGAGCGAGAACGCCTCTGCGGCAGCGGCGAGTGCAGCTCGTTCGTCGCCGAGGTTTTGTGCGAGCACGCGGCTCTTCTTGAGCATGAGAGCGACGCGTGCGCGCGCTTCGGTCTCGGACGAAAGGAGGACGTCGAGCAAATTCGGCAACTTGGCGAAATCGCCGCGTTCTTCGGAGATTTCGGCGAGCTCTCCAGCGGCTCCGGCATCGTCCGGAAAGAGGCGAAGGATGGTCTCGTAGAGGCGTGCGGCGTCGTCTTGCTCCCCGAGGGCTTTGGCAAGGTCGGCGGCCGCGCGCGTTCGCTCGAGCGCTTGGGCAGGGTCGTTCTTTCGTTCGAGCGCCAGAATGCCGAGGCGCTCCAAGAGATGGACGTGCTCTCGTACGTCCGGAGTCTCGCGCAGGCGTCGTTCGAGCACGGCCTCGGCGAGGTCGACGTCGCCGAGGGTGGTGGCCACGCGCTCCACCGTCGTGAGCTCGACTCCGGCGAGCCCGGCGTCCGCCAAGAGCACGCCCACATGGTGCCTGGCGCGGTCGGGTGCGTCGTGCGACGACGCCACGTCGGCGAGCTGCGCACGGAGGCGCCTGGACTCTTCGACGGTGACGACCTCGAGGCTTTGCTCGAGCACGTCGCACAGCTCGCCCCACTGCTCCGTTTCGTCGTAGAGCGCGACGAGCGCGGCGAAGGCCTCTCGGTCTTGGACGTCGTCGCGGAGGGCCGCGCGGTACGCGAGGATGGCCGCGGCAGGGTTCAAGAGCTCGTAGCGCTCGATCGACCCTATGCCGTGAAGGAGCTGCCTTCGGCGCTCGCGGTCGCCGGTTCCTTGCTCGAGGGCTGCGCGGTAGAGGGCGACACGCTCTTCGGCGTTGCCCTGCTCTTTCAAGAGCTCGTCGACGCGCGACATGAGGTCTTCGGCGGACGGATCGAACCCGAGCGCCCGCTTGTACACCGAGAGCGCATTCGCCACGTCGCCAGCGAGTGCAAGGGCATCTCCCGCGCGCCGTGCGAGCGCCAGCATCCCGGAGGACTTTATTTCGAGGTCGCCCAAGGCCCGCGAAAAGAGCCCCGCTCGCCTTTTTGCGTCGAGGCCAGTGGACAGACGCTCCACGCGTTCGAGCCACGGGTGGACGTCCACGTGGTTCTGAGCGGCCTCGAGGAGACCAAGGCTGGCGAGCTCGAGAGCCCTGTCCGGCGACGTCTCTTCGGCGACCCGTGATGCCTCGAGGAGAGCGGTAAGTCGGCTCTCCACGCCGTCCGCTTCTTCGACACGAACCTCGAGCACGCGCAAGAGCCCGCCCGTGTTTCGTTCGGCGCGGTAGATCGGCTCGAGCACCTCGGCGGCCTGTGCACGGTGCTGCTTGTTCGACAGGAGCTTCTCCAGCGTCCCGCGGGTTGCAGGTTCCTGGGGATCGAACTCGAGCACGCGACCGAACGTCTCGAAGGCCTGCGCCTCGTCCGCGAGGCGTGTAAGGTACACGTGTCCGAGCCGCGCCAAAATCGCGGCGCGTTCCGCCTCGGGTGCGATGTCCGCGTCGGCGGCCAGGACCTCGGCGAGCCCCGTCCAGTCGCGGAGGGTCTCGAGGAGGGGAATCCATGCAATATGCACGGTTCGGGTCGCGCCGTAGCGGTCGGCAATGCCACGCCACGCCGCTGCGGCGCGCGCGGGATCTTTCGACAGATTCGTGAGGATCTCGGCGGCCCGAAAGGCAAGTTGTCTCGCTTCGCCGCGCGACGTAGCTTCTTTTTCGCGCTCGAGCAGAATTTCGGCGAGCTCGGCGTGGTTTCCGGCACGCTCGTGGAGGAGCTCGAGCTCCGACAATGCAGTTCCACGCGAGGCGCCGTGGACGAGGCGCGTGTACGCGACGATCGCGCGGGCATCGTCGCCGCGCGAAACGGCGATTTCGGCGAGCTTTTCGTTCGCCGCACGTCGCAAGTCCTCTTCCGGATCCAGCTCCCCGAGCTTGTCGAGGACCTCGATCAGCGCCTTCGTGTCCCCTTCGGCGCCATAGATGTCGACGAGCTCCCGTGCGGCACGCACGATGGCCGTGTCGTCGGCCTGAGGCATCGAGAGCACGCTCACGAACGTCGCGCGGGCCCGCCGCATGTCGCCGCCCACGCGCAAGAGCGCCCCCGACTCTGCCGCGATGCGGGAGCGGATTTGTGGCTCTTTTGCGGCAGACGATACCCGGGTGAGACTCCTCGCCGCATCGAGTGGATTGCCCAGCGTGACGGCAAGCTCGACGTAACGTGCGCGGAGGTCGTCGTCGGTCGGATCGATGGCGAGGGCCGCATCGAAGGCCTCGAATGCCGCCAAGGGCTGGTTCAAAGAGTCCTGGCGCAGCACACCGAGACGCTTCAGCACGCCGAACCGCTTGGCTCCGCGGGTGTGCTCGAGCTCGATGATGAGAAACTTCTCCATCTCGACGAGATCGCCCGTGGCGAACGCCGCCCGCGAGAGAGCCCCGGCCGCGCGCGCCGCGTGCGTCTTGTTCACGAGAAGCTTCGCGGCGACCCTCTTCCCGTCCTCGTGGAACGGATCCGACTCGAGCACGATCTCGGCGTGGGGCAGCGCGCGCTCGGGCTCTTGGAGCTGGTTCGTGTAGAGGTCGAGCAACCGAAGGCGAATCTCCGCGATGTCGTCTTCGGTCGGTGATGGCGTGGCCACGAGCGCGGCTTCCAGAAGCTTCGTCACGTCGCGGTGCCGGTTCTGCTTCACGTAGCGCGCCTCGAGCGCGCGCCTGGCATCGCCGTCGGTCGGCGCGATCTTGAGGATCTGCTGAAGCGCCTCGACGCCCCGGTCTTCTTGGCCACCGAGCGGCTCGTAAAGCGCGGCGGCCCGCTGGAGCAGTGCGATTTTTTCGACAGGATCGGCCCGATGGCCCACTTGCGCGAAACATAGATCGGCAAGCTTTTTCGTCTCGCTCGTCTTCGTGAGCAGGGCGTCGAGTCGCTCGAAGGCCGGGACGTACGCCGGAGCCAGTGCCACCGCACGTTCGAGGTAGCTCATCGCACCGAACTCGTCGCCGAGCGTGTCTTGGAAGAACGCTGCGGCGTGCACCAGGAACTCTGCGCCGATGGCGTTCGCCACGCTCTTCAGTCGCTTGCCCTGCATCACGATCTCGAACGCGAAGGCGAGCTCCGAGACGCGATCGTCCCGCATCGCAGCCGTGTCGAGCGCCGCCCACGCTTCGTGCGGCAGCTCGCCACGCGAGAGCGCGAGCAGCATTTGGTCGAGGAGAGCTTCCTCGTTGTCGAGGGGTGCGTTGAGCGCTGCCAGAATGTCCGTCGCCATGATGTTCGGGGCCGTCGTCGAGGTTTGCCCCGACGCGGGGGGCCACAGGTTATCCCGTCCCGGCGAACGTGGCGGAAAAGCGGAAGGGTTTCGCAGCCGCTCGCTCGTCCAGGGATTTTGCCCTTTTCCTTGACGCAAGAGGGGCATGTACCTATACGCCAGCTGTCGCACACACGTGCGGCGACCCCATCCTCATGAGCGCTCCTGCCGATCCCGCCCTCGAGACCGAAAAACCCGAGTCGACTCGGGCTGTTGCAGGCGGTCGCCTAGCGGATTACGTCGCTCTGGCGAAGCCGCGGATCACGTTCATGGTCATCGTGACGACGGCCGGTGGACTCTGGCTCGCGCATCGTGCCGCGCTGACCACGGGTGGAACGAGCCCGGTCACCTGGTCGCTCGTTTTGTGCACGTTGCTGGGAACAAGCCTCGTCGTATCGGGCGCGAACGCGCTCAACATGTACATCGAGCGTGACTTCGACCGCAAAATGGAGCGCACCAAGAACCGCCCGCTGCCGAAGGGGCGTCTCGCTCCTCGCGCCGCGCTCTGGTTCGGTGTCGTCGCTTCTTCCCTCTCCGTTCCGCTCCTAGCCATCGGCGTAAACTCGCTGACGGCGCTGCTCGCGGTGCTCGCCAACCTGAGCTACGTGCTCGCGTACACTCCGCTGAAGCAGCGCTCGCACCACGCTCTGCTCGTGGGGGCCGTGCCGGGAGCCATTCCGCCGCTCCTCGGCTGGACGGCCGCCACTGGACGCATCGACGCCGCGGGTGTCGTGCTCTTCGCCCTACTTTTTACCTGGCAAATTCCTCACTCGCTGGCGATCGCCCTCTTCCGCAAGGGCGAGTACGCACGCGCTGGTCTCGTGGTGATGCCGAACGTGACGGGCGACATCGCAGTGAAACACGCCATCGCTCGCTGGCTCGTGCCGGTCGTGGCGTGCTCGCTGTTCGTCGTGCCGCTCGGTCTCGTTCACGGGGTTGGCTACGTCATTGCCGTTTCGCTCCTCGGCGCGATGTTCTTCTCCGCAGGCATCGCTGGACTCGCGAAGACGTCGGACCGCAAGTGGGCACGCGGCCTCTTCCTCGTCTCGCTCGTTTATCTCGTCGGGGTCTTCGTGGCTCTCGGCGTCTGTGCTTGACCGCCTGACCGGACGGCCGAGCTCCCAGCTTCCAAGCTCCCATTGCCGGCGTGCGTGTGAACGGACGTGCGAGACCGTCGCTCGGACGAGACCGCGCTCACCTCAGGTCGTCGAGATTTTTCAGGGTCGGACGGTCGTCCTCGACTCGCGAGAAGCGGGTGGTCGGGTCGGGATCGATGTCGATGGCAACGTGCTCGCCAGTCGCCATGGCCGACACGGCTGGAACGATGGCCAGAATCCGGGGAGCTCGGAGCAGCGACCGCGCGCCCTGGGCATCACGCACCGCAAAAAGCGGTAGCGTGCCCGGGAGCGGACGATCGCCCAGCCCGAGTGGTGAGCCCGAGTCGACCGCGCCAACGAAACGCGCGCCGAGGAAGCTCTCGAGCACCGTGTTTCCGTGTGGAAGGACGTCTGCACAGACGCCCAACCGGTCCACGTAAAGGGCTCCACCCTCGACCTCGAGCCAAACCGAGCACGACATCCACGTTCCGTTCGCCATGCCACCCACCTTTTGGTGTTGGCTGGTACGGGAGGCTCCAATCGTTCCTTCCCGTGAGGATCGACGAGGGGCCTTTTTTTTCCCAGCGCTTGGGACGCTCGAGGTGCCGTGCGTCCTCCGACGGAGCCCAAGTGCTCGAAATTCAGAGACATTTCCTGCGAGCGACTGCCACGAAACGATGCACGGCGATCCGCACGTGCGGATCGCCGGCCATGGGTTCCATGTATTGTCGAGCTTTCAGAGCGAGAGAGCCGCGTCGACCAACTCGCCGAAAGTGCGAGGCTCGGTCGCCAATGCTTTCCCTTCGATCGTCGCCGCGACGGTCGTTTTGGGGAGCGTGGCGGTGAAGACGCTTGGTCCCGTCACTGCGGGCTCGAGGCTCGTCTCGGCCACGACCGAGCCGGTCACTCTCGCCGCGACCGCGCCAAGGCCGCCTCCAACGCCCACGAGTGTCCCGTCCTCGCGGGAGTTGGGATCGTCGTCGGTCAGTCGGGGGAGCTCTCCGGAGCGCGCAGCGACCGGCGTCAGCGAAGGGGACTTCTGCCTGCCGGACTCCGGCGGGGGCGTGTGGCGCCGGTCGTCTTCGTCCTCGAACGCAGCCTCGATGGCGCGAGGCGCCGATGCTGGAGCCGCTTCGGGGACGGGGGTCGCCGGCGAGCGTGGCAGCGTCTGCAGTCCGACGCCCGCCAGGGTGTTCGAGGGCCGCTCGACGTTGGCTTGGATCGTGGCGTCGTCATAGTCCGCGTCGCTTGCGAGCAGCGCGTCGACCGAAGGATCGACGTCAATGCGGATGGCAGAAACGATGGGATCGCTCTGCAGATTCGCGGGTGTCGCAGACCCGGGAGGAACGGGCGTCCTGAGGTCGACCTCTGCGGCCGGAAGGGCCGGTTGAGACGCCGGAGTGCGAGGGGGAGGTGTGAAAGCAGGCAGTGCACCGTGGCTCCTGCGGCTCGGGGGACCCGCCAACGTTTGGGGGGCGGGCCGCAACATCGACGCGGGCTCGGGGGCCACGGGCGCAGCCTTGGCGGGCGCGGGGGGAGTGGGAACCGGTGCAGCCACCGGCTCGGCAGCGGCGATGGC
Organism: Myxococcales bacterium; assembly: GCA_043764595.1. Lineage (GTDB taxonomy): Bacteria > Myxococcota_A > Polyangia > Polyangiales > Polyangiaceae > JAAFHV01. The sequence continues at coordinate 2,772 of JAYUKI010000022.1, read as the reverse complement.
GACAGCGACAGCGGCACGAGGCTCGGCTGCGCGGGTCAAGATGCGATCGAGGAGGGCTTCGAGCTTGGGAACTCGAGGATCGAGCTGAGTCATGCCGCACCTCCGTGGAGCTTCTCTAGGATCACTCCGAAGCTGTCACCCGCCGCCACGTAACCACGAACTCGCTCTGCAGTACCTCGGCTCGCGACGAGCAGCTTCGCTTGACCGTCCGCGCTGGTCAGATGAACGGCGTGGGTATCTTTGCCGGTGGCCGTAGCGAGCGCCGCGCCAACGAGCCCCGCCAGGAACGAGTCGTCCTCCACTGCGGCATTGCCCACGGTCACGACCAGCGCCCGGCCCCAGCGCTCGAGACCGAGCGTGCCCAGGCCCGATGCGGCGACCTCACCAGCAAGCTCGTTCAAGAATCCTTCGAGCGTGGTCTTCGCTGCGCCGTCGCTCCCACCAAGCCTCGACGCGACGCGTGCTCCGAGGGATGCTCCCATCGCTTTCCCGAGCGTGAGCCGGAGCTCGGCTGGGGCCTCGAGGGTAAGCTCGGTGAGCGCAGCGGCGGGCAAAAGCACCACCCGCTCGTCGTCGGAGGCGAGGGCAGCACCCCGCGGGAAGTCGAGGCGCACGGCGCGGGCGGGGTCGAAGGTCGAGACCATGGTGTTTTTTTCTGGGGCCCGGCCGCGCGCTTACGTCGACTCGCTCGACGTGAGACCGTTGTCCGAAAGAAGCCCGGCTTTCGTTATAGATGGGGCGAAAACATCGTGTCAAATGCGCGTATGAGACCCCCCCTTCCTCGCCTTTACGGAAAACTGCGCGGACGGCCGAGCTCTGGGACCTGGCGCGTGTGGGCGACCGCCCTCGCGCTCGTCAGCGGAGGGGCAAAAGACGCCCGTGCCGACGAAGATGGTGGCCTTTTTGCGCAGATCCCGGCCGACGCGCCCAGCGGCCGGCTCGTGCGCTTTGGGCCAACGCGGCCATCCACCGCCCGGCACGCCTGCTCCTTCGAGGTTCCGGCGTGTGTGTGGGGAGAGGTAGGGGACGAGGCGCGCGTGTTGCTCGCCCTTCGGCAAGTCGAGCGGACGTACCGCGTCCTTCGTGGCCCGCTTCGGATGCCCCTACCGGACGGCAGTCTTACGACAGGCTCGTTCGATCTCTTTATTGCGGATCTCGAAGGCGAGGGCGAAGTGATGCTCGACGAGCGAGACCCGCGCTCGCCGCTCGATCGTGCGAACGGCTACGCTCGGCTCTCGCGAAAGCTCGTGGCCGGGTGTGCTCTGGACGTAGCCGTGACCCGACTCGTCGTTCGTGGCGTGCTCTTGCGAACCGCGCCAGGCACGGACGAAGGCTCCGCCCAGGCCGAGGCCCAAGCCGTCACAGAGCTCGTCGAGCCCTGCGCTACGCTGCGTGCGTCCGCGTCTTACGCGAGCTTCCAAGAGCACCCGGAACGAGCGCTGGTTTCCCGAACCGCAGCCGGAGTCGGGCAGCGATTCGAGGCCAGGTTCGAGCCCTTCCTGGAGGATCGCGGCGAGGCGACACAAGCGATGGGAACGGCGCTCTTCTACCGGTGGCTGGACCGCAGCTTCTCGCGCGAGCCTGGCGCGGTGCTCCGTGGGCTCTTCGCGCTTCGTGCCTCGAAGTCGCCGTTGGACGCGCCACGCTTCGTGAACGAGCCCGATGCGTTCGACGTGCTCGCGAAGAGCTTCAAAGACAAGCTCTTCGAGGGATCCACTCTCGACGACTTGCTCGTCGAGTTTTCGCTCTCGCGTGCCCGCTTCGGAACGCCTGTCGACGGAGGCGCCGTGGCGGCGTTGGCGGATGGGCCGCGCGTTCGGAACGACTGGGAAATTCCCTGGCCGACGGCGGCACGCCGGCTCGCTCCGGGGTACCCTGTGGAGCCCACGGGGGCGTCGTACGTGGTCGTGAGCACGGCGGGCGCCCCCGACGGAGCCAGGCTCAGAATCGAGGCGACCTGGGAAGAGCACGCGAAGATGCGGGTGGCTTTTCTGCGCCTCGACAAGGCCGGGAACGAGCTTGCCCGCGTTCGTGTGCAGGCTCCACCCCTGGCCCACGAGGCCCAGATGACCGTGGCCGACCTGCGCGGAACCGATCGCGTGATCGTCGTCACGACGAACGTGGGCGATCCGTCTTTTCACTTCGATCCGGACGACGTCGTGCACGAGCCTCACGGCTACACGCTCACCCTCGCGGCCGAGTGACCTCGGGCCAAAGCCTCACGTGCGGCGCTTGCGGAACGCGACGACGGCTACGCCGAACGCGACGAGCCACACTCCGTGCGCCGCGAGGTCTCGTGCGCCGATCGTGCTCGTCGTGCACCCCCCGGAAAGGGCGCTCGGGTAGCCCGCGTTCCATGGATCGGTCGCGATGGGGAGCGTACGGGTCGCCACGATCGGGACCCCGTCGAACGTCGCGCCGAACACGGCGTCCTTGAGCCCGAGGCCGTCTTCGCCGATGCGAAACGTGTACGTGTAGAGGCCCGGAGCTTTCCGCGTGATGGGACCGACGGTCTTCTGGACCCCGTCCACCCGGACGTCGGCGAGGAGCCTCTGTACGTCGAAGAGGTCCGCGCGCTTGGCGCCGTCCGCCGTTCGAAGCTCGAGCAAGGCCGTGACCGCGCGCGAGCCGTCGGCGGGGACGTAGGACGAGCTGAGGGCGATCCAGCTTCGACTCGCGTCGGGTAGATAAAGTATCGGATCTTTTAGTCTTTCGAGCGCATCGAGGGCCCCGAGGGCGTCCACTTCGCCGGGCCCGTTTTGGTCGTCGTAG
>JAYUKI010000021.1:0-1860 GCA_043764595.1 Myxococcales bacterium | reverse complement strand
TCCGACCGCTCGGAGGCCTCTACGGTCGAGGACCCGTGGCCGTACGACGAGGCGGCGCCGGCGCCGCTCGCCCCGCCCGACGCCGACGCCGACGCTGCGCAGACGGCGGCGGCGGCGCCCGTGCAGGACGCGCCCACGGTGGCACCGACGCCGCCGACACCGACGCTCGACGCGGCAGACGACGACGACGAGCCCGAGCCCGAGCCCGAGCCCGAGCGCGCGTTTCGCGAAGAATATCCGAGCTCGAAGCGCATCGTCTCGGTTCCGGTCGTCGCGCGTTCGGAAGCGGCCATTCATGCGGCCTCCCTCGAAACGCCGCACGCACCCGAGGTCTCCTCCGAGCCCCCGGCCAGCATCTCCGTACCTGCGCATCTTCCACCCACGCGAAGCGATCGCCCCAAGGTCTTGCCGACCGTCATCGTGGACGTCGGCAACGAGTACATGGAGCTCGTCGATCGCGTCGTTCGCTCGTCCGACGATGCTGCCGAGACCCGCCTCTTGCACGCCGGCCAGCACGCGATGCCCGCGATTTTGGCGCGTTTCCCAGGTCCGGTTCGCATCGACCTGTCGGCATTGCCCGAGGGCGCACTTCCGCGTGCCGGCGAGTGCGGGCCGGTGTTGCGCCTCATCGCTCGCCAGCGGCGTGTGGCCCTGCCGTTCGTGCTCACCCTCGTGGACGAACCAAACGCAGACCGACGCTTCTGGGCCACCTATCTCCTGTCCGAGCTTCCGTACGTCGAGGCGATCGAGCCCGCCGTGCTGGCTCTCTTCGACGCCGAAGCGCGCGTGCGTCTCGCCGCCCGTACCTCGGTGCGTATCCTCGGCGATCTCTACCCCTCGTACACGGTGGACCGTCTCGCACGTGTGCTTGCAGAGCCGAACCCGCTCGTCGTGCGAAGGGTCATCGCCCTTCAAATGCTCGGCGAAGTGCGAGACCCTGCTTCCGTTCCCCACCTTCTGCCTCGCCTCGTCGACCCCCAGCCCGAAGTCGCGGCGGCCGCCCGCGAGAGCCTCACGCTCGTTTCGCGCCAGGACTTCGGTCTCCACCTCTCGCACTGGAACGAGTGGTTCGACCAAAACCGCGGCAAACAAAGGGTCGAGTGGCTCATCGACGCCCTCGCACACCCGTCGTCGCACCTGCGCCTCTCTGCCGTCGAAGAGCTCGTGAAGCTGACCCGCAACGCGTTCGGCTACCAAGACGAGATGCCCAAGCGAGAGCGCGAGCGTGTCATGCAGAAGTTTCGTGACTGGTGGGCCATCGAGGGGCGCGCTCGGTACGGCCGCTGACCCAAGCCGCCAAAACGTGCAGGGACCGGAGATGTGACCGACGTGTCACGCTTTGCCGCACGTGGCCCCCACGATTCTGGCCCAAGTGACCGCCGGCCTTGACTTTTGCTGGGCGAAACGAAGACTTTGGACGTTCGTGAGAGTTGGAACGGACTCTGCAAAGGCCCGTACGTCCTTCGTGCACTCGAACCGAGGTCCCCGACGAATGAGGTCTTTTCTCCCCGGACGAACGCTCTTGGTCGTGACGTTGGCCGCGGCGGCTCTCGTGAGCCAAGCGGGCCCCTTCGAGACGACGGCGCGCGCCGATTCTCCTGCTCCTGCTCCTCAAGCGCCGCCTGCCAGCGATCTGGCGCGCTTCGCTTCGGGTCATGTCCTGAAGTCGAACGCCGTCCCGCCGGGCAAAGCCGATCGCTACGGTCGCGCCGAGCTCTTGATCGCCGCGCCCATCGACGCGGTTCGCCACGAGGTCACCTCGTACAACGGCTACCGCGAGCTTGCCCCGGACAAGTTCAACCGTTCGCGCATCATCGCAAAAGAGAACGGCGAGACCGACGTCTACATGCAGGTTCCCGT
>JAYUKI010000020.1:0-22813 GCA_043764595.1 Myxococcales bacterium | reverse complement strand
TGGATCCGGCTCAGCAGAAGATGATGATGTGGCTCATGCCCGGTATTTTCACGGTCATGATGCTCTTTTTGCCCGCCGCGCTCGGTGTCTACATGCTGACCAACAGCATCCTTGGCATCGTGCAGCAACTCGCCGTCGAAAAGTTCGCACCAAGCGGTGGGGCGAAAAAGGCGGGAGAAATTTCGGTCGAGGAAGTGCCCTCGTCCAAGGTAGAGATGGGTAAGGGAAAGGCCCGGGTGTGATTCATGAGCGAGGGTGAGACGACGACGAGCGCGGACGCGCAGAGCCAACGAGCGGTCGACTTCGTGCGCATGCTGCTTTCGAAAATGCAGGTGGAAGCAGAAGCTATCCTCGCTCCGGACGACGGAGAAGGTTCGGCCGACGAAATTCGCATCGACATCGAGGGGCCCGACGCGGGCCGAATCATCGGCAAGCGCGGCAGCGTGCTCGAGGCGATTCAATACCTCACGACCCGCATCGTGCATCGCCCGGGTGACGCTCGTCGTCACGTCCAGGTCGACGCCGAAGGCTACCGTGCGCGGCACGAGGACCAGCTTGCCGAGATGGCGCAAAAGCTCGGTCAGCGCGTGGCGAAAGAAGGAAAGATCATCACGTTCGATCCGATGAGCGCGCGTGACCGTCGCATCGTGCACGTCGCATTGAAGGACGTCACCGGCGTCCGCACCGAAAGCCACGGCGAAGGACCCGACCGCCGCGTGCAGATCATTCCGTTGAAGACCGGCGCGTAGAGCGCGTCGTGGGAGAGGGCGTCCGGCTGTCGGACGCCCGCTAGTCTTCACGTTCTTCGCGCGGAGGCCGTATGCGTGCAAAGTACACGAACCTCGACGGGACCACTCCCGACAAGGGTCCGCTCGACATGCTCAAATGGCAGGTCGGAGATCGCTTGCTCGGCAAACGGCGGAAGGCGGGAGCCCCCTTCGCGACGCCCGTCCGCCCGAACGACGGTGCCCGAGTCCGCGAAGAAGGCGCGAGCCTCACGTGGGTGGGTCACGCAACCTTCGCGATGCGTTTGGGCGGCAAGCTCGTCCTCACCGATCCCGTACTGGGCGATCGCATCCAAGGCGTCGTGAAGCGTCTGTCTCCGCCTGGGCTTCGGCTCGCGGATGTTGGCAAAGTGGACGTGGTGACCGTTTCGCACGACCACTTCGATCACCTCGATCTGCCGTCACTTCGCCGCATCGGCCCCCACGCGACCTACGTGGTCCCCATGGGGTGCGGGAAGCTGCTCCGCGACGCTGGCCTGCCCAACGTGGTCGAGCTCGATCGGTGGGAACAAGCCGACGTCGAGGGCCTTCGCATTCGGCTCGTCCCGGCCCAGCATTGGTGCATGCGTGCCCCATGGGACCGAAACCAACGCCTCTGGGGTGGGTTCGTCTACGAAGGCCCGGAGGGCAAGGCGTACCACGCCGGCGACACCGCGTTCGCAGAGGACGTGTTCGACGCGATCGGACAGCGCGAGCCGGGCATCGACTGGGCCATGATGCCGATCGGTGCGTACGATCCCGAGTGGTTCATGCGCCCCCAGCACATCGGACCGGAGGACGCGGTTCGTGCACACGCACTGCTCGGCGCCAACCGCTTCGTGGCCATGCATTGGGGAACATTTCGCCTCACCGACGAGCCCATCGGCGAGCCTCCCGTACGCGCACGCGCAGCCTGGCAGGAACAGGCGCTCGACGACGAGCGGCTCTGGATCGTGGACGTCGGCGAGACTCGCTCGCTCGCGCGCTGAAGCCACGAGCGCAAGGCTTCTTTACCAGGCGTTCGCTTGACGGAGCACCGCCACGGGCCAATCCTCGTGAGACGCGTGAGGCAATTTCGCCCACGTGGTTTCGAGCCCCGCCTTCGTGAATCGCGAAGGCGCGTGGAGTATGTACATGCATCCTGCATTCTATTATTGGTGGAAAAACGCGCGCAAATCCGGTGACGAAAGCTGTGGCGCACGCGCCGAGTGTGGCCCTTCCGGAGCAGCCAACCACGGACACGGGCACGGGCACGGCTCGACCGAGCACTTCGGAGGGCACGACGAGCCCTTCGGCGGTGGCGGTCCGTTCGGCGTCCGAAGGCCACTGCGATTTCTCGCGCACAAGCTCGAGCTCTCCGACGCCCAGGTCGAAGAGCTCGCGAGGGTCTTGAACGAGCTCAAGACCGAACGCGCACAAGCCGAGGTGGATCACCAGCGAACGATCGCCGCGTTCGCCGACGCCATCGAAGGCGCCACGTTCGACGAGACCAAGGCGGCCGAAGGCGGACAAAAGCGGGTCGACAGCGCCGAGAACCTGCGCGCTGCGGTCGTTCGCGCCTTGGGACGAATCCACGCCACGCTCGACGATGGACAGCGCAAGAAGCTCTCCTACCTCGTACGAACGGGCACCATCTCCGTGTGACCGGATGCCGCCGTTCCTCTTGGTGGGAACGGCGGCGTTTTTTCCAGTCCCGATGGCTCGGCGAGACAAGCGCCCCCGAGGGTGGCAGTCTTGGACGATGACTTTTTTCGTGCGCGCACTCTCGATCGCGATCTCGGGCTTGGCCCTCTCTGCATGCGGCTCGGCAAAGACCCCGGACGCCGTCAAGAACGAGCTCGCGGGTGGTCCCGCCGACACGACGACGATCGTTGCGTTCACCGACTACGAGTGCCCGTACTGCAAGGCCGCCCACGCCGAGCTCGTGAAGGCACTTTCACGCTCGCCTGGCCTCAAGTACCGGGTCGTTCGTCACCACGTTCCGCTGCCCAGCCACCCGCACGCCGAGCTCGCGGCGCGCGCTGCGATTTGTGTCGAGACACTGGGCGGACGCACCGATCGAATGGATGACGCCCTGTTCAACGCTGGGTCGGCTCGTCTGGATCCCGGAACCTGCGAGGACTCGGCGGCCGAAGCAGGCGTCGATCGCGACGCGTTCAAGACCTGCCTCACCGCTCCGGCGACCGACGCTCGGCTGCGCAAGGACATTGCAGACTACATGCAAACGTCTGCGTCCGGAGTCCCGCTCCACTTCGTCGGAAAGACCCGTTTCGAGGGCGCCCAAGACGCGACGGTTTGGCAGGAAGCCCTCGAAGCGGCGCGCGCATCGAAGTAACGCATTGCGCGAAACGGACGCGAACCTCCGGGAATCAAGGACTTAATAGCGAGGGGGCGGCCATGTTCGACGCGGACGTCGACCTACATCGTCCACCCAGAATGCCGTGCGAAGGCTCGGGACAAGGGAAAAACCTGGCCCGGACGACCCGTCGAGCTATCTTGCGACCATGCGGATCCGTCCTTCTTTCGTGGTGTTCTCGGCTCTTGCCGCGGTCGCGGTGGCCTGCGCGAACGGCGTCGCTGCGGACGACGACGATGGCGGCCTGCCGATCGAGGAAGAGGACTCGGGGACGGTCACGCCAGTACGGGACTCCGCGCTGCCACCCCAACGCGATGCGGCTCCCCCGGTCGTGGACGCGAACGCGGGCGAAACGGGGCCACTGCTCGACGCCGGCACGGGCGATGGCGGCACGGGCGATGGCGGGACCAACCCGGGAGCATGTGCGGCACCGAACACGTGCATCGGCGGCATCATCATGACCGGCGTGAATGGGGACACCGGAGCCGACACGGCCACACAAACCGGCAACACTTCACGCTGGCTGAAGATTCGCGTAGCCGAGAACAACAACAGCCTCTTCGACGGTGAAAAGCTGAAGCTCAAGGTTACCCTCACGTCACCCCCTGGGACCAATTTCGACCTCCGACTCTATCTGGCAGGGGATGGCAGCAGTCAGAAGTGCACGGGACCGGACAGGACGACGTCGTCGACGAGCGGCCCGGACGTCACGTCGATCGAGTGGGGCGAAGGCGTGCTCCCGAACGGAAACGACGACGACCGCACGGTCAGCATCGAGGTCGTCCACGTTTCTGGAACGTGCCCCACCACGCAGAACTGGACCCTCCTCGCCGAGGGCAACAAGCTCTGATTCGTCGGCTCGGGAAGCCTCGCTTCGTACTCGACCTGATCGGCGCCCTAGCATGCAGCGTCGTCGTCTTGGCGTGTGCTCACGCGCCACACGAGGGTGAAGTGCGCGGCGCCTCGCCGATGGGGTCGGTCCGTGGGAAGGAAACCAAGCTTCCTTTCGTCGAAAACGACTTCGCCAAAGCCGAAGCCGAAGCTCGTCGGACTGGGCGTCCCATCTTCGTCGATGCGTGGGCCCCTTGGTGCCACACGTGCCTCTCGATGCGCGCGCTCTCACGCTGGAAGATCCCAACCTGGGAAACGCGACGCTCGCGAACGGAACAAGACTGTCGGACGCGTTCGTGTGGCTTTCGATCGACACGGAGAAACCCGAAAACGCCGGGTTCGTCGCACGCTTCCCGAACCGTGTGTGGCCCACGCTCTACGTGCTTTCACCGGACGCCCGCACCGTGCGCCTCTCGTGGGGTGGCTCGGCGACCTCCAACGAGCTCGTCGCGCTCCTGTCGGACCTCGAGGCGGGTGGCGCACGTTCGACGTTCGCCGAAGCGTGCGCACACATGGCCTCGAAGCGCGACGCCGAAGCACGAACGGCCTTCGAAGCCATCGTCGCCGACTCGACGGCGAGTCTAGGAACGCGATCTCGCGCGGCCGAAGCGCTCGCCTCGCTCTACGAAAAGGAGCCCGACCGCGTGATCGCGCTCGCCAAGCGCGTGGTGCCATGGATGCCCCCTTCGAGCTCCAGAGCTGCCACCCTCGTGGCCGCGCTCGCCGCCCTCGACGCGAGCAAAACGACCGACGAGCTCATCGTCGCGGAGGCCACGGAGGCGGCGGACGCGTCCACGCTCGTGCCCGACGACCGGTCGGGCATCTACGAAGCGCTGGTCGAGCACCATGCCGCGCGGAAAGAGGCGAGCAAAAAACGGAGCAGCGCGGCGCGGTGGGCGGCTTTCCTCGAACGGACGGCGCTCGCGGCGCGCACGAAAGAAGAGCGCTTCGTCTACGACGCCCACAGGCTGCTCGCGGCCGAGGCGCTCGGCGAAGTACCCAAACTCGTGCCCGCGCTCGAGGCGAGTCTCCGCGAATTTCCGAACGACGGAAACGCGCATGCCCGGATGGCCAAAGCGCTGTCCCTTTCCGGTCGGGAGTCCGAAGCGCTGTTGGCGGCTCGCAGAGCGCTCGCTTTGCTCGAAGGGCCTCGAGCGCTGCGGGCGGGCCAGCTCGTGGCCGACGTGCTGGAAAAGGCAGGAAACCGCGCAGAAGCTGCCGACGCACTCGACGTCGCGCTCACGAAGACGGCTCGCCTGCCCCTTACGCCAAACCAGAAGAAGCTCTTCGAGACCTGCGAAAAACGACGCACTGCGCTGCGCGCCCCGTGATCGCGGCCCTTTCCTCATCGCCGTCGCTTGCTACGATCGACGTATGCAGGTGGCGCTCGTCGCGGTGTCCGTCGCAATTTTCCTGTTGCTGCTCGTGCGGGCCATCCGCGGGGCGGTGACCCTCCGAGGAGGTCCCAGCTCACCCCGTCCCTCGGGACGTGCTTCAAAACGGAGCGTAGCCGTGCTCGAGCTCGATGGCCTCCCGTGGGAGCGGTGCTCCCTCGACGGAATTCCGTTCGGCCTCGTCGGCGTGACCGCAAAGGCCCCGCGCGGTTTTTCCCACGTTCCTGCGGGACGCCACGTTCTCACCGTGGCACCCACGGCCAAGGAGACTGAAAAGCGTCTCGAAGTCACGCTCGAACCGGGACGAGCGCTCGTGCTTCGGGAAGCCGGTGGGGTGCTCGTGGCCTCGGAGCTCCCCGTTCCGAGCGGCCCTTTTAGTGCATCCTACATTCACTTTCCGACCTGGGCTCGCGGACCTCGGCTCATGCTCGGCGGTGGAACGCTTTCGCCCGATCGCCAAGACGCTTGAGGTCTTCTTTGGTGCTCCACGCGGTGAGCACCACGAGGAGGTTCGAGAAGTTGCCTGCCGATTGCACCCAGAACCGCGCTGGGGGGAATCGGGCCGCCACGTAGAACCCGAGGAGATACACGGCGGCGGGAAGGGCGAACCAGACCTCGGTCGTGACGGCGATGGCCGCGGCGAGAATCGACCACAAGAGAAGCGTCAACGTGACGTGGTGATGGAGAGGAATGTCCATGAGCAGCGCCCCGGGGATGACCAGAAGCTGAACGACGAAGCCGACGACGATCGCCGACGACATGTTTCGGTTCAATCGGGATTTCCCTAGCGAATCACGCGCCCAGAAGAGCAACCCCATGACGAGGCCGGTCTGCACGAACGAGCGCACGGCAAGGCCGGCGAGGGACGGCTCCCCATGCTGGAACACCGCAAGGAGCACGGGACCGAGCACGCCGATCCCGCCAAGAATGCCTCCTACGAAGATCCGTGTGCGCCGGCCGACTTTCGGATCGTACTCCGCCTCGAGGGCGTCGAGCTTCTCGATGCGGCGCTTTTCTTCGTCCCGCGCTCGCATCGCCGCGTCCACGCGCTCGACGAGTGAAGCGTCCGGCGTGGCGAGCTCGGCCAGAATCGCGTGTGCGGCCTCCGCCGAGCCACGACCGAGCTCGTAGTCGATCATGCGCAGCAAGAGACCACGAAGCCCTTCGTGAGCTTCGTGGTTTTCGGACCACGTTCGGAGGGCCTCGAGGTAGCCGAACCTCACGGCACCGAAGAGATTGTAGATCTCCTGCCGTTCCACCGCTTCGTCGGTCGAGAGCTTGGCAAAGAGCTCGGCGCGCTTCGTCGTGGCCTCGGCGGCAAGCTCGCTCGAGCCACGGTGGGTCAAAAAATCGAGCACGGCATTTCGAAGCTCGCCAACGCTCGCGTAGCGATCGTCCTGCATGCGCGCCATGGCCCGCGTGCAAATCGCAACGAGCTCACGCGGACCATCGTCCGGAAACGTCGGCGACGAATAGACGATGCTCTTCACCATGTCGACGAAGGACTTTCCCTCGTGGGGAGGCTTGCCGGCAACGATCTCGTAGAGGGTGGCGCCCAGGAGGTAAATGTCCGTTCTTTCGTCGATTTTCGGCGTGGGCGTGCCCAACATTTCGGGCGCCATGTAGCAGGGCGTGCCGGCCGCTTCGGTGGCGTCTTTCGCGAGGGGCAAGCGGCCGGTGCCGTCGTCGTGGAGGCTCACGGCGATGCCCCAGTCCAAGAGGTAGACCTCGCCGAACTCACCGACCATGACGTTCTCGGGCTTGATGTCCCGGTGCACGATTCGCTTCGCGTGAGCGAGGCTCACGGCATGCGTCACCTGGACGAAGACCCGAAGGTGCCACTCGAGGACGTCGCTTGCGCCGTGGGTATCCTTGACGAGCGACGGGTCGGCAAGGAGCGCGTCCCACGACTTGCCTTCCACTTTGCGCATCACGATGTGCGGACGGCCGGCCTCGTCCATTCCGAGATCGTAAATGGGCACGACGTTCGGGTGCTCGAGCCGACCCGTGAGCCACGCCTCGCGCAGGAGGCGCATGGCCGCATCCTGGTTCTTTCCGAGGTCCGCCTTTAGGGTCTTGATGGCCACTTGGCGTCCGAGCGCGGACTGCTCGGCCACCCGCACGACGCCCATGCCTCCCTCACCGAGAGTCTCCCGAACCACGAAGCCCGGAAGCGCGGAGGCGCCCTTCGCCGCCCTAGGCACGCCTTCCTTGGCCCGAGCATCTTCCGTGCTGGAGGGATCGTGGCGAGGTTCGATGGTCGAGCGCGGGCGTTCGACGATCGTGCTGCCGATCTCCCGCAGAATGGGGAGCGTAAGCAGACGGTCCGAGTGGGCCTCGGGGGAGAGGGTATCGTCGAGCTCGAAGCTCTTCACGGGCGGAGCATGCCCAGCTCGGCCCTTTTTGGGAAGGGCCGGGACGCAAGTGGGGCTAAGAGCGTGTTCCATGGCCCGGTCCTCGCCAGTTCTCAGAGTCCTTTTCCTAATTGCAGCCCTGTGCGCTGGCTTCGGTTTGGCAACCGTGGCTGCGCCCGGCATCGCGCTGGCTCAGGCGAAGCTGCCGCCAACCGCCACTTCCGCGAAACCTGTGGCGGCCGCCGAAGACGACGACGTTGCGTTCGACTCGCCACGGGCGTGCATGACGCGTTTTCTGGCCGCCGCGAACCAGCAACACTGGGCGGAGGCGGCCACGTACCTCGAGCTCGGCAAGGGCGAGGCAAGCAAGGGCCCCGAGCTTGCGCGAATGCTGGACGTGGTGCTCGGTCGGAAGCTGTGGCTCGAGCCCGAAGACATGTCTCCGGCGCCCAACGGTAAAAAGGACGACGGACTGCCAGCGGGAGTGGACGAGCTCGGTCGCATTCGCTCGAAGGACGGCAAGCTCGACCCCGTGCGGATCGTGCGAAAAGAAGCCAAATCCGCCGACGAAGAGCCACGCTGGGTCTTCTCCGCTCAGACCGTTTCGCACGTCGAGGGCTGGTACGACGCGCTCGGCGAGCGCTGGGTTCGCTCGAACTTTCCGCCCATGTTCTTCCGGGAAGGACCCCGTTCGTTCTTGTACTGGCAGCTCGCGGCCATCGTGCCGCTCGCCCTCGCCAGTGCCCTCGTCGCGAGGCCCTTCGCCTGGCTCTTCGTCGCGCTCGTCGGTCGTATGGCTCGCAAGACGAAGCTCGCGTGGGACGACGCTGCAAAAGCCGGAATGCGTGGACCGTGTCGCCTCGCGTGCGGTCTCCCGCTTTTTTTCGTTGGCTCGCGCTTCTTGGGGCTTTTCCAGCCCGCGGATGCCTTGCTCGTTCGCGGCCTGCGTGCCCTAGGGATGGTCGCGTTTTTCTGGTTCTTGCTCCGCGTGGTCGCGTCGTTCGGTGGCAGCGTCCTCGAGAGCGACTGGGGAAAGAGCCGGCCTTCGCTTCGGAATTTTTCGGCGTTCACGCTTCGCGTGGGCGGCTTCACGGTGTGGACGCTCGGTGGCGTCGCCGTCTTGGGAGAGCTTGGATTTCCGGTCGGGAGCATCATCACGGGCCTCGGGATCGGCGGCATTGCGATCGCCCTCGCCGCACAAAAGACGGTCGAGAACCTCTTCGGCTCGGTGTCGATCTTGATCGATCAGCCGTTCCGTGTGGGCGACACCATTCGCGTCGACGGCATCGAGGGATCGGTCGAAACCGTCGGCCTGCGGTCCACGCGAATTCGCACGTCGGAACGTTCCCTCGTGGTGCTCCCGAACGGAAAGCTTGCCGACATGCGCATCGAGTCGCTGTCGGCGCGCGACAAGACACGCTTTGCTTGCAAGCTTCGCATCGCCACCCGATCGACGGCCGACCAGCTCACCGCGCTCGTCACGCTCGTAGGCGAGGCCCTACGAGGTCATCCGAAGGTTCGAGCCGAGGACGTCCTCGTGCGCCTGTCGGCCCTCGGGGACGGAGCGCTCGAGATCGACGCGAGCTGCGCGGTGAACACGACCAAGTTCACCGAGTTTGCCGACGTGCGGCAAGAGCTGTTGCTCGCGTGCATCGCGGCCGTCCGAGACGCGGGTGTGGACCTGGCCGGGCCTCGCGAGACGCCCCCCACCACGCCGTGACCTGCTCGATCACTCCTGGCTAAGCCCGAGGCCACATATGGAGCGCTTCGGATCCACGGGATTGTGAGGGCGAAAAATTCCACGAAGTTTGGCGCAGAAAAGCCAATGTAGGGCGTTCTGCGCTTCCCGCATCTGCAGCGGCACGCGAGTTGCTTAAGGGTCCAGTGCTGCGGGCGCTTCGAGTGCGAAGCATCCGGACATCGAGCTCAACGAGTGGGAGGCATCATGGTTTCGAAGCGCTTGGGAAGTCTGGTTGGCTCGTTGGCAGCGTGTGCGATCGTCGTCGCGTGCGGCGGCGGGGCCACCGACGATCCGGGAAGCTTCCCGACCACGAACGGCACGGGCACGGGAACCGGCACGGGCACGGGAACCGGCACGGGTACGGGCAACGGAAACGGCTCGTTCGGCAACGGAACCGGGACCGGCACGGGCGGCAACGTGACCAACGAATGTGCCTCGGTGAAGGCCCAAGCCGACAAGCTCCCGCTCGAGATGATCGTGGTGCTCGATAAGTCGGGCAGCATGTGCGAGTACACGCAGAACGAGAACCCTCGCGACTGCAACAACCCGGCTTCGAAGTGGAAGATCGTGACGAAGGCCTTGGAAGGCTTCTTCCGCAGCTTCGAATCGGCGGAAATCACCGTTTCGCTCATCGCGTTTCCTAACGGCAACGAGTGCGCCGCGAGCACGTACCAGACGCCCATCGAGCGTCAAAAGCTGCCGATGGGCGCCGATGCCCTCGTGTCCAAGATGAATGGGCTCGGGCCGAATGGCTCGACCCCGACCACGCCGGCCGCCGAAGGCGCAGTCAACTACGCGAAGAGCGTCGACACGGCGCTTCAGGGCAAAGGAAAGACCGTCATCGTCTTCGCGACGGACGGACTTCCCCAAGGGTGCAACAACAACACCATCGGAGCGGCCGGCAACATCATCGGAGCCGTCTCCGCGAACATCAAATCGTACGTGATTGGCGTCGGTGGGTTGCTCACGCCGCTGAACGAGCTTGCCGTGAAGGGTGGAACGTCGAAAGCCATCCTGGTGAGCACGACGAACACCGCCCAAGCCACGACCGACCTCACGACGGCGCTCGCCGCCATTCGCGGGGCGTCGCTGGCCTGCGAGTATGGGATGCCGGCTCCCCCGGCCGGCCAGACGCTCGACATCAACAAGGTGAATGTCCAGTTCACCCTGCAAGGCGGCCAGCCCGAGACCCTTCCGTACAGCGCCGATTGTTCGAATCCGAAGGGCTGGCGCTACGACAACGCCCAGACTCCCACGAAGATCTCTCTCTGCCAGAACGCGTGCGACAACGTGAAGTCGGTCGCCGGAACCCAAGCCAAGCTCGACGTGGTGCTTGGCTGCAAGACCGAGGGCGGAACGCCGCGCTGAAGTCCCGCTGAAGCTCGTTCGGCCGGCTCCGTCTCGACGGTGCCGGCTGTTTCGTTTTCGAACGGCCGAACCTGGGCGGGAGAAAGGATTCGGCAGACGAACCGAACGAACAAGCTGTAGTCTCCCTTCGATTTCGCATGACTCAACCTCCGCCACCCGTCCGTGGCCCTTCGCACGAGGAGATGGCCTGGCAAGGCACCACCCTCGACGGAGACGCCTTCGGCCACGTTCGCCTGGAGACGCTGCTCGCGGTTCGCCGTGGTGAAGCCGTCTACCGTGGCACGCACGTCGATGCGGGGACGCCCGTCCTCGTGCGACTCGCCGTCGAACGAAGCTCGGCGCCAGGATTTCTCGAACGCCACGCGGCACAGTCCAAGAAGCTGGCGGCCCTCGCCGAGCGGATTCCCCATTTTCCGAGAGTCGTGGCGTCCGGTGCGGCGCGAGACCCGAACGGTACTTCGACAGCCTTTTTTGTCACCGAAGCTCTCGAAGGACGCACGTTGCGACGTCAGCTGGACGAGCGCTCGCGGGGCGGGGCTTCCCTCGCCGAAGCGCTCGTCATCTTCTCCCCTGTCGCGACGGCCCTCGCGGCGTTGCATGCCGAAGGGCTCGCCCACCGCGCCTTTTCGCCGGACAGCGTGGTGTTTGCAGAGTCCGCGGGACGCTCGCTGACGAAGGTGACGGACACGTCGATCGCGTGCGACGACAGCCTGCCCACGCCCGACCCTCAGCTCTCACCCGTCGAGCTCAAATACGCAGCTCCGGAGCACTTCAAGAAGAGCTACGGCACGCCAGGCAAGGCCACCGACGTCTTCACATTCGCCCTCGCGTTGGTCGAGTTCCTGGCGGGTGAGCCCGCGCTGAAATCCTCTGATCCTACGGACCTTTACCTCGAGACCACGAATCTCCAGAAGCGACCTTCACCGCGGGCACGGGGGGTCTCGTCCAGCGACGCCATCGAGAGCGTTTTTTTGCGCGCGCTCGCGGTCGACCCCAAAAACCGCTTCCCTGACGCCGGTGCGTTTTGGCAAGCGCTGACCACGGCCTCCGAGAACCGCGAGAGCCCCGTCACTCTCGCGGCGAAGGCGGCGACCCCCGCAGAAGCTGCCGAGGAACGTAGGCGCGCGAGGCGCTCGAAAACGCTTCAGCGCACGCTTGGTTTCGGACTCGTCGCGGCGACGTTCCTCGCGGGTATGGGTGGAACCCTCTACGTGCGGTCGCACCGAGGAGCGCTACCGATTCCCGTTTCGTCCGGGTCACCGTCGGCCTCGGCTCCGCTTCCACCGCCGAGCCAAACGACCTCCGCGTCCAGCACTGCGGCAAGCACTGCGACCCAGGCGACAGACCTCGACGCGACCGTGGCCCGGGACGCGAGCGAAGGCGCGAACGCGAACGCGAACGCCGAGGCGAGTGCGGGGGACGCGGGGCGGCCAGCGGAAGGGACGATGATCCGCATCCCCGCCGCGACGTTTCCGATGGGCTCGGACCGAGAGACTCGCGCCGAACGGCCCATGCACAAGGTGTTGGTCACAAAGGCCTTCTGGATCGACGCGCTCGAAGTCACGATGGGCGCGTACGACGCGTGCGTCACGGCGAAAAAATGCACAGCGTCGCTCGTGCATTTCGGAGCGGGAAGCGATCCCCTCCAGAAAGGGTGCAACGTGGCAACCCAGCCGATGCACCCGGCCAACTGCGTCGATCAGCTCCAGGCGGGGGCGTATTGTGCATCGGTCGGCAAGCGCCTGCCGACCGAAGCCGAGTGGGAGCTCGCGGCGCGCGGCACCGATGCACGGGAGTTTCCCTGGGGCGACACCGTTCCGAAGTCGTGCTCGCAGGGCATCCTTCGGGGGTTGTCGGGCCCGTGCGAAAAGAAGCTCGAGACGTTCGAGGTCGGGCTCACTCCGGAGGGCAAGAGCCCGTTCGGAGTGTGGGACATGTCTGGGAACGTTTGGGAGTGGGTCGCGGACGGATTCGCGGACTATCCGACCCAGGAGGCCACGGATCCGTTCGTTTCACCCGCCACGGGTCCCGACGCCAAAGGAGTCCTTCGCGGAGGCTCCTTCGACTACGCAGTGCTCGTGGCGAAAACCACGTCGCGTCTCGCCCTCTTGCGTTCGGCAGGGCACGTCAGCACGGGATTCCGTTGCGCGAAAGACGTCACTCCTTGAGGGTCTTGGCTTTGCGAAAGAGGAGCGCGCCCCCGATCCACAAGGGCAGCGTCATCACCAAGATCCCGATGTAGAGCTTGTTCGTCCGGAGCACACGGTCGGTCATGATGATGGTGGCTCCCCCCATCAAAAACGGGAAGAGGATCAACATGGCGCCAAGCACCTTGGCCGTGAACTTGTCGGTCAGCACGCGCGCACCCTAAGTCAGCGGATTCGATTCGCCTACAGGCAGCAGCGGGCAACAGGATGCCTGTCCCCGAGAACGGCAGAGGAAAGCTCGTCCAGAGGGATGTCCGGTACGACCATTCGCCAGGACATGCCCTACCGTTCCGCACAAAGGGACAAGCGTGTGGAACCCGAGGTATAGTCGGCTGGATCCATGCGCTTTCCCTCGGCCTTCGCGCTTTGCTCCTCCCTCGTCGCCCTCTCCGTCGCACTCGCGGCCTGCGGCTCCACCCCACCGTTTTTGGTCTTTCGCAGTGAGCCCGGTGAAAAGACCGCGCCCATCGTGGGCGATCCGGTGCGCATCCAGCAGCCAGGCTACGAGATGTTCGGTGGCGCCAAGGCCGGCTACCATTTCGTGCACTCGGCCGAGCAGTGGAAGACGCTCTTCCCCGGCGGGGAAATTCCGCCCCTCCCGACGGATCTGAACTTCACGCGCAAAATGCTCATCATGGCGGTCGGCGACGGGAAAAAAGTGACTCACGTGAAGGTCACCAAAGTCCTCGACACCGCCAGTACGGTGCACCTTTTCGTTCGCGAGACGCTCGAAGGCCAAAACTGCAAAGGCGAAAGCGACGGAAACGCCTACGACGCGGTCATCACCGAACGCCTCGACAAGAACATCCAGGTGCACGTCGAGGTCGAGCCAGGCAAGTCGTGCGGCGCGCCGCCCTCGGCGAAGGTCATGTGCCGCCACGGGAATGCCGCTTGGGAGAACAAGATCGCTGCCCAACCCGGCGAGACGGTCGAATGCGAGGCCGTGCCCGAAGTGAACGGAACGTCGGCCATCGTGGACCACGTCTGGCGCTTCGCGAGCATCCCCCCCGGCTCGGGCGCGAAGCTGACCTTCTCGAAGAACAACACGCACGTAAGCTTCCCGGTCGACAGCTTCGGCAACTACGTCGTCGCGTTCGACGTCGCCGACGAGTCCGGCCGCAAGGGCTCTGCCCAAGCCACCGCCGAAGTGCTTCCGCCGAAGGACAACGACACCTACGTGCAGCTTGCGTGGGCCCACTTCGACGCGAGCGACGATCCGTCCACCTTCCCACGCGTCTCGCTTCGCATCACCGAAGACGGCAAATCGAACCCTCGCGTTTGCGCAAAAGACGTCCCGAAGAAGCCCGATTTTTGCGAGGTTCGCGAGCAGGCTCCTACGGTGCTTTTCCACCTGAAGGGCTCGCGCGACAAGTTCCTCGTGGAAGCGGCCTACACGGACGAGCGCGCCAAAGGCGGTCCGTACATCTGCGTGCGGACGTTCTTCAACGGCGCCAAGGTCGCGGACCAATGCGACGACGTGGCGCGGCCGCCGGACTCGGTGTGGACGGTCGGTCTCCTCGACGCGAAGACGGGCGCCATCGGTGCACCACCGCCTCCTCCGCCACCCGCAGAAGAGACTCCGGCGGCTCCTGGCAAGAAGCCGGTCAAGCCGGCCACGAAAAAGTAAACGACTTCAGCTACTTCCGAGAATTCGGAGTGTCGCGCGCCTCACGAACGATCGCACGCGCGAAGGCTGGAAGTGCTTCCGGCGCCTCCCGGAAAAAGAGCGAAGGCTCGAGCAGCTCGAGCTCCATCAACACGAGCTGACCTGCATCGTCCCGAGCCGTGTCGACGCGCGCGTAAAGAAGTCCCTCGTAGGGTGCGAGGACGCGTAGAGCAAATTCGCGCTCGTCGTCGGCGATGGGCACTCGAGTGACCGATTCGGCATCCGCGGAAAAACGTGGGCTTTTCCGTACGGCATGCGAGACGTGGCCATCGAGCACGACCAACGAGCGCTCTCCGTGTCCGTCCACCGAGGCCACGTAGGGCTGCACCATCACGTCCCGTTCCGCCACGAGGCCTTGGAAAAAGGCTTCGGCTTTCTCTCGCTCGTGTTTGGCGAACCGCTCGGTCTTCCACGAGCCGGCGGAGACTCGAGGCTTCACTACGGTGTCGCCGAACCCGTGCTCCCCACAGACGTCCGAAAACGCCACGTTCGAGCCACGATCGACGAACGCCGTCGGGACGGTCGGTACGCCTCGCGCGGCGAGGGCACGCAGGTAGATCTTGTCGACATTTTCGCGCAGGACGGCGAGCGGGTTCCTGAGGTCGACCACACTCGCGACGTCGTCGAGCCAAGCGAGGAACGGCTCGACGGCACGGGAGTAGTTCCAGGTCGAACGGACGACGACGAGGTCGTGCTCCCCGGCTGCGGGTCGAGACGAAGCGCCATCCCACGCCAGAAGGCTCACCGTTGCCCCCTCGCGGGCCAGCGCTCCCAAAAGCGGAGCTTCGTCGACATCGGCCTCGGGAAGGGTCTGGCAAGTCGCTATGGCCACACGCGGGGAACGACGAAACACGTCTTTTTGTAGCACAAAGCGCGTGTTCGGTACGATCGTTGGGCTACGGCCGCGATTCCTTTCGATGGGCCGGCATCGGAAGGGCTATGCGATTGGTCATCGTTGGAGGAGGCATCGCGGGATTGGTCGCGTCCATCGACGCCCGCACCGCAGGTTACGACGTAACCGTGCTCGAAGCCCGCAACGACTGGGGAGGCAAAGTACGGAGTGACCTTCTGGATGGCCGCGCGGTCGATTGCGGTCCGACCGTTCTGACCATGCGCTGGGTCTTCGACGAGCTCTTTCGCGAAACCGGGGCTCCGCTGGAGAGTGTCCTCACGACGACGAGGCCGGACGTCTTGGCTCGGCACGCATGGGGCAGCGACCGGCTCGACCTCTTCCACGACGTCGCGCGCAACGCCTCGGCGATTGGTGAGCTGTTCGGCAAACACGACGCCGACGCTTACGTGGCCTTCGCCGCGCACACGAAGCGCATTTACGAGACTTCGCTCGGTCCGTTCCTTCGCTCGCAGAAGCCGACGATGGGCAGCATGCTGCTCGAAGCGGCCCGTCTCGGGCTCTCGGCGATGCACACGATTGACGCTCACCGAACCATGTTCAAGGCGCTCACGGCCACCTTCCGCGACCCGCGTCTCGTGCAGCTCTTCGGGAGATATGCAACTTACACGGGCTCGAGCCCACTGCTGGCCCCGGCCACGCTGAACCTCGTCGCACACGTCGAGCGGGACGGAGTGGAAGTCGTCCGTGGCGGAATGGCGGCTCTTCGTCGGGCCCTGATGGACCGCGCGACGGCCCTCGGCGTGGAGCTCGTCCGCAACGCGAGCGTGTCGCGCATCGTCACGCGAAGAGGCTCGGTTTCCCACGTCGAGTGGTCCGGCGGAGAGCTCGCGGCCGATGCCGTCGTTTTCGCCGGCGACGCGTCCGCGCTGGGAGAGGGGCTCTTGGGCGACGACGTCCGGCATGCCGCCGCCATGGTCAAGCCAGCGGATCGGTCCCTC
Source organism: Myxococcales bacterium (assembly GCA_043764595.1). Lineage (GTDB taxonomy): Bacteria > Myxococcota_A > Polyangia > Polyangiales > Polyangiaceae > JAAFHV01. Next base: position 6,221 of record JAYUKI010000020.1, on the reverse strand, counting down.
TCTGCGGTGACCTTCTCCTTCCTCGCGCGCGAAGCTTCCCGCTCGAGCTTCCACTTCGCCCACCACAACGTGTTCTTCCCGGACGGTTCGGACGCCGGTGCGGCGGAACACGAGAGCCTCTTCGCGCCGCGGGGACGACGCATGCCGGAAGACCCCACGGTCTACGTGTGTGCCCAAGATCGTGGACCATTGGAAGCATCGGCCGGCGAGCGTGGCCCGGAGCGGTTCTTCGCCATTTTGAACGCGCCCGCCGACGGCGACACGCGCCCTCTCTCGGACGAGGACCTCGAACGATGCAAAGACCGCATGATTTCTCGATTGCGCAAGTCGGGAGCTTGGCTCGACATCTCGGAACTGACGGTCCGGACGCCGACGGACTTCGCGAAAGCGTACCCGGGGTCGGGCGGAGCGCTTTACGGCCCGGCGTCCCACGGCTCGCTCTCTGCACTGAATCGCTCCGGAGCCCGGACGAAAGTGAAGGGACTCTATCTCGTGGGCGGCAGCGTTCACCCTGGGGCGGGAGTACCGATGGCAGCGCTGAGCGGCAGGCTCGGTATTCGAGCGATTCGGGAAGACCGCGCCTCGACCGGCCGATCGCGGCCGGCGGCTACCACTGGCTCTACCTTGACGCCGTAAGCGACTGCGGCCGCTACGCGGTGGTCATCATCGCGATGGTCGGGAACGCATTTTCTCCGCGCTACCACGCCGAGCGAAAGTCCTCTATCAGCCCGAATCCGCTCGACTTTTCGGCGATGCACGTCGCGGTTTATGGTCCCGAGGGTGGCGCCTTCGCCCTGACCGAGCACGGCGCCCGGGATGTCTCGCGCAAGCCGGACCGAGTGCTCATCGGAAAGAGCCACGTCGCGTGGGAAAAGGACGGCCTCGGACAAGATTGCCTCGTGGCTCGTCTCGACGAAATCACGTCCCCTTTCCCGAAGCTTGTCGCGCGGCCGCTTCGTGGCGAGGTCCGGCTTTGGCCGAAACGCACGAGCCACGAGGCCGTAGCGCTCGACTCGCGTGGTGACCATCAGTGGTTCTGCCACGCTCCCGACGCGCGGGTTTCGGTCACGCTGGACGAGCCGAACCTCGACTTCCAGGGATCTGGCTACTTCGACGAAAATGCGGGCGCGGAGGGACTGGAGGATGCCTTCGCCTCCTGGCAATGGAGCCGAGCGAACCTCGCCTCCGGGCGCGCGTTCGTTCACTACGCGACCCGCGAGCGCGACGACCGAGGCGGGCATCGCCGCGCCTCGTCGCGTCTCTTTGCGAACGGAAAACCCACCCCTGTCGTGTCCCCTCCGGAGCACGACCTGGGCAAGACCCTGTTCGGTCTCTCAAGGCGAATCCGGCTCGACACGGGCACGAAGCCCACCTCGATCCGGACGCTCGAAGACGGGCCCCACTACGCGAGGACCCTCGTTCGCGGCCGCGTCCTGGGCGAAGATGCGTGGATCATGCATGAAACGTTCGATGGCGACCGCCTCCGCGCGCCCTGGGTGCGGTTCCTTCTGCCCTTTCGCATGCGTGGCGGACGCGCGAAACTCTTCCCATGAGCCTCTCGGCGGGAAACGCACTCGCGGCGCTGGGCGTTTCTTGGGCGGCGTTCCAATGCGCCGCCGCAGCGATAGCCGTAGTTCGAGCCCGAAAACTGGGGCCGGTCGACCCTCGGAGGGTGGCGGAGCCGCTCGGGTCGGACGTCCTTCTCGTCCGGCCGCTTGCTGGAGACGAACCGGGTCTCTATGAGCGCTTGGTGCGAACGGGAGGAGCCACACGGGTCCTTTTCGCTCTTCGGGACGAACGAGATGGGGCGTTCGACCATGCGTCCCGAGCCGTTCGCGTGCTCAAACGGCGAGGCCTGGATGCCGACCTCGTGCTGACCCACGCGGTGGGACCCAACCTGAAGTCCGATCAGCTCGCCCGGGCCGTCGCAATGCTCACGACGGCTCCTCGGGTGGTGACCGTCGCGGACAGCGACGTCGACCTCCAGGAAGGAGCGATAGCGACGCTCGCTGCGCCCCTTTCGACGAGCGAAGGGCCCCATGCCACGTTTGCTCCTTTTGCGTGTGTCTGCGAGGGCTCGGAGGCTACGTCGGGGGATCGAGCGCTGGTCGCCACGCTCGCCGCATCGCTCCACGCTTTCCCGTTCCTCGTGGGCATCGACTCGACGCTTTTCGTCGGCAAGCTCTTCGCCATTCGCGCCGATAGCCTCGAAAAAATCGGCGGGTTTTCGTCACTCACCGAGGTGCTCGGGGAGGACGTCGAGATGCGACGACGGCTCGATGCTCACGGATTTCGAGCCGAGACGGTCCCCATCGTCGCGCGGGCCACACGCACGGGCAGGTCACTTGGCGAGGCGATTTCGCGCATGGAGCGTTGGCTCGCGGTGGTCCGGGCTCAGCGGACGCACCTGCTCGTGTCCTATCCCGTTCTCCTGGCAGGAATTCTCCCTCTGCTTGTTTTCTCGATGGTGGTCTCGCGCAGTGCCGGCGAGCCGTACGCTCTCGCGCTCTGGATTGCGGCGCTCACGGCGGTCTTTGCGCGACTCGTCGTGGCGTTCGAGGGACGCCGGCACTCGGGCCAGCGCCGAGGCGTCGCCACGGCGCTGGTCGACGTCTTCGCTTCGGATGCTTTGCTGCTTTTCGCCCTCGCCAAGGCGCTCGTTTCGAGGAACGTCACGTGGCGTGGTGAGACGCTGCACCTGCGGGGAAAAACCCTCGCCCGGGTCGCCCGCGAGGGAGTCCGTCACCCCCGAATCGTCGCGGACGGGACCTTGCCATGACGCTTCCGTCGTATGCGGTGTGGATACCGACGGCGCTCGTCGTCGCCACGGCGATGGAGCTTTGGGCCATGCTGTTGCACGGCCTCGTGTGGCACGGACCGCTCTTGTTCCTCCACGCCAGCCATCACGACGAGAAGCGGAGCCGCTTCGAGTGGAACGACGTGCTCAGCGCTCTGCATGCCCCCATCGCGATAGCACTCGTCCTCTACGGATGCCGCTCCGCTCCCGGCATCGTGCGTGAGGCGTGTTTCGGTGTGGGCCTCGGAATGACCGCCTTCGGCTTCGCCTACTTCGTGGTGCACGATGGGTTCGTGCACGGACGCTTGCCCGTCCAATTTCTCTCGAAATACGGGTACTTCCGACGCTTGAAGACGTGCCACGAGGCCCACCATAGGCGCGACGCACGAGGGCCGTACGGGCTCTTTCTCGGCTTCTGGGAAATGGCACGCGCACGCGATCGCCGTCTGCGAGACGCTTCCCGCTAAGGCGCCCGGTCGAAATTCGTGTGTCCGCTTCCGTCGAGACCGACGCGAGGCTTTTGCGCGATGAGCGAGCAGCGAGCACCGGAAGCCTACTCGCGTAGTCCGAGGAGCGGAGCGACGAGGCCACCTGCCGCAGCGAGAGGATCGGCGGGAGATGGCACACCCATTTCGACCGGGTGCCTAAGGAACCGGGCCGGCTCTTGCCTTGGCTCAGGCGACTTGAGAAGCTTCGTACGATGAGGCAGGTCCCCGATGACGTCGACACGATTGTCGACGGGCCGAACGCAGGACCGAGTCCGCAGGCTCCGCGACCGGCCACTCCCGTTCACGGCCTTCCTGGGGTCCCTGTCGTGGCCGGGTACGAAGTGCTCGCCGTGTTGGGCGAGGGTGGCATGGCGGTCGTCTACGAAGCGAAACACGTCGCCCTCAAGCGCAACGTCGCTCTGAAGATGCTGCGCCACCCGGCGCTCGCGGCGACGGACGAGCTCGTTCGGTTTCGCTTGGAGGCCGAGCTCTTGGCCAGTCTCAAGCACCCCAACATCGTACAAGTCTACGAAATCGGCGATGCCGGAGGCCGGCCCTATTTTGCACTCGAGCTCGTGGCGGGGGGCAGTCTCGCGAAGGCCGCGAAGACCGTGTCGCTCACTCCCCGGAGGGTCGCCGAGATCCTCGTGGTGGTCGCACGCGCGGTTCACTCGGCGCACCAGCACGGGGTCATCCATCGCGATTTGAAGCCGGCGAATATCCTCCTGACGGACGAGGGAGTGCCGAAAGTCGCCGATTTCGGCATCGCGCGACGCAGCGCTTCCTCCCCCGAAGACTCGGGCGACCTCTTCGGCACTCCGGGCTACATGGCGCCGGAAATGATCGATTTGCCCTGGGCGGTGACGCACTCCGCGGACATCTTCGGTCTTGGGGCGACCCTCTATGCGTTGTTGGTCGGTCGGCCTCCCTACAAGGCCGCGACCGTGGACGAAATCCTCCGAATGACGGGGAGTGAAGCTCCCGTACCGCCCTCGAAGGTCAAACCCAATATCCCCCGCGACCTCGAGGTCATTTGCCTGAAGTGCTTGGCCCGGACTCCTGCCGAACGCTACGCGACGGCTGCGGCCTTGGCCGACGATCTCGAACGGTGGCTCGCCGGCGAGCCCATTTTGGCCCGAAGAATGGGCCGGCTCGAGAGAGTGGTCCGGTGGTGCCGCGGAAACCCGATTCCGTTGGCTCTGTTTGCCGCGACGGTGCTCGGATCCGTGGCCAGCATCGTCTACATGTCGAGGCTGTCGATCGAGCTTGCTCAAATGACGGCGCTTTCGGGAGCCGCGCAGGAAATCGAGACTCTCGAAAAGGTCACCGACTATTACAACGAGCGCGTCGTGGCCCGCGTGGATCCCCTTCACGTGAAGACCAGTACGCGCTACGCCGAGCTTTCTGGGGCGATCCCCAATCCGGCCACGTTGACCATCGAGCTCGGAGACGTGGTCACGAGCGGGAGCGAGGTCGGCCAGCAAGTTCGAATGTACAGCGACTTGCCTTTTGCCAACCGGGCGGGCGGAGGACCTCGAAACGAGTTCGAGAAGCGGGCCCTGGTCATGCTGCGAAAGGACCCCACCGCTCCGTACTATTCGTTCGAGACGAGCGAGGGGCGAATGGTGCTGCGCTACGCAAAAGCGCGTGTGCTCAAGAAGGCATGTGTGGATTGCCACAATGCCCATGCAGAGAGCCCCAAAACCGATTGGAAAGAAGGCGACGTACGAGGCGCGCTCGAAGTGGTTCGCTATCTCGATGCCGACGTGCGCAAGTCACGGTCCGGGCTCCGGGGAACCGCGGTCCTCGTGGGCTCGGCGTGCGCCATCTTGTTCGGCATGTCCGGGGTGGCCGCGGCCATCGACGTCGTTCGCAAGAGACGCGCATCGAGGCCTTGAGGGAACACCGGTCCGTGTTTCTTTTCTCAAAGCCCGGCGTGGTTCATTCCAATCGCGAACGAGGCGAACAGTCCGAGCATTGCGCCCGACACGAGCCCCAAGAAGAGACCCTGAGACTCCCCAGAACGCCCTGACGATGCCGCCGCGAGCGCCCGCTGGCCCACGAAGAAGATGGGGCCGAACACGGCCAGGAGCGCGATGGCTTTGTCTTTCGCCGAAGAATGCCCGAACACGGAGTCTCCCACGTAACGAGTGGCTACGAACGTGCCCACCGCCATGGCCAATACGCCGACGGCAAAACCCTTGATGATGCTGCCTTCGTCCTTCTTCTGCATGCTCGTACCTCGCTTGGGTCAATCGGCATGGACCTGCCCGTCGGTCGATCCGGAGTAGTCCTATCTGGGCGTGGCCAAAAGGAAAAGGCGCGATTCCCGAGCGGGAGCCGCGCCTTGACCCGTTTGCTCTTTCGATCCGTTAGTTGCGACGCCGGCGGGTTCGCGCGAGGGCCGCGAATCCGAGCGCCATTCCGAAGATCGCCGTGGCTCCGTTGGCGCCAGAGGTCGGGGACACGGTGCAGCCGCCGCCCTCGAGCTCGCCGTCGAAGTTCGGATCGAACGGCCCGTTTTGGCCAATGGCGCCACCCGCGGGAGCCGTGTTGTCGAGGAAGTCCGGCTTTCCGTTGCCGTTCGTGTCAGGGATGCCGTCCTGGCCATCCGCCACGCTGTCGGCATCGGCGTCCGTGTCGAGCCAGTTCTTCTTGCCGTCGCCGTCCACGTCGTCGGTCAGATTCGCGGCGCGTGCGGCCGAGATTTCGTCCTTCGTGAGGAGGCCGTCGTTGTCGTCGTCGGTGTCGTTCGCGTCGATTTTGCCGTCGCCGTCCGTGTCGAGGGGCTTCGTCTTGTCGGGGCCCACTTCGGCGCCGTCGAAGAGGCCGTCGCCGTCGGTATCGGCCAGGTTGGGATTGAGGCCGAGCTTGATCTCTTCGTCGTCGGTGAGACCGTCGTTGTCGGAGTCTTTCGCCGTCGGCACGCTGTCGAC
>JAYUKI010000019.1:0-6197 GCA_043764595.1 Myxococcales bacterium | reverse complement strand
GCCCGAATGCGCTCGGCTCGCCCGTGTCGGAGACGCCCGCGTCGTCCACGAACAACGTTCCTCCCAGGGCAAAGTAGCGACGGAGACCTGCGATTTCGCCTGCGGAAAGCGGCTCGATAGCCGCATCGCCGCTCCACGTGGCGAACGGCGCCGACGTGAGCTCGCGGTCGTCGGCGCGGACGGAAGTGGGCTGAAGTCGGGCGGGTGCGCTCGTTCGTTGCACGAGCTCCCAAGACCACCGCGCCGGGGCGGAAGGCCTGGCCGCGTGCTTGACCGAGCCTGCTTGAAGCACGCGAGGGTCGAAAGCGCCCGTGTCCCCGAAGCCCAGAGCAGGGGAGGGCATCGCCGAGACGAGCAGAACCGCGCCCATCACCGCTCCGAATGCACCCAGCTTCGACATGGCGTGTTTTTACCAGCTTCTCGTCAAACCACGAAGCCTCCCCGCGCGAAGGCTGGGCTCTTGGGGCGAGCCGCAAGCCCTGAAGGAGCTCTCGGGACGCCCTCGGCAGGTCCTCCCGGTGACGAACGGCGAACACCGCACTCGGAACGCCTCCGCGATCGGCAAGCCGGGAAGCTCCCTGCTGGGGAGAGCCGAGCCGTCAGTCGAAGTCGTCGACCCGCCAGATGCCCGCTTCGCGGCGGAGGCGCACGTGGTGACCGCCAGGCACTAGAACGGTTGCCACGTCACCGTTGGCGCGGACCTCCAGGGTCTCGGGCCGTTCGAGACCCAAGACCAACGAGCGGAGGTCATTTTCAATCGCCGTGCGCGTGCTGGGGGAAAGTACACGCATCAAACCGGCGTAGCTGCGTCGGGCGAGCACGTGACGAAGCCCCGCGAGGGCTTGCTCGGGGGTGCGCGCACCACCCGGGAGGGCGCCCGAGGAGGTGACTTGAAATCGCCCCTCCCGGAGGTCCAGAGTGGCTTCTTCGCCGTCGTCGAACCTTAGCCTTGCGACCGCTTCGACCCGGGTGTCCGCAGAGGCCAGGAGCTTTCCACGCTCGGCGAGCTCGGCCTTTTGCTCGGCGACGGAGCGCTTCACGTCGTCGCGGCTCTTCTCCTTTTGGCCGCTCTCGGTGAGCATCCCATAGAGGGCGTCACCATCGCCCCGCTCGGCCGCGCGACGGTAGTCGTCGACGGCGGCTTTCGGGTCCGGCACCGCCTGGGAGGAGCACCCGAAGGCAAAGCCTGCGAGGACCGCAAGTGGGGTCAAGCGAAGGAACCGCGGCATGGGATTCGAGAGGGTACCAAAACGGGGACGTGCAAGGACGGCCGTTTTCGCGAGGGCCTCCGAATCGCTCCGAATCACTTTCCGCGAGCGGGTGGCGGCTCGGTCTTTGGCGACGGGAGGGTCACCTCGAGGCCGAACACGTCGCGCAAGAGGTCGCCTTTTTGCTTCACGGTCCACTCCTCGAGCTCGCGGTCGGCTTCGCCTTGGAGGTGGAGCACGACTCGGCGCCGGGCCTCGTCGACTTCGGCTCGCACGCCGGTGACCTTGCCGAGATGCTCGCGATCGAGGGCGTCGGCCACACGGAGGATGGCCGCGAGGCTGCGCACGCGGGCTCGCGCGTCTTTGTCGAGGTCCCGGAAGTTCGGATGGGCAGGATCCGGGAGCCCCTTGCGATGGTACCGCGCGACGTTCGCTACGATCGAGCGCTCTTCGAGAGAAAACCCCATAATATCCGAGTGTTGGATGAGGTAGTAGCTGTGCTTGTGGTGGCCGTCGTAGCGGACGAAATCGCCGATGTCGTGGAGCATCGCGGCCGCGCGCAGGAGGAGCCGGTCCCGCGCGGGCATTCCGTGGATGCTCCACAAATCGTCGAAGAGCTGCGCCGCAAGACGGTCCACGGCCTCGGCGTGGGCCTCGTCGAAGTCGTAGCGCCGGCCAAGGCGCATGCACCCGGAGAGCACGCGGGTGGCCTCGGCCTCCTCGTCCCAGACGTCGAAGTATTTGTCGACCAGCTCGATGAGGATGCCCTCCTTCAAGCCGACTCCTGGCGCGACGATGGCGCCCTGATAAAAAAGCTCTGCCACGCGCAAGAAGATGCTGATCGCGGGCACGATCGTGTCGGCGCGGTCGGGTCGGAGCGAGTACGCCTTCTGGCGCTCGGGCGACGTCATCGCGAAGAGCTTCGTCCGGAGCTGTCGGGCGAGGGTGGTGTCGATGGCTTTGGGAAAGCCGAGGTGTCCGCCCTTCACCGGGCACAAGTCCGCGAGCGTGTCGACGTTTCCGCCCGTCCCCACGACGAGATCGAACGACGCCTTTTGCAGGTGGGGAAGGGCCTCCGCGAGCGCGCGGTCGATGCCTTCTTCGAGCAACCTGGCCCGAGCACCGTCTACCGTCGTCGCGTCACGGAGGTAGGTCTCGAGCATGCGGACCGTGCCGAGTGGAAGCGACATCGAGAACGTCGCTTGGCCGGCGTCGAGAACCGTGAGCTCGGTGGAGCCACCGCCGACGTCGATGAGGAGAGCTCGACGCTCCCCGAGCGCGAGGCGTCGCACGACTGCGAGTTGGATGAGCCGAGCTTCTTCGACGCCCTCGATGATCTCGAGATCGATGCCCGCTTCCCGTCGCGCGCGCTCGACGAGGGTGCTTCCATTCTGGGCCTCGCGAACGGCGCTCGTCGCGGTCGCGCGGTAGGCGTCGACGCCGGCCTGGTTCATCGCTTGACGGAACTCGCGGAGCGCTGCGCAGGCTTGACCTATCGAAGGGGCCGCAAGCTTGCCGGTGACGAACACCTCCGCACCGAGCCGGACTGCCGCGCGGAGATTCAGGACCTCGCGAAAGCCCGTGTCTTTCTCGCCACGGTCGCGCCCGTCGCGCAGCAGCGGCAACTGAGTGCTCGTGGGCGCGGTACCCGAGGTGGCTTCGACCACCCGTAGGCGCAGGGCGTTCGAACCAAGGTCGAGAGCAGCAAAACGAGCCATCTTTGCGCGATGCTTAGCAAACGCGCGCCCGAGTCCGCTACCGTCGTGATGATGAGCTCCGCTTCGCAGGCCGCGACGAAGGCTTCGTTCGCCGAAGAGTCACGTGCGCGACACGTGCTTGTCGCTTCCGCCGTATGCGTCGCGACCGGTATCCTGCTCGCTGGCACGCTGACGCGAACCGTGGGGGGAGCGATCACGCTCTTCGGATGGGCGCTAGGCCTCTATGGTCTCCATACCTATGGAAGACTCGGACGAGCTAGCGCTCGTCGAGGGGAGCGCGCAACCGAAACGGGAGGCGACGTTCGGGTCACGAAGCAAGTCGACGTCGACGAGACGCCCGAGAAGGACTCCAAGACGCCCGACGGCCCGCACGTGGATTCGCCCAAAGGAGGTTAAAAGCTCGTTGAAGGCGCAAGAGCGGAGCGCGATCGTCCGCGCCCCTCGACGCTAAATTTCGCTGCGAAGGACGAAAACCCCGACCTCGGCGCCAAGCTTTGGCGTGCGCACTGCAGCCCAGCCGAACACGCGCTCGGTGATGGTCAGTGTGCCGGACGCCGAGCCGCTCGTGGTCTTGCCCACCAAGTCGAGCTCGGAGAGCGCCTTTTCGTTGGGGACGGGAGTTTGAGGTGCGCCATAGGCGCCGGACTTGTCGAAGACCCCGACGTACAAGACGGGCATTTTTCCCTTGTCATCGCTCTCGAGCAGCTTCTCTTGCAGGTCGTGCTTGAGTGTCTCCGAGAGATGGAGTGCGAACCGACGGAAGGTCCAGCCGGTGACGAAGACACCGAAGGTCTTTCCATCTTCACGGCGCACGGGCGCCGCGGCGAGCCAATCCTTGTCCGGGCCCAGTTTTCCCGGGGGACCAGGGAACGCCCCCGTGGTCGTCACGTATCCGTCTTTGGACTTCGCGAGCTCGGGGAAGATGGAAAAAAGGTTAAGCCCAGCCATCGCGTCCTGTTCGAGGTCGTTCCGGATCGCTACTCCGCTGTCGTCGGCGAACGCGAAGAAGGTCGACTTCGCAATCCCGAGGTCGGGAACGTCGCGTCGCACCTTCTGGAGTGCCGAGCGAACGGCTGGAAGGTTCTTTTGCGGCTCTTCCTTCGCGAAGAGCGGGCCGAGGCGCTTGGCGCCCTCCGGTAGCCCGCGCTCGATTTCGGCCACGTCTCTTTCGACCAATGTCGAGAGTGCCTGCGCGTGCTCTTTTGCACGGGCTTCGCTCTCCTTTCCTTTGTCTTTGCATCCGCTCGTCGTACCGACGGCGAAAAGGGTGAAGAACGTGACGAGGAGGATCGAGCGGCGGGACGGCACCATCGTTTCTCGAAGATACGTTACACCGCCTCTCGCCACGGGCGCATAGTTTGATTAGGGTACCTCGCGTGCGCGTGGGCCGACTTCGGTTCATGCAGACCGTCCACGCTGCGGCCGGGCCGCTTCCACCGGCCGCTTCCGTTCTCGTTTCCCCTTCGGCGTTCCGTTCTCGCTTCCGTTTTTCGGCGTTCGGGTGCCTGCCCCAGCGCACCTCTTTGGCAGGGCAACACGGCAGTGCGCGCCGCATCCGCACTCGCGGACCCCCTCGAGATTCTCATTGGCTCCTCCCTTTCCAACCGCGGAACTTCCAAAACGCATCGGCGCATACGCAATCGCCTCCCAGATAGGCGAGGGCGGAATGGCGAGCGTCTATCTGGCCTTCAAGGACGACGGCGCCGGCGGAAAACGCGGGCCCTTCGCGCTGAAGGTCATTCGCGAAGAGTTCGCCCAGAGTCAAGAGTTCGCGACCATGTTCGCCGACGAAGCGAAGGTGAGCACCGGAATGCGCCACCCGAACGTCGTTCGAGTGGAGGAGTCCGGTGCCGTCGACGGCCGGCTGTTTCTCGCCATGGAAGTGCTCCGTGGGCAGTCGGTATGGCAGATGTGGCAGGCCTGCCGCGAACGTGGTCTCAGGCTGCGCTACGACCTTGCTGCGTGGATCTTCGCGCGAGCCGCCGACGGCCTCCATCACGCCCACGAAACCCGTGCGGACGACGGAACACCCCTCGATCTCGTGCATCGGGACGTAAACCAGTCGAACCTCTTCGTGACCTACGACGGTGACGTGAAGGTGATCGATTTTGGTCTCGCCAAAGCCGCGAATCGAGTCTCCCAGACGGCCGCTGGCGTGGTGAAAGGGAAGCTGTCGTACCTGGCCCCGGAGCAGGTGTCCGGAGCGAAGCTCGATCGCAGAGCCGATATTTTTGCGCTCGGCGTGGCTCTTTGGGAGGTAACGGTGGATCGCCGTCTTTTCAAGGGGCGCGACGACATCGATACGCTCCTACGCGTCAACCAGTGCCACGTCCCCGACGCCACGACACTGGTCGAGGGGTATCCGCCTGCGCTCTGGGCCATCGTCTCGAAGTGCCTTCAGAAGGACCCGCGCGACCGCTATCCCACGGCCCAAACGCTCGCGACCGACCTCGATCTCTTCGTGCGCGAAACAGGCAGCGGAGTCGGGAGAGACTCGGTCGCCGAAATCATGAACGTGCTGTTCGAAGCGGAGCGAAGGCGCGCGGACGAGTGGTACCAAAAGTCCAGTGCGGAGGCGTCGCCACTGCCACCGCTTCGGCAGGAAACTACGGCGCTTCTCATGCAGAACATGCCGAGCCTGCCGCCGCCGCCCAACGAGGACCTTTGGCTGTCCGCGCCGCCTCCAGGCTTTTCCGGCCGGGCGCAACCTGCCTCGGAACGTGTTGGCGCGGACGTCCCAGAGCTCGATTCGCCAAGACGAGAGCGTGAATCGCTCGCGCCATCTCCGAATTCCTCTGCACCGGTGAAAGCCGCGCCTAGGCGCGTTTCGCTTGGCCATTTCCAGCTCGCCGTGATCGTAGCCGGTCTCGTTGTTTTGGCGCTCGCCACGATTTTCGTTATTCGGCTATTGCGTTCATCATGAGTCATGTGTTTAGGTATCGGAGTGATCGTAAGGACTCTTCGTAGAGGATCTTCGGTCTGAAGTACCTTGACTCGCTCGTCCGAACTCGAGCAATTCCTACGCAGTTCTGTCGGTTGCTGCCGATGGTCTGTGGGGCAGCTCGAGCTCGTACAGGCGGACATGGAAGTAGTGATGCTCGGAGGTCTCGCGTGTTCGGCGCAGGGCCTCCCAGAGACTCCGAGAAACGAGCCGAAGTGGCGGAATGGCAGACGCAGCGGATTCAAAATCCGCCGAGGCAACCCCTCGTGAGGGTTCGAGTCCCTCCTTCGGCACACTCACCCGACCGAACCGCAGCTTCACCCGAATAGG
>JAYUKI010000018.1:0-6202 GCA_043764595.1 Myxococcales bacterium | reverse complement strand
ACCCAATCTACGATTTGGTACGAGGTGTCGCCGGGCCCGACGCCGACGTGGCTTTGCTCCTCCAGCCCGGCAAGAACGAGCACACGTTCGACCCCACGCCGAAAGACGTCGAAGAGGTCTCGCGCGCACAAATCGGTGTGATGGTGGGGCTCGGGCTCGATCCTTGGATGGAGAAGCTCTTGAAGGACGCCGCTCCGAAGGCGCGTGTCCTGAAGGTCGGCGACCGGGTTCCGACGCGAACCGTCGACGCCGAGGCCGTGGGCGAGGACGAGGCCCATGCCGCGCACGGTGGCGGCAAAGACGACGACGATCACGACCACGAGAAAGGGGCGATCGACCCGCACGTTTGGCTAGATCCCCAGAACGCACGCCTCATCGTCCGGGCCTTCGCCGAAGAAATCGCGAAGGTGGACGCTTCCCACGCGAACGGCTATCGCGAACGCGCGGACGCGCTCGACAAAGAGCTCGAGGCGCTCGACAAAGAGCTCGTGGGCCGAGCGAAGGCGCTCCCGAAAAAGGGCTTCGTCACGTTCCACGGAAGCTTCGGCTATTTCGCCAAACACTACGGCCTCGACATCGTCGCGGTCATCGAGCCATTCCCTGGATCCACGCCGTCGGGCGCGTACGTTCAGAAGGTGCTCGGCGTGTTGAAGGAGAAGAAAGTACCTGCACTTTACAGCGAGCCTCAGCTCGACGCACGACCCGCAAAAGTGCTCGCGGACGAAGCCAAAATCCCGCTCGGAGTGCTCGACCCGGTCGGCGGCGGCGCCCAGACCGACGGCTACGCGAAGATGCTTCGGTACGACATGGCCGAGCTCGAGAAGTACCAAAACTGAGCACGAAGAGCTCGGCGCCACCGTCGTCGATGTCGGACCACCCGCGTGGCCCGGCGTCGCGCACCCTCCCGAGGTCGAGCTTCACCGGCACGCGCCCTCCGGAGGACGGTCCACGCGCCTTGGACGTCCGAAACGTGAGCGTGTCGTTCGGCAAAAAGCACGTGCTCTCGGACGTGACGTTCCACGTGCCGGTGGGCGAATTTTTGTGCCTGTCCGGTCCGAACGGGGCCGGCAAGAGCACGCTGCTCAAGTGCATCTTGGGGCTAGTCGCGCCCACGAGTGGCTCGATCTCGATCGGTGGGCTGCCTCCTCACGAGGGCCGAAAGAAGGTCGGCTACGTTCCGCAGCGCAAGGCGTTCGATCGCGATTTCCCCGCCACGCCCCTCGACGTCGTCGTGGCCAACTTGCACGGCCGCTGGCCACTCTTCATTCGGTCGGAGGACCGTGACGTCGCGATGGCGGCCCTCGAGCGATGCGGCGCGGCGAAGCTCGCCAACGCCGAGATGAGGGACCTGTCGGGTGGGGAGACCCAGCGCGTGTTTCTCGCCCGCGCGCTGGCCACGAAGCCCGAGCTCCTCGTGCTCGACGAGCCCACCGCGGGCGTCGACGTAGGAGGACGGGCCGCCATCGTCGACCTCATGGCCGAGATAAGCGCCAGCGAGACCATGGCCGCGGTGCTCGTGACCCACAATTTGCAGGCGATTGCACGCTGCGCGGAGCGAGTCGTCTACCTCGAACGCACCGTGCGCGCGTGGGGCCTGTGGAGCGAGCTCTCCAACGTGGCCGATCTCGCAGCCATCCATGCGGGCGATCCGAAGACCGCCAGCCTCGACGGGGACTGACGGGGCTCCAGAGCGCGCCCAACCGGTGGAAGGCGTCGACCTCCGCGAGCTTGGTTTCGCCGCGGGTCGCCAATGCGCTTCAACCGGCTCTAGCCCTCGACGAGGAGCGCCGCGCGAGCGCGGACTTCGCGGGTCATGTCGATCGGACGACCCTCGAGGTCGAAGAGGCCATCGGGGCGCTTCTTGGAGCCGTGGATCTTGACGCGGAAGGTGACCTCGGGCGCGTCCACGAACGTCGCGTCGATCCGCGAGCCGGGAGGGGAGGGGGCCTCCGACAGGAGCAACGTGTGCGTGTCGGTAAGCTTGCAGAAGCGCGCCCCCTTGCCCTTCATGGACCCCGAGATCCACGTGAGCTGAGGTACGAACTCGGGAGTCGGAAGCTCGGTATTGGCCATTCGCTCAATGCCCCTTTCGTCCACGTCCCACCGCGACGCGGGCCTCACGTTCGGCGGTCTTTTTGGCCATGTCGGCCCGTTTGTCGTGGACTTTCTTGCCCTTCGCTAGGCCAAGCTCCACTTTGGCGCGGCCCTCCGTGAAGTACACACGCAGAGGAATGAGAGTGTATCCTTCTCGAGATAGCGCACGGTCGATGCGGGCGATCTCTCGGGTGTGGAGCAGGAGCTTTCGCGCGCGCCTCACCTCGTGGGGAAACGTGACGGCGCGCTCGAACGGCCCAATGTACATCTGCTTGAGCCACGCCTCGCCGCGCTCGACCGTCGCGTACGCGTCGACGAGCTCGCACTTGCCATCGCGCATCGACTTGACCTCGCTTCCGAGCAGGACGAGCCCTGCTTCGAAGTGGTCGTCGATTTCGTAGTCGAACGTCGCACGGCGATTTTTTACGACGAGCTTTTCGCCGCTCGTGTTCTTCGCCTTTTCCGTTTTTGCCACGTTCCTGCCTTCCTCCCTGCGGTCGGTCGGCTTGGGCATGAAAAGCGCCGGGGCTCCTTTGCATGCTCGTCCTCGTTCTCGCTCTCGGGACCGTTCGGTCTATCACCTTGCGTGACATCCAAAAAGCGACTTACACCGCTGCATGTCCCGCGTACGCCATCTTCGGCCGAAGATTCGCCCTTGGTCCCGTGTCCGCTCGGAGCTCGTGGCCGAGTACCGCATCTTCGGGATCGAGCGGCACGAGATCGTCGATGGGGACGGTAATCCGCGCCTCTACGTCAACACGTTCCGCTTCCCGGAGTGGTGCAACGTGATCGCGATCACGCCGGAGGAGAAGCTCGTCCTCGTGTGGCAGTACCGCTTCGGGACAGGAGAAATGAGCCTCGAGGTGCCCGGCGGCGTGGTCGACCCCGGCGAGAAGCCCATCGAGGCGGCCGCTCGTGAGCTCGCCGAAGAAACGGGCTATGCCCTTGGCTCGAGTGGCATCGCGCCTTTTGCTTCGGTGGAAGCGAACCCTTCGATGCAGGGCAATCGTTGCCACTCGTTCCTCGCTCGGGGGGTCACGCCGACGGCAACCCAGAGCTTCGACGATTTGGAAGAGCTCGAGGTGTGCCTCGTCGATCTGGAGGACATCCCGGCGCTCGTCGACGAAGAGATGGTCCGGCACGTACACGTGGTGGCCGTTCTCGAGAGGTTCATGCGAAAAGCGGGCATTCCGCGAAGGTGAGCCTGCTCGAGGCACGAGCCTTGGAAGCTCAGTGTGGGCCGCGTCTGCGTTTCACGAGGTAGGCCAACAGCGCGACCACGATGCTCGCTCCGGCCGCGCCTCCCACTCGGCCGGTCGTTCCACATCCCGACGTGTCGGCGGGCTCGGCCGCGGGCGCTGGGCCCGCATCCCCGGCGCTCGCGGGGATGCCCAGCTCGGTCCGCACCCGTGGCCATTGTTTGGTGCATTCGTCGTGGGTGGTCGTTCCGGCGGCGCAAGCGAGCGGTCCGCGTAGGCCCGACAGTCGCAACATCGGCGTGAAGGTTCGCCCATCGTCGCGGCTTTCGCCCGCAACGAATCCGGAGAGCTCGTTCGAGCAGGCGAGCACGCGGTCTTCCGTTACGGCAAGGCATTGCACGTAGATTTTGGCGCGGCTCTCGAAGACGAGAGTGCCTCTCGGCGCGACGACGAGCCCGTCTTTTGCGCTCCCCGCGTACACCTTTTCGCCGTCCGGCGAGAGCGCGAACCCTGCCATCGGACCTTCGCTCGCCCACGCTTCGCGGAACGTCTTGGCTCCGTCGTCCGACACGAGCAGTCGACTCTTCGCGAGGTCGGCCGAGCCGCCCGTGCGCACGTACACTCGGTCCGGGTTCTTCGGATCGACCGCACCGATGAAGGGGGCGCGCTCTTGGTTGAGGAGGGCTACGACGTGCTCGGTGAAGGTCTCGCCGCCGTCGGTGGAGGTGAGGACTACTCCCTCGGGCCCCGTGCCTTTGTCGCGTGAGCCGCTCAAATACACGCGCTTCGGGTCGCTCTCGGAGATCTCGACCGTCTCGAAAAGCACGGTGGGGTCGATGTCTTTGCCGATGACGCGAAACGATTTTCCCTCGTCCGGGCTCGTGAAGAGGTTCGAGGCATACCGATTCCTGCCGGCGTCGTCTCGCGAGCCGAAGCTCGAGGCGATGGCGAGCACGTCGCGTGGGCGGCTCCGCGCGACGACCACGTCGTTCATCACACGCTTGTCGGCCTCGCCCGAAATTCGCGAAAAAGTGCACCCACGGTCTTGGGAGACGGTGATGCCCGCAAAGAGCGCGCCGACGATGGCGGGTTTTTCGGTGAGCGCGATGGGGGGATCCTCGATGCCCGAAAAACCGAGGCTCTGCTCACACACCCAATCCCAGTTCTTGCCCGCGTCTTGGCTCACGAGAACGCCGTAGGTGGCGCGAAGGACGATGAACGACGGATCGCGCGGAGCGACGACGAGGCTGTTCGTGGCGGGAAAACGCCCGTTGGCGCGAGCCACGGGGGCGACGGCCACAAGGGCGACGATGCCGAGAGTGCAAAGAAGGCGCTTCACCGAAGGGAAGGCTAGAGCACCGATTGGGTCGAAAGCCAATCCCGCGTGCTCGGCCTCGGCGACGCGAACTTGCTTTATGAAATCATTGACCTTTTGCCGTGTCGGCGCTGAAGCCGCCTCGCTCGGCCAAGTCCGCTTGGCCCCTTTTCCTTCTCAGCGTTCGTGGGAATACGAGAGCAAGCTCGGCTGCACCTTCCGCTCGCAAAGCCCTGAAATGAAAGCCTCGACCGGGCGTGGGCGTTCCCTTACGCTGTTGTCATGAAGGGTTTTGTCTACAAGCGACTCACCATCGACATCCTCGACATCGAGAAACCCGATTTCGAGGGTAGGCTCGACGCGCTCGGCGCCCAGGGATGGAAGCTCGTCTCGAGCTTCGACCGCGAAAAAGGTGGGAACTCGAAAGAGGTCTACTTCATCTTCATTCGCGCGAAGGAATAGCTCACCGCGCTCTTGGAAGTGCCGGCGCGAGACCCGCGCGCGAAGCCTCCCGGGCGTAGGAGAGGAACGCCGTCTCGTGCAATCCTGCGATGACGATCGCGCGGTCCGCCAAGTCGGTCTGATCGACCTTCCGGTGCGGCTTTCCGGCCTTCGTGGCGGCGCGCGCGTGGGCGGCGCCCAGGAGGGCTCCAAGGAAGGGCACGAGCCCGACGAACGTATCCCGTGAGAGCTTCGCCACGTCGAGCTTGTCCTCTTGGGGCGTGAGCCGTCTGACGAGCAGTGGCATGCCGAGCAAGGTGGTTCTCCCAAGGCGCGCGGGGGGACGCTCGACGCTCGCCAGGAAGGCCCCCAACACACGCTCCACCGGGTCGCTCGGGACCTCTTTCACGAGCCGGTGCGGCGACGGCGTCTCGTCTTCCTCTTTCAAATCGAAGAGCCAGCCGCCGTCCCGGCCTTTGACGAGCGCAGCGATTCGAAGGCACCCAAGGCTCCCGTTTCCAGCCACGCGAAACGCGGCGTCCACCAAGGTAAGCTCGTCGCCGTCGGGACGTTCGTTCTTCGGCAAGCCGGCAGCGTACGTTCGAAGGGCCTCGGGCAATGCCGCGACGAGCTTGGGAACGAGCGGAAAATAGCGCTCGCCCAACACGAACCTGCGCCGAGTCTTTTGCCCACGCGTTCGCGCCGCCAAAAACTCGGTCGCCGTGCGGTTTTCGACGTTCGCGACGAGTCGCTTCACGCTGTCGGGTGCCTTCGGCATGGTACCGCCGAAGGCGCCCGCTCCGTAGCCGTCGAGCAGCCGCGACAGAAGCTCGAGGGTGGCGTGCCCGGGCTCGCCGTACACGCGCGCCGCCAGAAGCAGACTCGTCGCGAGACGGACCACGTCGTAGCGGTGAGGGCCGATGCACGCGTCGTCGAAGTCGTTGACGTCGAACGCGACCGTCTTCGTGCTCGCGCGGTTTCGCTTGAAGCCCTTCCCGAAGGACCGCTTGGACCTTCGTACGCGGTAGGCCCCGAAGTTTTCGAGGTGGGCGTCGCCCACGATGATTCCCTCGCCGTTCGGCCCACGCTCGAGGTCCGGGGCCTCTTCCAAAATCGAATAGAAGGTCGAAGCCTGGCCGCGAAGAAACGCAAA
>JAYUKI010000017.1:0-1864 GCA_043764595.1 Myxococcales bacterium | reverse complement strand
GGCGGACCACCTCGCCCGCGAAGCGCTCGACCAGCCGTCCCTCGTGGCCGACTCCAGGTGCGCGATCGAAACGGACCGAGAATTTGCGGGCTCGCAAGGCCTGTTCGAGCAGCTCGCTCTGCCGAATGGGCGACGTGGTGTCGGACTCGCCATGAATGAGCCAGACGGGGAGATTCCGAGCGTTGTCGATGACGTCGATGGGGTTGACGGCGTGTGCGCCGGCCTCGTCGTGGAGGATGTTTCGTACGTACGTGCCGACGTCGAACTTCGCGTCGCCGAAGAAGCTCGTCACCGATGCGAAACGTGAGGGCTTGTGGAAACCGATGGTGGTGGCGCCCTGCCCGCCCATCGAAGCGCCCCAGATGGAAACGCGTCTTGGGTCCACGGGCATCGCCTTTTCGAGCTCCGCGAGCGCGCGCAGCACCTCGGCCTCGGCTTCGGCGACGTAGAGCGAGTTGCCAAGGCCGCTTGGGTGGAGAAAAACGACGTCGAGCCTGTCAGCCTCTCGCACGAGGTCCATGTATTGCGCATAGGTCCAGATGCCGCCGTTCCAAGGATGAACGCCCACGAGCACGGTCGCGGGCTTCTTTGGATCGTGGTTTTTCGGAACGTAGACCACGGCCACACCCCCGCCCTTCGCGGCAGACGGGCTCGTGAACTTGAGGGTGGAAAAGCCCGCATCCGCGGTGACCGGAACGCCTACCCGAGGCGCTTCGGCGCAGGCCACGCGGCGCTCGTATTTGGAGGCCACGACGTCGATCGAAACGTCGACTCGGCCTTTGGGAAGAGGCACGACCAGGGGGCCATCGGCCGGAGCCGAGACGTCGCGCCCGGCCACGAGCACTCGCTTTCGTCCGCCACAGTGCGGGACGAAGAGCGCTTCGCCTTCGGCGGTGAACGTAACGCTTTTTGGCCCTGATTCGAGGCGTTTTTCGGCAAGCTCGGCCCAGGGCAAGACGAGAGTCTCGCGTCCATCGTGCAACGTGATCAGCGTGACGTCCGAGCCCCCGACCGACGGATGGGCGAAAGGCGACTGCGGTTTCACGTCTTCGGCATGGGCGCCGAACGCGTGTGCGACGAGAACCACGACGAGCGACATGCACGAGAGTCTGCGACGGACCATCGCGGCCACAGTACCCTGCGAACGCCGCGGAGAAAAACGCGAGGCTCGCCGACCCGTGCGACCCCCGCCCGCTTGCGCTCGAGGAGAACGCCCGAGTCGCAGAATCCACCGAACGGGCTAGATTTGGACGACATGGCACGCTCCTTCGTCCGAGCCGGGTGGGCCCTCTGCGTCGGGGCGGTGCTCATTTGTGGGATTGGATGCAGAAGGCTCTGGGCCCCTCCCGCGAAGCTCCACGATCTCAGTGCAGGCATTGCGAAAGCGGGAACGGAGAACAAGCTCGTCGTCCTCGTATTTGGCGCCGATTGGGACAAGTCCTCCGCCGACCTGGAGCAAGTGACCCTGAACCATCGGGACGTGCGGGCCGCGCTCGACGAAGACTTCGTGGTGGTGAAGATCGACTGCACCGAGGAGAGCGACGAGAGCCAGCGCCTGCTTCGCCGCTTCAAGGTCATCGGGGAGCCTGCCGTCCTGGTCCTTGCGCGGGACTACACGACCGTGATCGCACGCGAAAACCGGTTCTTGGACCCACCTGAGATGCTCGCGCTCTTGAGCGAGGCCAGGGACAAGGCTCGCTAGCTCGAAACCGTCGGGACTTCGCCGACATGCGTGACCGGGCTCCCATGGACTTGGTAGGGTCCCGCGCATGATCGCCGTCTCTCGGCTCGCCAAGTCTTTCGGCGGTCGCGCCCTCTTCGAGGACGTGTCGCTGCAACTGAATCCCGGTTCGCGCTATGGCCT
>JAYUKI010000016.1:0-22884 GCA_043764595.1 Myxococcales bacterium | reverse complement strand
GAAGTCCTCGTCCTCCAAGTCTTCGTGAGCCTCATGCTCGTGGTGGGCTCACTGCTCCTTTTCGCCAAGACGTGCAGGCAGCGCGATTTCGATCACGCCGATCGCCTCGCGCTCTTCCCGCTCGACGAACCCGAACCCGTGGCCCCTAGGGGGGAGGCCGCGGTGTCTACGCCACCGGAACAAGGAAAACTATGAACGCCGAAGCCTTAGCTACGGACGACGCGCCGAAGATCGACGACGCGCCGACTCTCGAAAAAATTCGCATCACGTACAACGACAGCGTCACGAGGCACTTCGTTTTCGCCTCGATGCTCTGGGGCATCGTAGGGATGCTCGTCGGTGCACTCGCCGCCCTCCAGATGGCGTTCCGCCCGGCGAACATCGACCCCCATCTCGCCTTCGGCCGAATCCGCCCGCTCCACACGAACGCCGTCATCTTC
This sequence comes from Myxococcales bacterium, assembly GCA_043764595.1. Taxonomy (GTDB): domain Bacteria; phylum Myxococcota_A; class Polyangia; order Polyangiales; family Polyangiaceae; genus JAAFHV01. The sequence continues at coordinate 22,444 of JAYUKI010000016.1, read as the reverse complement.
GCGTTCGTCGGCAACATGGTGTTCGCCGGAATCTACTACTCGTCGCAGCGCCTTCTCCGCGCGCGACTGCCCAGTGACCTTCTCGCAAAGGTGCATTTCTGGGGCTGGCAAGCCATCATCGTGGCCGCCGCCATCTCGCTGCCCCTCGGCTATACGCAAGGCAAAGAGTACGCAGAGCTCGAGTGGCCGATTGACCTCTCGATCACGGTCATTTGGGTGGTCTTCGCCATCAACTTCTTCTGGCTGCTCGCCAAGCGCACCGAGAAGCACATCTACGTTGCGATTTGGTTCTACATCGCCACCATCGTCACGGTCGCGGTGCTCCACATCGTGAACTCCCTCGCGATTCCCGTTTTCGCGATGAAGAGCTACTCGATCTACGGCGGCACCAAGGATGCGCTCATCCAGTGGTGGTACGGCCACAATGCCGTCGCCTTCTTCCTCACTACGCCGATTCTCGGCATCATGTACTACTTCTTGCCGAAGGCGGTAGGGCGCCCGGTCTATTCGTACCGACTCAGCATCATCCACTTTTGGGCGCTGATCTTCGTTTACATCTGGGCAGGGCCTCACCACCTCCTCAACACGGCACTTCCGGAGTGGGCACAGACCCTCGGCATGATCTTCTCGGTCATGCTCTGGGCGCCGAGCTGGGGCGGCATGTTGAACTTCCTTCTCACCCTCCGTGGCGCTTGGGACAAGGTTCGTCAGGACCCGACCCTGAAGTTCTTGGCCGCCGGCGTCACGTTCTACGGAATGGCCACGTTCGAGGGACCGCTTCTCTCGATCAAGAGCGTCAGCGGACTTGCACACTACACCGACTGGATCGTCGGTCACGTGCACTCGGGTGCGCTCGGCTGGAACGGCTTCGTGGCCGCCGGGATGTTCTACTACCTCGTTCCGCGCCTCTTCGGCACCAAGCTCTACTCCACCCGCGCAGCAAACCTCCACTTCTACCTCGGTACGTTCGGCATCATCCTCTACGTCTTCTCGATGTGGACCAGCGGAATCACGCAAGGCCTCATGTGGCGTGCGACCACCGCGGATGGCGCCCTCAAGTATCCGAACTTCGTCGAGACCCTCGAGGCCATTCGCCTCATGTATTGGATGCGCCTCATCGGAGGCACCTCGTACCTCGTCGGCATGATCATCATGGGAGTCAATCTCGTGAAGACGGCCCAGCAAGGCAAAGCCGTCGATGGCGAAGCCGAGGTCACGATCGAGCGCTCGAACGCTCCCGAGACTCCTTGGATCAAGATCGTCACGGCCAAGCCCGTGATCCTCGTCGCCACGGTCGGAACACTCGTTGCGCTGTTCGGATTCCTGAACGGATTCGCGGGCATCTTCTTCCTCGCTACGGCGCTCTTCGTCGCGATTCTCGGCACCATCGCCCTCACGGCAACCAAGGTCACCGATCCGGACGCCGCCTGGCACCGCATCATCGAGGGGCGCGCCGTCATCTTCACGGCGCTCACAGTTCTCGCCGTCCTCATCGGCGGTGTCGCGGAAATCGTCCCCACGTTGCTCGCCGCACCCGATGTCCGCGCTTCGGCCGACGCCAAGCCCTACCGCGCTCTCGAGCTCGAAGGCCGTGACGTCTACCTCAAAGAGGGCTGTTACAACTGCCACTCTCAGATGATTCGACCCTACCGCTGGGAGGAAGCTCGTTATGGCGCGCCTTCCACGATGGCCGACTCGCAATACGATCACCCATTCCAGTGGGGCTCGAAGCGCACCGGTCCGGACCTCGCCCGCGAGGGCAACAAGTACCCGAACCTCTGGCACGTGAAGCACCTCACGGATCCGCTGACCGTGTCTCCGGGCTCGAACATGCCGACCTACGCCCACCTCATCAACGAGAAGGTCGACTTCGGCAGGTCGCACGACAAGCTCTCGGCCATGAGGGTCGTCGGCGTCCCCTACACCGATGCCGAAATCCAAGCGGCGGGCGACGACGCCCGTGCGCAAGCCAAGGTCATCGCCCAGGACCTTCACGAAAGCGGCAGTGAAATTCCGCCCGATTCCGAGATGATTGCCTTGGTGTCGTTCCTGCAGCGGCTCGGCAAGAAGCCCGAAGCGCCGAAGCCGGACGGCATCTCGCAGAAGGAGTGAGCCATGCACAAAGAGCTACTCGCCCAAACCCCATTGCTTGCGCTCCCTCTCGTCGCGCTCGTGCTCTTCATCCTCGTATTCGTCGTGGAGAGCATGCGAGCCCTTCGTCGCCCGAAGGCCGAAGTATCACGCGACGCCGCACTGCCGTTTTCGGAGGACGACCATGAAGGACAATAAAAGCTCCGGTGCATCGTCGCCCGAGGCGAAGAACGAAGCCCCCGCCCACGTCTACGACGGGGACCTCGTCGAAGAAGACAACCGATTGCCCCTTTGGTGGCTCTACACCCTTTATGGGGCCATCGCGTTCGCCGCCGTCTATTGGTATGCCGAGCACAAGCTGGAAGCCTTTCCGTCGCGTGCAACGGCCCACCAAGAAGAAATGGCCGTCGTTCGGCTGGAAGAAGCCAAACGAGGAAACGTCTCGGCCGACACCATCATTGCCCTCTCCCGCACGCCTTCGAGCGTCGACAAGGGCAAGGAAGTGTTCACCTCGGTCTGCGTTTCGTGCCATCGCGCCGACGGCGGCGGAAACATCGGTCCGAACCTCACCGACCCGGCGTGGATCCATGGCGGTGAGGGCGACAAGATCTATCAGACCATTCGCAAAGGCGTGCCGGCCAAGGGCATGCCCGAGTGGGGTCCGCAGCTAGGTGACGAGAAGGTCCTTGCCGTCGCCGCGTACGTGATGACCTTGAAAGACACGAACGTTCCGGGGGGCAAAGCACCGCAGGGAGCACCCGCAAAACCATGAGCACCGAACCCGAGAGTCGCCCGAATCCCACTACGGATGCCGTGCCAGTGGGGTTGGGCGATTCCGGGGGGGACACGCCTCTTGCCAGCGACGAAAAGGAGGCCGCCAAGGCCTCCGATTCGGCCGTTCATTCTTCTTCCGAGTCCGCGAAGGCCGAGCGGCGTCGGCTGCCGGTCGTCCAGGACGCACGCGGGCAGGGGGCCGTCCGCGCGGATGGCAAGAAGCCGAAGATCATTCCCGCCGACGTTCACGGTCGCTTCGACATCGCACGCAAGCTCGCATTCGTCGCGCTCATCGTGCTTTGGGTGGCGCTCCCATGGGTGCACATCAAAGGAAATCCTGCCGTCTTCGTGGACGTCGAAACGCGCCGCTTCTTCCTCTTTGGCGCGACATTCAACGCACAAGACGGTTGGCTGCTCTTCTTTCCGCTGAGCGGCGTCGGGTTTGGGCTCATCGTGCTGACGGCGGTCTTGGGCCGCGTGTGGTGCGGCTGGGCTTGTCCGCAAACCGTCTTCCTCGAAGGCATTTACCGAAGGGTCGAGCGTCTCATCGAGGGAAGCCACGACGAACGGCGCCGCCGCGACGCGGGGCCCGCAACCTTCGAGCGAACGGCCCGTATGGTCGCGAAACACTCGGCCTTCATCGTCATTTCGGCCGCACTGGCCCACGTGGTGCTCGCGTACTTCGTGTCGATCCCAAAGGCCTTTGCCATGGTGCGGGGCGAGCCGGCCGCTCACCCCGAGGCGTTCGCGTGGATGGCCGGCCTGACGGGGGTGCTCTATTTCAACTTCGCGTGGTTTCGCGAGCAGTTCTGCGTCGTCATGTGCCCTTACGGCCGCATGCAATCGGTGCTGTTCGACGAAGACTCGCTCGTCGTCGGGTACGACGTCGCCCGCGGTGAGCCCCGCGGCAAGAAGGGCAAAGTCACGGGCGATTGCGTCGACTGCGGACGTTGCGTCGCCGTGTGCCCGACCGGCATCGACATCCGTGAAGGCTTGCAACTCGACTGCGTCGCGTGCACGGCCTGCATCGACGCGTGCGACGAGATCATGGACAAGATCGAGCGCCCGCGAGGCCTCGTTCGCTACGATTCCACGAACGGTCTCGCCGGCAAACCGAGGCGCTTCCTTCGTCCGCGCCTCGCGCTTTATGGGGTGCTCGGTCTCGTAGGGGTGGTCGCGGCAACGCTGGCTTTCCGCTCCCGAAACGACTTCGAAGCCAACGTGCTTCGTCTGCGTGGTGCGCCCTACACCTTCGAGGGAGACAACGTGCGCAATGCGTTCGACGTCCACCTCGTGAACAAGACCGGCAATGGCGCCACGTACGCCATTGCCGTCCAGGCCGGGGCGCCACCGAATGGCAAAACCGCAAACGTACACGCCACGGTGTCCACTCCGGAAGTGTCGCTAGGCTCGCTCGAAGATCGTCACGTTCCGATCTTTCTCGACCTTCCGCGATCCGACTATCAAGGAGACTTTCCGGTGTCGGTCATCGTGACTCCAAAAGGCCAAAAGCCTCGCGCCGTCGTCGTGACGTTCCTCGGAGCGAAGAAGTGAACCTTGCCCTGGTAGGCTCGGCCTTTTTGATGGGCCTTCTGGGAAGCACGCACTGCGCGGTGATGTGCGGTGGGGTCGTGGGCATTCTCTCGGGCGGGCTCGTGCCGCTCGGAAAAAGACCTCCGGCCCGCACCTCGCTCCAGCTCGCAATGAGCCTCGGTCGAATCGCCACGTATGCCTCTTTTGGCGCCCTGCTCGGCGGCCTCGGCGCCGTCCTCGAAGCCCTCGATACACTCCGCGTCGTCCAAGTGAGCCTTCGGTTCGGCGCCGGCTTGCTCATGGTCGGTGTTGGCCTCTACCTGTCCGGAGTTTGGCGCAAATTCCAGTCGATCGAGCGTGTGGGGGCGCCCCTTTGGCGCCGCATCGAGCCCTATGCGCGCCGTCTGGTTCCCGTCCGGAGCTTCCCTGCGGCCCTCGGGCTCGGAGCCCTCTGGGGATTCATGCCTTGCGGTCTGGTTTATGGCGCGCTCGGGTTGTCCGTCGCGACGGGCAGCGTGCTCGACGGCGCGGGAACTATGCTCGCCTTCGGCGCGGGAACACTCCCCATGATGCTCTTCGTGGGGGCCTTCGCGGGCTTCGTGGCCAAGCTCGGTTCGGAAGCCTGGATTCGCCGGGCCGCCGGCCTTGCCATCGTCGTCTTCGGGCTCGTGAACGTCGCGACCGCGTCGGCCCAAGCGGGATTCGGCTCGGCCCCCGGGACGCAAGCGTGTTGTGCCCCCAAGAAGCCCTAGAGCTCCTGGGAGGGCAAGGCCCCGAGAGTCGGCCAAGCTCAGCGCGTTACGGTTGTCTCGGCTTCGAGGCTTTTCCACTGGGCGAGCGAGGCTTCGAGCTCTTCGCGGCTCAAGGATTCCTCGGGACCGGCGAGCTCGACCCCACGTGTTCCCACTGCGCCTGCGGCCTTCGATTGGCCAAATCCGAAAATGCGTTGGGTGATTTGTCCCACGCAGATGCCCACGGTGCTGGCCATCTGCGAGCCGGTGCGTTTGGTCAGGATTTCTTTGAGCCCGATGGTCTTCAGCACCATGGCAAGGTCACCTGGTGGCAAAAAGCAAATCGAGCCCTCTTTGGCCGTGTAGCAGCCTGGGTGGGAGTCGAATGCACGGTCGAACACTTCTTGGCACTTGGCCTGCGACGCGGGCGCTTTTGCGAACTCGCCGGCGGCCAGAACGTCGGGCACGAGAGCCGTCTGCAGACAGCCCATCACGCGTGTGACCCACTTCTTTCCACTGGCGGAGAGCGGCGTCGCGCGGAAGGCCGTGCAGTACTTCTCGCCGAAGCCGAGGGCGTATCCATCGGTGCCGCACGGAATGGCCTTGTCGAGGCAGGCCGCGTAATACGAGCAGTCCAGCTCGAGCGGGGTCTCGCAGCTTGCTACGGTGGGATAGGCGAGACCCGAAGCCGAGCACTTTCCGGCTTTGGACTCGACGGCCACTTTGCCATTTTTGCCGCCGGGCGAGCAGGCGTTCAACGCGGCGCTGGCTTCGCTCTCCGTGCAGTACACTTTGCTCGCGGCGTCGCGGCAGGCTGCGCGCGACAGATCGTCGCTCGGCACCACACGAGCCCGCGTCGAGGAGAGAGCGCTCTCGGAGGTCTCGCTCGTGTCCGTGTCGACCGCGCAGCCCGTGATCGCGGAGAGTCCGATCACGCCAGAAGCCACGAGCCACCCAAGCGCAGGAAAAGACGATGCACGAACGGACGAGACGGACGAGGGGGAGAACATAGAGACCTTTGTCGGAGGGGCGTTCGGTGATCCGAGCGCAGTGGGTTGAGCACGAAGCGAGCCAGATGAGGCACGCGAAATACCTCGAAAATGAGCGAAGTTTGTCCTCGAGGGATAGGCCTATGGCCCACGCCCAGGGGAAGCCAGGATCCATCCGCCAGCGGCTAGCTCTAGAAGCGCTCGGCGAGGATGGTGAGCATCAGCGCGGCGATCACCACGACCACGGCGAGCGCGAGCAATGCGGTGGAGCCTATGGCCCGCCTTGGCAACCGGTCTTCGACACCCATACGGTCCACGATGTCCGGATGAAGGTAGAGGCCGTGGGCCGTATAGGCCTCGCTTGGCGGGACGTCCTCGATCATCGGCATCGACGCTAGCGCGAGGCTGTTCGGCGTTGCCACGCGAATGTCGATCGTGTCGGGGCTGGGAGCCAGGCCTTGTGCCCCTTCGTCCGAGAGGAACGGAAGTGTATTCGCATAGGCTCGCGTTCGTGACCGAACGAATCGTGCGCCAATGACCGTGGGCCTCGGATGCAAGAGTGGAATCGGCTCGGCGTCCGAGATCGAAATGCGGGAAACCTCTTCGAAACGTTTCTCGTCCTGGACCGAGGACTGCTCGCCAATCGACGTGGGCTCGGGATTGGCGGCGAGGAGCCGCCAATTCGTCTTCGGCTCGGGGGCTTCCAAGTGCGCGGAGTCCGTCGACGAACCGAGCGTGCCCCGTGCGAAGTCGCCAGACGGTGGAGGGCGGTCGTACGGGTTCTCCTCGACGCCTGGCTCGAGGAACGAATAGCGTCCGAGGGAATCGATTGGTTCCTCCGTGCGAGGATCCACGCGCCTTGTTTTTCCGGACTTTTGCATACTACCTGCCGACATTCCCATCGTGTGGGCAAACGTCGTACCACTCGATACGAGACGCGCACCTAAAAGGCCCTTAGAAACGAAGTCCGAGCCAAGCTCTCCACCCATTCAGCCATGCGTAGGCCAAGGCACTGGCGACGGCCAGCAGTGCCCCAACCACCAAACTGGGCCACGCTCTTCGGGGCGAGCAAGATGCTGGAAGCGTGACGGGAATTTCCGGAAGGGTCTCACGCGACGCAGCCTCCAAGGCGCTCGTGTCGGAGGACGAATACGGAGGCGGCGGCGCCTTCGCGAGCCAGGCTTGGAGCTCGTCGGCGCTCGAAACACGAGGCGTGGGAATCGAGCCTTTGGCATAGGGATCGGTTGGCGGCTCGGAGGTCCTCTCGCTCGTAGGCGGGTCGGACTTGGCCGACTGTGCGACCAAAAGCCGCATTCGACTGGAAGACCCTACCAAGGTGTCGTCGAGTGGCGGCGCATCGAGCAGGGACTCGAGCATTCGAACTTCGATCTTCCCGGTGTCGTCCGCCATCGCGGACACGATGTCCCGCGGCCTCGGAGGAGCCGTATGCGCCAGGATTCGTCCCGAGCTCGGTGTGGCCATGGCTGTTGGTGAAAGCATCTCCAATGCCGAGCTCCCGTCGCGAGAAAACGCCCCGAAGCCCGCGTGCCCAATGCCCCGACACGCGATGGAACCGACGTGATCCTGGATCGGATGGCCCGCTGTCCGAGGACTCGACGGACTCGGTCGTGGCTTCGTTCACGCCGTGGTGGGCATTCGCGTCGTGCGCGGAAGCATGTCTGCGAGCTCGGGAGAGATGCTCTTCGCGACGTGCTCGAAGGCCGCGTCGAGGCCTTCCTCGGAGGTCGCGCGAACGGTTACGTGCCCCACTTTTCGTCCCTTCGACGCGGCCTTCCCATAGGCATGCACGTGGACGTCGGGCAGCGAAAGAAGCGGCGTCAAAGGCGGAACCTCGCCTAGCAAATTGACCATTCCGACCGGAGAAATCATGGTCGTATCGCCGAGCGGAAGCCCCAAGACCGCCCGAATGTGATTCTCGAATTGGGACGTGCGCGACCCCTCGATCGTGTGGTGTCCGCTGTTGTGCACGCGAGGCGCCATCTCGTTGGCGACGAGCTTTCCGCCTTTGACGAAGAATTCCACTCCGAGCACGCCGACATAGTCGAGCCCGACGAGAATCTTGTTCACCTCGGCTTCGGCGCGCGCCTGAAGCTCCGGAGTAACGGGCCAAGCGTTGGGTCGGGAGAAGCGCAGCACGCCGGCGTGGTGGACGTTCACGTTGAGCGGATACGCCTTGACCTCGCCACTGCGGCTGCGCGCAGCAATGAGCGACACCTCGGCGTCGAACGCCACCCTTGCCTCGCAGACGAGTGGAACTTTGCCGAGCGCGTCGAACGCAGGTTTCACGTCCTCGGGCCCCTGGAGCACGTATTGGCCCCGACCGTCGTAGCCGAACACGCGTGTCTTGAGAAAACACGGATATCCGAGCTCATCGCCCGCACGCGCCAGGTCGGCTTCCGAGCCGATCTCGCGGAAGTCGGCAATTTGGATTCCAAATTGGCGAAAGGCGCGCTTCTCGAAGAGTCGATCGCGGGCGGTCTCGAGAGCGCTGGGGCTCGGGTGCACTGGAACGAGGGCCGCCAAAAAGCGCGCGGCGTCCGGGGGCACGTTTTCGAACTCTATCGTGACGACGTCGGCCCGGCGTGCGAGCTCCACCAAACAGGCTTCGTCGTCGTAGCGGCCCACCAAGAGCTCCGCCACGCCCCCCGCGCAAGCCGAGGGAGAGGGATCGAGAAGCAAAAATCGGCACCCGAGCTGGCTACCGGCTTGGGCGAGCATTCGTCCGAGCTGGCCGCCGCCGATGATGCCGATGGTGGTCACGCGCGGCTCCGAGGATCGCCGATGGCAAGCACCGCGTCGCGCTGCGCCGCACGAAACGCGTCGAGGCGGGCGGCGAGCTCGGGGTCGGTGGTGGCCAAGATCTGAGCCGCGAGCAGCGCCGCGTTGGTGGCTCCAGCCACACCAATCGCGAGGGTTCCAACGGGAATGCCCGCCGGCATTTGGACGATGGAGAGCAGCGAGTCCATCCCCGAGAGAGCCTTCGACTCCACGGGGACTCCCAGGACGGGAAGGCTCGTTTTTGCAGCGATCATCCCTGGCAAATGAGCCGCTCCGCCAGCGCCCGCGACGATGACCCGAAGCCCTCTCTCCCTTGCCGACTCGGCGAACGAAAAGAGCAGATCGGGTGTGCGGTGAGCCGAAACGACGCGCGTCTCGAAGGGGACGCCGAGCTCCTCGAGCTTGGCCACCGCGTGTTTCATGGTTTCCCAATCGGATTGAGAACCCATCACGACCGCGACAAGGGGCTCTGCCATGGCGCGGGCAAACTAGCCCCTCTCCGCGCCGCGCTCCGTGACGTTTCGGAAACGAACCCACCTAGAGCGCCGAACCGCTTGATTCGGTCGGCTTTTCGCCGATTTACGTCGCCGCGCTTCGTTGCTCCTCCTCGCCGAGCAGCAGTAGGACTCGTCGTCGCGCCTCGCACGGCTTGCAACTCGGCGAAAACCCTCGGTCATCAAGCGGTTCGGCGCTCTAGCGGCGGCTTGTACGGGAAATTCAGGCCCAGGAGCGGCTGGCCCTCAGGGCAAGAAAAGGCGACCGAGGCCGCACGAGAGCCCCCCGCCAAGGACGAGCCCGAAGACGAGCCAGGCCGACCACGACAGCCCGCCGGGAAGGGCGGCTGGCAGGTGTCGGAATCCGGCGGGCGGTGCCAAGGCCGCCGATGCGGCCGCGGCCGCCGCGGGGGGGAGAGCGACGGGGTCGAGTGGCTGTGCTGGTGCCGTTGGGGCCGCAGGATTGGGCGCTACGGTCTCCATGGCTTCGGGGGCCGTCCGAGCCAAAAGCTCTCGGAGCTGATCGGCGGAGCCTATCAGGGTGTCGTCGAGAGCAGGCTCGTCCGTGAGCAAGGACTCGAGCGTATGCACGGGAATCTTCCCCGTGTCCTCGTCGAGCAGGGACATCACGTCCCGAGGAGTCGTAGCGGGGCCGGACGAAGGAGATTTCGGCAATGGCATTGGACAATCAAGCGCCCCGCCGATCGGCAATGGGGGAGGGAGGAAGGGAGGGATGCCTGAACGGCGGGACGCTTGGACTTCCAATACGGCTTTTCGCGAAAGGTGCAATCGTCCAAAAGCGAATTTATTCATTCCTTTCCGCAGGATCGAATAGATCCAGGTCCGGAGCGTGCCTCGGTTTGCACCGGCCGTGCGTACGCCGGGGGCGGGCTCTGCTAGCATACCCGCGCAATGCGCAAGGCGAGACGAAAGACGAACTTGGGGACTTTCCTCGTCACGTTCGTTCTGGCCACTGCGTTCGTATTCCGGAGCTTGCCGGCGCGTGCCGAGGAACGCACGTTCGCCCTTGCCATGACCGTGGCAGAGCCCGGGAATGTGCCAGTGCGGGACGACTCCTGGATCGATGCCCAAGTCGCAGAGGCCGAGCGTCTCTTCGGGCCCGTCGGAGTGCACTTTCGGTGGACCCTTCGGAAGATTGGAAAGCCCGAGCCGTCACGCGTGGAAATCGAAACGCGTGAAGACCGGGATGCCCTCACCGACGGCCTCGAGCCCGGATGCATCAACGTGTTCGTGGTGCGCTCGCTCCGCGACGTGGACGAGCCACCGCGCGTCAGGATGGGGGTGACCTGGACCCAGCGCGAGAACAAGCGTCGCTACGTCGTGCTCTCGTCTATCGCGAAGCCCTCCGTGCTCGCGCACGAGCTCGGCCATTTTTTCGGAAATGGCCACACCACGGTCGTGAACAACCTCATGAGCTACGAACGCGATGGCGGCGTGGTTTTCCTCTCGGACGAACAAAAAACACGCATCGCCGACTACGCCACGGGCTTCGCGAGGGGAGCCCTCGTGCTTCTCGGCCCGCCGCGCTTCATGCACTGAGCACGGTCTCGTCTGGGATTTTCGTAGTCCGAGCGATCCGCGCCGAGCACTGCGTCATGTCCGCGCCTCTCGCCGTCGTGACGTCGTCTTCCTCACGGCGTGCTTGAGGCGACGCCCGTGCCGCGACTATCGTCCGGGCCATGTTCGACGCCGCGAAATCCGTTTACGAAAAGACCCTCCAAGAGATCCGTGACGCGGGCCTCTTCAAGAACGAACGCATCATCACGAGCCCGCAGTCCGCACGGATTCGCGTCGGAAAAGACGACGGTCGCGACGTCTTGAACTTCTGCGCGAACAACTACCTCGGCCTCTCGTCGCACCCCGAAGTCATTCGTGCAGCCCACGCCGCGATCGAGACCCACGGCTTCGGAATGAGCTCGGTGCGCTTCATCTGCGGAACCCAAGACCTCCACAAGGTGCTCGAAGAGAAGGTGTCTTCCTTTTTCGGCACGGAGGACACAATCCTTTACAGCTCGTGCTTCGACGCGAACGGCGGCCTCTTCGAGACGCTGCTCGGCGAAGAAGACGCCATCATCTCGGACGCGCTGAACCACGCGTCGATCATCGATGGCATTCGCTTGTGCAAAGCCGAGCGCCACAGGTACCCCAACGGCGACATGGCCGCCCTCGAAGAGGCCCTGAAAAAGACCCAGGGCAAGCGCCTCCGCATGGTGGCCACCGACGGCGTCTTCTCGATGGATGGCTATCTGGCAAAGCTCGATACGATCTGCGATTTGGCTGAAAAGTACGGCGCAATGGTCATGGTGGACGACTCGCACGCGAGCGGATTCATTGGAAAGACCGGCCGTGGAACGCCCGAGCACTTCGGAGTGGCGAGCCGCGTGGACGTGATGACCTCGACCCTCGGAAAGGCGCTCGGCGGTGCGGCGGGAGGCTTCACTACGGGGAAGAAGGAAATCGTGGCGCTCCTTCGCCAGAGGTCGCGTCCGTATTTGTTCTCGAACTCGATCCCCCCCGCCATCGTCGGCGCGTCCATTGCCGTATTGGACCTCTTGGGAAAGACCACCGAGCTCCGCGACAAGGTCATGGCCAACGCTCTCCGTTTCCGTGAAGGCATGGTAAACGCGGGATTCACCATCAAAGAGGGGATTCACCCCATCGTGCCCGTGATGTTGGGCGATGCGCGCCTCTCGCAAGATCTTGCCGCAGCCCTCTTGGAAGAGGGCATTTACGTGATTGGCTTTTATTACCCGGTGGTCCCGAAGGGCGAAGCGCGGATCCGCGTGCAGCTCTCGGCGGACCATTCGTTCGAGCAGGTGGATCGTGCGATCGAGGCGTTCACGAAGGCCGGAAAGAAGCTCGGAATCGTCGGCTGAGCCGAGCCTGACCGCGCCGCGCGAGGGGTACTCGGTACCCCTCGTCCGCGACTGCCCTCAGCGGTACGGAGCTGTTTCGACGCAATCGGCGGTGCGCTCCAAGGGGTGCATGGGGCATCCCGGAATCCCCGCAGCAGCCGCCACGGGGGCACGTGTGAGCGCGAACCAGTCGACCTTGCGGGTGACGAACATGACCGCGCAGAGCAGGCCGAAGAGAAGACCCGAACCGAGGAGCAGTGCGTATTCTTCGGCGCGAAGAAGCACGAAGAGCATGCCATAGAGGCCGGCCTGCATCGCTCCGAACCCGAGCCCGCGCGCGAGCCCCCCGAGCACGTGCCTCAAGTAGAAGGTCGTCGCACCCACGCAAACCGCCGACGCAATACCGTACGAAGCGGTGAATGGAACGTGCTCCGCGAGTGACAGGAGCAAGAGGAAAAAGATGGCAATGCCGAGCCCCACCATCGCGTACTGCACGGGGTGAATCGGGAGGCGCCTGACGACCTCGAAGAGGAAAAACGACGCAAAGGTCAAGCCGATGAAAAGGAATCCGTATTTTGTAGCGCGGTCGGTCTGCGTGTAAACGTCCACCGTTTCGACGAAGTCGATTCCCGAAGTGGGCGACGCGAAGATTCCCGACAAGGCTTCTTCGGGGCCCGTCAAAGGGAAGTTGCTGGTGAAGGCATTCGTTTGCCAACGTGCGTCGAAACCCGTCGGGGATACGTGCCGTTCCGCAGGCAGCGTTGCCCCGGAGAACGACGGATCTTTCCAATCGGACGTGAGGTGGAGCGTGGCGCTTTTGGCAAACAGGCTCCACCCGACGGACCTCGTGCCTTCGAGCTCGAGATCGATCTCGAAGGGGACCGAGCTGCCGAACGCCGCAAATTGGGAGTTGCTCACGAGGCCGCTCACGCCGCCGGCCGTTCCGAGCTCCAAAGGCTGGCTCTGGGGTCCGAGCTTCACCGTGGGAACGCCGCGGAGCCCACGCGGCTCGGCGACCGCCACGAAGAGCTGCGCGCTCACGAGCTTGGCTTCGGGGTCCGCGCCTAGCTTCGCCGGGATGGTGAAGCGTCCCGAAAAGTGCTGTTTGGCGACGAAGCTAGGTACGCGGTAAATCCCTCGGCGCCGCACGAGGGTGTCGGCCTTGGCTTCGCCCTCGAGGCTCTCCGGAAACACGTAGTGCCGCGCGGTGGAGCCGTCCTTCTTCAGAGTGGCTACGACGAGCACGGGACCGCGCACCCATTGATCGCCCGCGGAGCTTCGGGCGATCTCGGACGACGTCGCGTCCCGACGCTGCGAGCGCTCCGTCACGAGCTGGTGGAGCAAGAAGAGGACAAAGCTCATGGCGAACGAGATGGCCACCACCACCAGGGACTTCTTGAGGTTCATGCCCCTCACTGGACCACTCGAAGATGAAGATCTCGCGCGCAGTAGATGAATCTTCGATGAAAAAGGTGCGCAAAAGCGGCTTGATCAGGCGGACCCGGCCAATGGCAGGGTCCACGTGGCGGTCACGCCCTCGGCTCCCTCACGGGTCTCGTTCCGAAGCGAGATCGTACCGCGGTGAAGCTCCGTGACCTCACGGACGAACGGGAGACCCAGCCCCTGGCTCCGTCGGCCCGAGCCGGGTCGCGGAAGCGAGTAAAAACGGTCGAAGAGTCGGTCCTTCGCAAAGTCAGGAATGGCAGGACCGCTATTGTGGATGCGAACGACCACGTGCCCGTCCTCCTTCGCCAGCGAAACGACGACCTTGGAGTCCCGGTTCGCGAAATCGATCGCATTGTCCAAAAGGTTTCGGAGGGCCTGATGGAGGAGAAGTGCCTCCCCGAACGCGGCGGTTTCGGTCATGCCCTCGACGCGGAGCGACACCTTCTTTTCGTCGAGGATCTTCGAGAGGGTCGGCGTGACGTCGCGAAGGAGCTTGTCGACCCGAACGGGCCCCGGGGAGCGCAAGGCCTGACGCTGCTCCACCACCGCAAGCTCGAGGAGACGCTCCAGGACGAGCTGCATCCTCCGCGCTTCGGTCTCGACCTGCGAAGCGAAGCGCAAGCGATCTGCCGGGCCGAGCTCACCCTCGAGAAGCTCGGCTGCCGCCAGGATACCCGACAGAGGGCTCTTCATTTCGTGGGCGAACGTTTGCATCGCCTGCTCGACGTAGGCCTTTCCCTCGAGGGCCGTGCGCATCCGTTCCATCGCACCGGCGAGCACTCCGAGCTCGCCCTGCAGCTTGGGGACGGGGACTCGTTGTCCTTCGGACGACATCTCGGCATACACCACGAGGCGAGACACCGAGCGCGACAGCAGCCATGAGAGCAAGAGTCCCACTCCGAGGGAAAGCGCGAGTGCCAGTCCTGCCGTTCGCAAGAGCCGTGCTCTTGCCAGTTTGAGAAAAGGGTCGACGTCGGTGACGTGCTTCGCCACCGTGACGACCCCGACGATCGCGCCATCCCGGTAAATCGCTGCCGAAACGTGCATCGTCGAAGGACCATCCGGTCCAGGGGAATGGGTCGAGCGTGCGCCATATTTGCCAGCCATGGCAAGCTTCACGTTGTTCCACCGCGTGTAGTCTGCACCTAGATCCGTTTTCGTCGAATCGAACCGCACGATGCCGTGCGCGTCCGTGACGTACACGCGCTGGTTCCAATGGCGCTTGTCGACGCCATTGATCACTGCGAGAAGATCGCGCTTCGACAGGTCGCGAAAGACGGAATCGAACGCCTCGGGAACCGTTTCGCCTGGACCCAGATTCGCTTGGACGAGCTCCGCGAGGAGGTTGGCCTCTTCGACCATGGTCTCTTCCATGGTCTGACGTACGGCGGGCTTTATGGCACTCGAGAAGTAGCTCAGCGCGGCATAGCCAACTACGCCAAGGACCAGAAAGTAGCCCAGGAAGATTCGTGCGCTGAGCGACTGCAGGATGGCGACGGCTCGGTTTCGCATGCTCACGCCTTTTCGTTGCGGATGCTGTAGCCCAGGCCGCGATGGGTCTCGATGGGCTCGACCTCGGCCGATACGGCGCGGAGCTTGTTCCGGATCGACTTGACGTGGGCGTCGACCGTTCGCTCCAGGCTCGAGGCGGGCGACGAGGACACGAAGTCCATGATGTCCGCGCGGGAGTACACGCGCTCCGGAGTCCGCAAAAGCCCTTTGAGGATCAGGTATTCCGACTTCGTCAGATCGAGCGACTGCGACAGGAAGCGAATGCGGGCCTTGTCGGAGTCGATCTCGAACCAACGGGCATCTGTCGCGTTCGTGGCGATTGGCTCGTTCGGAGCGGTTTTCGGCCCGACGGAATTCGTGGCGAGTGCTCCATCAGGACGGACGCGCTTCAGGATGACTTTGACGCGAGCCACGACCTCCCGGAGGCTAAATGGCTTCGATACGTAGTCGTCGCCGCCTATCTCGAGGCCCACCACGCGATCGATCTCGTCCGTGCGCGCGGTAAGGAACAGCACGGGAACGTTGCTCTCCTTCCGCAGGAGCTTGCAGAGCTCGAACCCGGACATGTCCGGGAGGCCGACGTCCAGAATGGCCAGATCGACGGGCTCGGTGCGCACGACGCGGAGCCCCTCTTGCGCCAGCAGCACGTGCACCGTCGCGAAGCCCTCCGCTTCGAGGGCAAAGGCCAAGGTCGTCGCGATGGCGGCCTCGTCGTCCACGATCAGGATTCGAGCATTCACCCGCAAGAACGTAGCACCAACGCTCGAACCGCCGTCAGCGTGAGGTCCGCCGATGGAATGAGCGACGGCGACCTCGCGATCGCCGTCTGCAAGTATCGACGTCAGCCTACGCGCTCGCCGTCGTCGTCGTCGTCGTCATCGTCATCGTCGTCGTCATCGTCATCGTCGGCTTGTCCAGTGGGGCCCATTCCGGGCTTGGGTCCACGCGTCGTCTTTTTCGGCTCGTCGAGCTTCTGGCGCTGCTCTGCGGTGAGCAGCGCTCGCACGCGCAGCATCGTGCCGAGGTGGAGCTTGTGCATCTCGGCTTGGGCCTTGCTGGCCTCGTCGATCTGCGCGTTCACCGCGCGTTCGTCGACCTTGTCGGCGGCGAGGAGCCGAGTGATCTCGACCTTCGTGTGTTCGAGCTTCGCGTGAACGTCGACGGAGCGCGACTTCGTCGTGAGCATTTCCTGGCGGATCTTGGTCACCTGATCCGGCGTCAGTTGGAGCTTCTGAGCCTTTCGGAGCAGCATCGGCGCCGGATAGAAATGCACGCCGAGCATGCCGAGCTCGCGCATCATGCCGTCCCCATGGGCCATGCCGCCAGGGCCCATTTGCCCCATGCCGCCACGCCGCCCCATCGGTCCCATACCGCGGCCACGCCGCTTCTTTTGGGCCATGCCCATGCCGCCGTTCCCCTCACCGGGACCGCCAGGGCCGCAGTGCCCGCCGGGGCAGCCCGAGCCCATGCCAGGGCCCATGCCGTGGCCGCCACCGGGGCCCATTCCAGGATGACCGGGAGGCATTCCAGGATGACCGGGAGGAGGCGGAGGTGACGGCGGTTGCGCTGCGGGAGGTGCCTCCGGTGGACGCTGTCGCGGTGTCTGGCACGCCGCCGTCGTGAGCGCGAGCCCCATCAGTGCAACGGATACAAGCTTGAGCATTGGATTCCTTCCAGACGGACCGTCAGCAGATCGACGCTCCGACGAACAGAACAGCGATAGCACTTTGGCAAGAATTGGGGAGTGATCCGGCGAGACGTCGAAGGCGCAAAAGTGGGCAAAACTCCGCTCCGTGGCGCAATTCGTGCGTCGTTTCGTTGCGCTTTCGTTGCGCTCTCACAGCCCGCCGAGGCAGGAGTCATGGCGTCGGTTCTTTGGAGCAGGCTCTTGTTCTTCTTCGCCCCGCTTTGCGGGATGGAGAATGGGCTCGGCGGGGTGTATGCAGGGGGCTGGGGTGGATTGGGCGCGTTGACCACCGGGCGCGAGGTGACCGTCGCGTGAAAGCGAGAGGCGTGCGATGATGGATGGCCCCATGTTCGATGTCGATCCTGGCTTCGCGATGCCCATCGCCCCTGCTCGGATCGAGGCCATTCTTGGTCTCTTGCGGCCATGCCGCTTGCTCGCCGACGTAGGGACCGACCATGGCTTCGTGCCGGTGCTGGCGGTGCAGCGCAACCTCGCCGAACGGGCGATTGCCTCGGATTTGCGCGAAGCGCCCATCCAGCTGGCGCAACGCCACATTGCTCGCGCCGCATTGACCGACCGTGTGGACGTCGTGCGTGGTGACGGCCTCTTGGCCCTGGAGAATCGCGGCGCAGACGCCGTGGTGATCGCCGGCATGGGCGGTGAGCTCATTCGGAGCTTGTGCGAGGCGGCGCCTCACGTGCTTTTGGACGTTCGCCAGCTCGTGCTCCAACCGAATCAAAATGCCGAATTCGTACGCTCCTGGGCACGCGAAAACGGTTGGCACCTACGCGAAGAAACGATGCTGGAGAGGCGCGGTCGATTCTTCGTGGTCACGGCGTTCGAGCGCGGAACCGCACCGGACCCCGCCTACCTGGCCATTACGGGATGGGACGAGGGCGTCTTGCTTCGCGTGGGGCCGCTCCTCGCAAGGCGCAAAGACCCCATGGCCTTGCGTTTTTGCGAAGCCCAACGCGATCGGCTCGACGAATTGGTGAAAGCAGGGCGAGCCAACTACGCGCCGGAGCTCGCGGGCTTTCGAATCGCCTGCGAGCGCCTGCGCCCGGAGTAGCGAGCGCCTGCACGCCTGCACGCCTGCACGCCTGCACCTCAAAAGCAGCGCGCCTCACGGCTCCGAACGTGACGGGATTCCACTTGGCTTTTTTTGTACCGTCATAGGGATTCCCTCGGCGAGCGCTGCCGCAATCGCATTGGTGCGATAGCCCTCTTGGCTTGCAAGTCGAAGAACGTCTTCGACTTGACGGTTGGCCATGGCTGCACTCGCCTGACCGAGGACTACGCCTCTGCGGGCCAGAAAGCGCGCAAGGTCCTCGAAGGATTCCTTTCGAAGCCAGGAGACGCCGTCCGCTTCGTGCACGTGAAGAAGCTCGCGCGCTCGCGGGTCTTCGAGACTACGGCCCATGACCTCGCGCAAAGGCAAGTGAGGCAACGCCGCACCCAGCAAGACGAGCGCCGCTTGCTCCTTTGCGTCTTCTTCTCCGAGATCGCCGAAGGCGCGCGCAACAGGCAGTCCAAGTGCCCAATCGTCGACGACGGTCGAGCGAGCGGATTCGTCCTTCGAGAGGAGCGAGGCCGCCGCCTCGAGCTCGGCCCAAGCCAAGAGCCGCCGCGTCTCGCCCTCGAGAGCACTGCGGGCTTCCGCGCGTTCGTCGGCCCCATTCGGGTCTCCGACGGGTGGGGCCTTGGTCATCGTGCGTTGGTGGATGGCGAGTGGGCCTTCGGCGTGAACACCCGCGAGGATCGCCGCAAAGCGTTCGCGCAGTGTCTTCAGGATGGGCTCGAGCCCGGCGGTTCGCTTTACGCGATCGTCCTCGTTCGAGACGCCTTCTGCGCCGCCTTGCATGTAGGCAAGGCCGTCGGAGATGTGGCCCACGCGCTCCTCCAGAGCGACGACGGCCTGCTTCGTGGGGGCCTGTTCCGCCTTGTCCCACCCTTCGGCAAGGTATGCGAGGTGCCCTTGTCCGAGCGCCTCCCGAAGGGGCTCGTGCAGCGGACGAAAACGAAGCTCGACGAGGGCCTGCTCGATCGAGGGAACCCCCCGTCCGGCAAGGGAGGCCGCAAGCTCCGCATAGGGCCTTTCGGCGCTCGAGCTCACGCCACGGAACTCGGTCAGGACATGGTATTTGAAGGCGCTGAGCTCCCAAAAGAACCCACCTTCGATTTCGTCCATCGGACGCAGGTATTCGAGACCCTTTCCGGCGTCGCGGAACACCATCCACTCGCCGAGCTCGCGCGAGAGGCCGAGGGCCCGCGCGATGGTGGTCGGGCCGGTGGACCCGTCTTCGCGCGTCGTCGGCACACGCTGTGAAATGCGACCTCGGGTGGTCTTGAATTTGTTGTTGTAGAGCACGAGGGCGTGCTCGCCGGGGACGCCATTGGAGTACGCATAGACGTCTTCGTCGACGCCCCCACCCTCGGCGACGAAGTCATAGAGTGCAAAGTCGGTGACGCCGCTGAAGAGATACCGCTTCTTCATGAGCGGAAAAATCTCACGCTCGTGGCGCTCGACGAGGCCTTGGTTCGGTGTCTCGTCCCACTTCGGGCGCCGGTATTCCATCCCGTACTTCTCGGACAAACCCTCGACTTGGCCGTGGCCGAACATGGGCAGACCCGGCATGGTGCAGAGCAACGTCGCGACACCGAAGTACTTGTCGTCGCTTCCGAACTGGGCGACGGCCGTCTCTTCGTCCGGATTGTTCATGAAGTTGACGAAACGCTTCAGAATCTCGGGCTCGAAGTCGAGGACGTTCTTGATCGTCTGTCGGTACTTCGCATTCTCCTCGGTCTTCAGCATGTTCATGAATGCCGAATTGTAGACGCGGTGCATTCCGAGCGTCCGGACGAAGTACCCTTCCATCATCCAGAACGCTTCCGCGAGCAGCAGTGTGTCCGGGGCGCGCTCTTTAACGGTGTCGACCACTTCGCGCCAGAACTCGACTGGAAAAACCCTGTCGAACTCTTCCTGGGTCATGGCGTAGTCCGCACGAGATGGAATGGCGCCGCCACTGCCCGGAAGTGGGAACCAAAGCCGCGAGAAGTGCCGTTTCGCGAGGGTCATCGCGGCATCGAAGCGAATGATTGGAAACATCCGAGCGACGTGAAGAATGGTCTCGATGACGGCGTGCCGCACCTCGGCTCGTGTGTAGTCGAGCTGTGCGGTGTCGTTCCACGGCATGCTCGTGCCGTCGTTCCCGTGGTAAATGAAGCGGTTGTGTCCGGTGTGGCGGTCGAGGCGCCGGAACACGACGGCAGCGTCCGTTTTGTCCCAATAGCCCTCTTCGATGAACACGCCCACGCGCGGATCGTCGGAGAGGTCTTGTCCACCGAAGCGGTATCCCGGGAAGGGTGGCTCGGAGGTCTGCACGAACCAATCGGGGTGATTCACCACCCAGTCGGCATCGATGCCGACGTGGTTCGGGACCATGTCGGCCGCCAGCCGGATGCCGCGCTGCCACGCGCGCTGCCGGAGGTTTTGGTAGGCCGGATCACCACCAAGCTCGGCCGCAATGTCGTACTTCTTGAGCGAATAAGCGGAGGCAACGGCCTCTTGGTCGCCCCTCATTTGTTTGATCTTTTTCGACGCGATACTGCGCTCGAAGAGGCCAATCAGCCAAAGTCCGGTAAACCCACGTTTGGCGAGGAGGTCGAGCTCTTCGTCGGGGATTTGGTCGAGACGCTCGATGGAACGAGCGTATTTCTTGGAAAGCTGGTCGAGCCAAACGAAAACCGTTTTGGCCACGAGCACGACCTGAGGCATCCAGTCGAGGTCGGCACTGAAGTGCTTGGGCTCTTCCTCTTTCGTGCGCTCGGCGAAGCGCATCGGGTCGAGAAGCGGGGAGCCGGGACCCGGGCCACCTCGGTAGAAGTATTTGCCCTCTTCGTAGACGAAGTCCTTGGCCCACAACAAACGGCGCCAAATGCCAAGCTCGTGGAGGCCGAGCGAGTGGCCCCAATGGGTCTCGATGTACTTGAGCTGGTCGAGGATCGAGCCTGGAGCGGCACGGCTCGGGGCGAGCAAGAGGTCGAGCAGGCTCTCGCCGCGAGGTCCGAACGGTGCAGAGTCCTTGAAGAAGCGCTGTGCTTCGCCGACGAAGGCCTTGTACGTGTCGCCAAGGTCCGTGTCGGTGACGATGGGCCGGACCGGATCGTACGCAGGATTCTGGTTCGTGAGCCAGAGAAGGATGAGCTCCTCCGTGTACGCGTCCGTGGCGTTCTGTCCGTCACGGGCCAGAAGCTTTTCGGGAGTCTCTTCGCCTTCGCCCTGCATTCCCATGTAAATTGCAGGTGTCGGAAAGGCGCGGAGGAAGGTGAGGAGCGTCTCGCGCACGCCGGAGCCTAGCCGCTCGCCGAGCTGGGCCATCAGTTGGTCGAACGAGGCGGCGTTCCGCTTTCGGTACAGACCGATGATCGCGTGGAAAATTTCGTGGACGAGCGCCATCGCTGCGAGCTCGGCGGGACGGAGGCTCTCGGCTCCGGAGCGTTCGTCGCGGGCGTTCACCCGATCGGCGAACCTTCGCGCGTCCCCCGTGTCCTTGAAGGCGATGTCTCCTCGGGGACCGAAAAACACGTCGTCGAAACGTGTCGGGAAGTACGCGTCGCGAGCTGCCTTCCGTGCGTGCATGGCTCACATTTAGCGCCACACGGCGCTTCGCCACACTGAAAACCCAGCGGGCGTCGCTCTTTGTCGACGAAAGCGCGTCCAATCGGCGAAAATCAGGATGAGACGGCCCCGAACGCCGCCCGACATACGGTGTGCAGGAGCGCTCCGCGCATTCGCCGGGTTTGTGAATCGCACTGACGGTTCCTCGAAAGATGTTGACGGTCGAGCGGTAGCAGCGCGAACGGTCGAGTGCTTGGATCGGCGTCATGAAACGACGCTTCGCCGGCTGCCTGGCGCTCCTAGGGTGTGCCTCCGCTACGCCGAGCGATTCCGAGCCCGGTTCGACCCCGACAGGTCGGGAGCCCTCGGTCACCACGTCGACGGCGCCCCAAGAGGAGATCCCCGTCGATCCTTGGTCGGTCGGACCTCCGCTCGGGTCGCGCAAGTTCGCGAACGGAGATATCGAAGTTCGTGTTCGTGCGCCTTCCGCCACACGCATTGAGCTCTGCCTCTTCGCGAAGGCGCTCGGGGAAAAGGAGCGGTTGCGCCTCCTCATGGATCACGAAAAAGACGGATTTCGCCTTCGCGTCCCGGCTTCCATCCTTCGTCGAAACGACCTGGGCGAAGTGCTCTATTACGGTCTCCGTGTTTTCGGTCCCAACTGGCCGTGGGAGGCTGGCTTCGTTCCCGGCACGGAGCACGGATTCCTAGCCGACGTGGACGAGGATGGGAATCGGATGAACCCGAACAAGGTGCTCCTCGATCCCTATGCCCTCGAGACGAGCCACGATCCCATCAATCTCGTGAACGGGAGTGGCGCCGCGTTTCGAACCGGACCCGGTTTGCGTGCCATCGATTCGGCGGAGGTCGCTCCCAAAGGGATCATCGTGTCCC
>JAYUKI010000015.1:0-6211 GCA_043764595.1 Myxococcales bacterium | reverse complement strand
AGATCGTCGCCCCGAAGGACGTGGGCCTTGCGTGGCTGCTCGCCCTCGCCCGTCGCGCCGATCCGACGCTGCACGAATGGGCGCACAAATACCTTCTTACGCACGTGAAGCCCGAGGTGTTCGCCGAGGGAAAGCCCAGCGTTTCGGCGGGCGTCGCGCGGCTCTTTGCCCTGGCTTCCGGCGCAAAAGAACCCGAGGCGATTCGTGCTTTTGCCCAGCTCTACCTCCGCTGCCATCACCCGAAGATCGGCAAACGCGAGGCCGAGACCAAACAACACGGAATCAAGCCCGGGATCCCGCGCGAAGCCTACACCGAAGAACGTGTGTGGCCGTGCCTCTTCGATTCACGTGCCGACGTACGCCGTTTCGGAGTGGCGCTCACGCGGGTCGAGCTTCGCCGCTGGGGTGCCGAAGCGCGCATCTACGAGCTTGCCGAGTCGACGGCCAAAGAGGTGCGAAACCTCGCCTACGACGCGCTCTTCCAAGCCGGAGAGCCGGACGCGGATCCCGATCTTGCCGTGCGCCTCGAGGACCTCGATCCCGCCCAGATCTTCTCCATGACCGAGAGCCGTCGACGTTCGTCGCGCGATGCGGCCATGGACCTCATTCGCAAGCACTACGGACGACTTGGTGGAGCCGAGCGGCTCGGTTGGCTCATGCAAAGCGCCGATCGTGAGGTTCGTCTTTTTGCCGTCCGTCTCCTTTGGGAGAAACACAGGCCCCGCGGCATTCCTCCCATGTGGCGTTCGCCCGAAGGAAAAACGCTGGCGCAAGGCGAGCCGTTCCGCGACGCCGAAGCCCTTCGGGCGCTTCTGCGCCGCCTGCTTTTCATGGTTCCTCCGGTCCGGTCGGCCGATGCTCTGGACGCCGCGCGCGCCAAGAAGCTCTCGTCGAGTGTCGCCAAACGTCACCTCATCGAGGTGGTGCGTGACCTCGGAGTGGCCGACTCGGAGTTCGCGGAAATCGTGGCTCCCGTGCTTGGTGAGCTCACGGGATCGGTTGCAAAAGGCGAATGGCAGACGTGTCTCGCGGCGCTCATGCGGCTCCGCGAGGCTCACGGTATCGCCATCGAGGGGATGGTCTGATGGCGCTCGCTTTGGGGAATCTCGAGAAAGTCCGCGCGCTCGCCGTCAGCGGCCGAATCCTGGCCGCCGGTGGTGTTCGGGCCGGTGCCGCAAGCCAGCTCACCTTCTACGATCACGTCGGCGAGAAGCCGGAAAAGTCGGTCGATCTGCCGGCTCATGTGCTCGCCCTCGCGAGTGACGAAGCGGGCTTCGTCGCGGCGTGTGCCGATGGCGCGCTCCGCTTTTTCTCGCAAGCCGGCGCGCTCGAGCGCGAGGTCGCTTCGGCGCACGTGGGCGGGGCGACCGGAGTCGCGATTCACGGTGACCTCGTGGCGTCGTCGGGCGCCGATGGCGTCGTGCGGCTTTGGTCGCGGAAGACCGCGGCGAAGCGCAAAGGCACTTCGGAGCTCGCGTTCTCCTCGCGTCCACTGCGCGCCGTGGCGATCGATCCGACGGGAACGGCCGTTGCGGGCGCGGGCGACGACGGTGTCGTGCGCGTCGCGTGGCTCGAAGACGATCGCCGGCGTGAGATGGCAGGCCATGACGGGCCCGTTCTCACGCTGCTGTTCACTCCTGCAGATGGCCGACTTGCTTCGGGTGGCGAAGACGGCACGACGCGGCTTTGGTACCTCGTGGGCGACGTCGAAGCCGACGTCCGCGGCAAAGACGACACCGGCCACGTCGGCGGCACCACGGCGATCGCGTTCCTTCCCTCGAAGAACCGCGACGAGGTCGGAGAGCGCTTCTTCACGGCGGGGCTCGATGGGAAGCTTCGCCTCTGGCGGACGAGCGAACGGCGCAAGCCCCGCACGTTCGAGACCAAAGGCCTGGAGGCCATCCACGCCATCGCGCTCGGCATGGTCCAGCGCGCTGGCGCACATGGTCGCGTGTATTGTGCAGGCGACGCACGGACCGTATTCGGGTATCCGCTGGACGCCGAAGGGCAGCCGGAAGACCGACGCATCGACCTCGCGAACGGCTTCGACGGCCTCGAAGGCGACCTCTCGGCGACGGCGCGTGCAAAGCGCGAGACCACGGTCAAGACGCTTGCGGCGCTCGGCGAGCCCGAAGCCCTCGAGCTCGCCGTGCGTGCCCTCGAACGCGACAAAGACCCCGAGGTGCGCGCTCTTGCCGCCGCCGAGCTCGCGAGGAACGGGCGCGCGGACGCCCGAAAGGCACTTCAAGAGCGCCTCGACGACGAGCACGTCATGGTTCGCTCGGCGGCGTTTGCTGCGCTTCGCGTACTCGAGACACGCACGCCACTTTCTCCAATGCGTGCGGCGCTAAAGTCGAAGTTTGCCGACGTCCGTTCGGCTGGCCTTCGGGCGTTGCCGCCTTTCTTTGCTACGTCTCCGCTCGTCCAGGGACTCATCGCGAGTCACCTGACGGACAGCGACGCGTCGGTGCGCAAAGTCGCCGTCGCCATGCTGGTCGCACTCCACCCGACCACTCCTTCGATTCCACTCGCCGCGGCATTCGAGCGTGGCGCCCCCGACGTGCGCTGCGAGGTCCTCGTCCGTGGCCTCGTTGGCAAGCTGCTCCAAGAGGGTGCGCTTTCTCCGATCGTCGGCAAAGCCCTCGACGACGAAGACGAGAGCGTTCGGCGTATCGCGTTCGTCGCGAATGTCGTGTCTCGTCCTGCTCTCCTGACCTGGCTCGAAGCCAAAGACGAAGCCTTCGGGCGTGCGCTCACCGACGTGCTCGGACGTGTGATCGAAGTGGAGGGAGGCACGGCTCCCGTTCCGGGCGCGGACGACGTCATGTCCGTCGTGAAGTCGCTCACGGCCACGTTCGCCCAGTTCGCCCACCCGACATTGGGTGAAGTGGCCATCTTCAAGCCGAACCTCCATACGCCCATCAAAGTCGGCGACCAGGTTCGTCTCGTCGGGGTAAACGCCACCGATCGCCGCGCAAGCGACTACATCGCCGGAACCACGGTGGCCGCCGCGGACCTCACCGAGACCCGCGCGAAGCTCCTTGGAACGGCCAAGAGCGCCGCACCGACCGAAGCCGATCGGGAGCCTCTTCTCGCGGCCTTGGCTTGCCGAACTCCGGACACGTCGCTTCGTGGTGCGCGTGGTCTCGCCCTCTTCGGCGACATGCGTGCACTCGGCGCTTTGCTCACGATTTCGCGCGAGCCCGAACCTTCCCTCCGTCGCGAAGCGGCCTTTGCCCTCGCCGCACTCGAAGACAAACGTGCCGAACGCCGCCTCGCTTGGATGACGAGTGACCCCGCACCGCAAGTTCGCGACGCCGCGCTGGTCTGCTACGCGAAGCTCGAATCGGACGCTCTCACGGTCGCCGGAATGGCGCTCCAATCCGCCTACGAGGACATCCGTGTCCGCGGCCTGGACATCCTCGTCAAGCAGGGCAAGGACAAGCCCGTCGCCGAAGGGCTCTTGCAGAGTGCACTCGAGGACGAAGCGGCCGTTGTTCGCGCCGAAGCTTTCCGTACGCTCTGGTCGTGGCACACGAAAGATCCGCTCTCGCCTCTCGATCGAGCCCTCGCCGCTCGTTTTCCCGATCTGCGGCTGCGCGCGGTGCAAGAGCTCACGTCCATCGCGAAGCACAAAGAGGGCGGTCGCGAGCCGGCTGCGAGCGAACGCCTCTTCACCGCCATCGGAGATCGCGACGCCACCACGGCACGGGCTGCCTACGACGCGACCCTCGAGCTCCGAGGAAAGACCGACGTCGACACGCATCTTGCGGCGATCGCGTCGTCGCTTCCCGAGCTTCGCGTCCAAGGCGCGAAGGACTCGATCAAGGGAACGCTCGACAAGCTTCGGAGCCCGCTCACCAAGCTGCTCGAAGACGTGGCACCGTCGGTGCGCATCGCCGCCATCGAAGCTCTCGACGCGCTCGTCAAAGACGATCTGGGTCCGCTCTACGTCGGTCTCCAGAGCTCCCACCTGGATCTGCGCGTCCGCGCCGCCGAGCTTCTTGCGGCACGCCGCGACGAGCAAATCGTGAGCACCATGCAGGCTCTCATTGCCGACAAGGAGCTGCTCGCCCGACTGCCCCAAACGATCGTTCCGCTGCGCCAGCGCGCGGCCACGGCGCTCGCCAGTCTCGGCACGCCGAAGCTGCTCCGCTATTTCGCCACCGAGCTCATCAAAGACGACGATCTGGTCGTCTGCGAACAAGCCGCGCGAGGCGTCTCGAACGCCAGCCGACGCGGCGAAGAAGGCTACCTCCTCGATCTGCTCGGGCACAAAGAAGTCGCGGTTCGCTCCTGGGCCGGCGAAGGCCTCGCGCGCCTTGGCGACGCGCGTGCGCTTCCGGTACTCACGGGGACCCTTCGCCACGAGCACCCGCCGATCCGCATCGGTGCCATCGTGTCGTTCGCGGCCCTCGGCGCCGAAGGCTACGGAGGCATGCTCCAAGGCCTCGAAGATGCTTCGCGTGACGTTCAGAGAATCGTCCTCAGTGTCATCCTCGCGCGCGATTTGCGCGCATTCCGCAAGGGCGAGCCCCCCGATCTTCTCGCGACGGCCCTCTCCTCGCAACGGCCCGAGGTTCGCTTCGCGGCGGCGCGTGCGATCGAGCTCCGCATGTTCCCCGCGCAGTATGCGGCGCACCTCGTCGAGGTGCTCATGCCCGAGCGCCCGAGCAAAGCCGAGGACATGGAGAAGTGGCCCGACGAGGCCACACGCGCACGGCTGATGGTCGCGCTTGCCGAGGCGCTCGCGGGCGACAGGCCCGAGCAACGGTATGCGGCCGCACAAGCGCTGCGCCTCCGCGACAGGCCCGAGCCGTTCTTCCGCGAGGTCCAGCGCGTGGTGCGGCCCAGGGCCTCCACGTCGCCGTGGGTTCCAGAGACCAACCCAAGCGCGCCCGCGCCGCGTGACGAGGGCAAGAAGGGGCCGCTGGCGCTCTTGCGTCGCATCTTTGCCTCGGGCCCCGAAGCCGCCGAGGACGCCCCAGAGGTCGCCGACCCCGTGCTCGCCCCCGACGAGCAGCGAAGGCTTCGGCTGCTGGCGTTCGGCGCGTACGTCGGACTCTTGCGGCAAGGCACTGCAGACGACGAATCACACCGTGTTCGTCGTGACGCGATCGAGCGCGTGGTGGATCTCGTCGGAAGTGGCGCGGTCACCACGAGCAGCGCCACGCCTACCCTGGCTCGCGCGCTCGACGATCCCAATCACCTCGTGCGTCGCGCAGCGCTTACTGCATTGCGCAGCCTTTTCCCGAGCGATCCGGAAGCGCCGCTCGCCCTGGCGCTGGCGTCGTCGGCAGCCGACGTGGTGCGCGCCGCATTGGACGAGCTCGTCACACGTGGAGAGTCGGGACGTGCGCGCATCGTCAAGGCACTCGACTCGAACGTGGCCGATGCGCGTCGCTACGCCTTCGAGCTCCTCGAGAAGTCGGCCGCGCCGGGAAGCCTCGAGCCCCTGCTTTGTGCGCTAGGAAGTGCACACGCGGATCTTCGCATTGGTGTCCTCGAGCGACTTGCCACGTCGCAGGACCCGCGGGTCGTAGCCGCCCTCGGCAAAGCGTTGGAGAGCGACCACGAAGACCTCCGCTTGCGCGCCGCCGAGCTCCTGGCAGGCAGGCGTGACGAGCGCGCGGTCGACGTCCTAGGCGCATGCCTTCGAACCGACGACGAGAACGTCGCCTTGCGCGCACGCGATGCCCTCGCGCGCATTGGCACTCCCGCAGCCATCCGAGAGCTCGCGGGCAGAGCCGAAGAAACGACCGCTCCACACGACCGTGTCGCTCTGCTCGAGGCCATCGGCAAGGCGCGTGGCGCAGGCATCGAGGCTCTCGACGCCCTCGCCGCGCGCTTCTCGGACGACGAAGAAATCGTGCGAACGGCCGCCGTGGAAGCCGCGCTCACCATCGTCGGAGAGCGCGCCGATACCAAGCCCGTGCGCGCTGAACCGAAGCCAAAAGCTCCCGATCAGGCGCTTGCACTCCGCTTCTGCGAGACCGCCGCGAAGAGCCGCTACGCCGACGTTCGTTTGGCGAGCGCAACACGTCTCGACGACCTCACGGATCCGTCTGCGGAAGGCCTCCTCGTCGGTCTCTTCGGAGACCGCAACGTCGAGGTTCGTGCGCGGGCCGTCTTGTCCTACGCCGAGCGTGTCGAGAAAAAGGGAGCGAGCCCGGCTGCGCTTTCGGAGGTCATCCGAGGCGGCGCACGGGAG
>JAYUKI010000014.1:0-22957 GCA_043764595.1 Myxococcales bacterium | reverse complement strand
AGCATCCTCGTTCGTCAGGTCGGCTCGACGTTCGCAGCAGGCAAGAACGTCGGTCTCGGAAAAGACTTCACCCTCTTTTCCCTCATCGACGGTGTCGTGAAGTACGAGTGGCGCACGAAAGACCAGAAGAAGGTCTCCGTGTACCCCGCGACGGCCTGACACTTCGATTGGAATCTTTTTGCGTGGGGCGCGTCCGGCGGAAAGCCGAATACGCCCCACGTTTCACGTTTGCGGTACGCCAGCGCACTGCGCTTCCGCGCCGCTCTTGGACTGGCTCGCGGCACCGGGCAGTAGACGGAGCAAGACATGGCATCGGGGGAAAAGGCGCGGAACGCTAAGGCCGTAGAGTCTGCGACCAGCGCGCCAGCAAAGACCGCAAAGGCCACCAAACGGGCGACTGCGGCGAAGGGGGCCTACAAGCTCCTCGCGGTCGACTTGGACGGGACGCTTCTCGACCACAACGGGCAGCCCCACGAGCGCGACGTTCGTGCCATGCGCGCTCTCATGAAGCGAGGCATCGCCGTGAGCATCATCACGGGGCGCCTCTATTCGGGAACCCGGCCCACCGCGGAGATCGTGGGTATCCTCGGTCCCGTGGCGTGCGCGGACGGCAGCCATGTGGTCCGGGTGTCGAACGACGCCACCCTCGTGCATCACGGCATCCGTGGAGCAAACGCGAAGAAGCTCCGTGAAGCGGTCGTGAAGAACGACCTTGCCACCTTTCTTTTCGCCGGCGATGCCATCGTCTACGACGGCGCGGGCGAAGCCTACCTTCCCTACCTTCGGACCTGGTCGTCGGACATGCGTCGCGCCGAGCTCGTCGCGGAGGATTCGCTGTGGAAGGCCAGAGCCGGCCTCACCGCCGTGGTTGCGCTTGGTCCCGAAGCGGCGATCGTAGCCGCGGTCGACACTATCCAGCGCGAGTGCAAAGACCGCGCGCACGTCACGGCCTTTCCCGTGAAGCGCGTCCCAGGAAATTGGGGCCTCATCGCACGCGCCTCGACGGGCACGAAGGGCACCGCCCTCGGGTGGCTTGCCGAGCACCACGGCTGCACGCTCGCCGAAACGGTGTGCGTGGGCGACTGGCTGAACGACGTCCCGATGTTTTCAGTGAGCGGCCGTGCCTACGCCATGGGCCAAGCGCCAGACGCCGTAAAACAAGTCGCCACGGACATTCTCGACGAGACGAGCGAGGGAGGCGGAGGCATCGCCTGCGCCGCCCGAGAATGTTTCGGCATCCGAATTTAAGCAACAGGCTCCATGCCCGGACCCGCGCTCGCATAAGCGAGCCCGCGGGCCCCACGGTCCACGGGCCACACGACAGTAGGCTGGATGATTTTCGTCAAGACCGAGCCTGGCCAAGGAGGATCGCCCGGAGCCGACTCCCGTCGGCGAGGACGTCCGACGCCGGCCAGGCGAAGGTATTGGCGAAAAGCACCAGCCTACTAGCGGACGACTAGGACGGAGCACGTCGCGTGCCGAACGACGGACTCGGCCACACTTCCGAGAGCCATACGCGCGAGCCCCTTGCGAGCGTGAGTTGCGCAGACGATGAGCGACGCGCCTGTCACTTCGGCAAGCTGGGTGATCTCGTGGGGAGCTCGTCCGTCGAGGATGGTCACTTTTGCGCGGACGTCGGCGGCTTCGAGGGCAGCGCGAAGGGTCTTTTCTGCAGCTTCGCGGAGGTCGTCTTGGCCCTTCGGGTCCGGGGGCGCGACGTAGATGCCGAAGGGACCGAGCATGCCGTAGGGAAGCACGTCGTTCGGCGCGTCGAGGGCGAAGAGAGCGATGAGCTCCGCGCCACGCGCAGTCGCTTCGCGCGCGGCGACGCGCAGAACGCGCCCGGAGGTCTCGCCGAGGTCGATGGCAGCAAGTACGGGCCCCGACTTGGCTTCTTTGGCGGGCCGAGCCACCAGAACGTCGCACGGAGCGAGCCTCACCACGCGCTCGGCCACGCTGCCAAGCCACGCCCGCGCGAGCCCGGTACGGCCGTGGCTGCCCACGACGACGAGGTCGGCTTTGTAGTCGGTCGCTTGCTCGGCGATGGTCGCCGCCTCGTTGCGGCCGGTCGTCGTAGCGACGAGCACGTCGATGTCCGCTTCCCCGAGACCGACGATCTCTTTCGTGTGCAAAAGGACGGCAGCCGTGGCACGCCGCTCGAGCTCGGAAATCTCGAGCATCTCTTCTTTGGCAAGGGACGGAAACGCGGGATGGATGGCGCCGGCGCTGGGGGCGATGTGACTGACACCGAGCCGTGCTCCATAGTGCTTCGCCGCCGAAGCGGCCGAGACCAGAGCCGCGTCGGAGGGCGCCGAAAAGTCGGTCGCCACGAGGATGCGCTTGAGTTGGTCTTCGGTCGTTTGGTTCGTCATCGGGAACTCTCCGCGCGGGATGTGTGGACTGGGCCGTTCAGGATCTGGCGGGCTCCGAGAAGGGGAGCACGCCTCCATCGAATCGCCGCCATGCAATCACCATGCGTGGACCGACGCGCGAAAAATCAACGACGCCCGCCGTCCTTCCGCGCACGCCTTGCCGCAGGGTGCAAACGATGCACGGGGTCGCGCGGACGCCCTTTCGTTCCGTTGCGGAAATCTCGAGGCTTGCTGCGGCATGCCCCTCGCATAGGATGCCGTCGGAGGTTTTCCCATGGCATCGCAACCGCACCCGCTCACGCTGATCGTCGGCATCGACTTCTCCGACTTGTCTTTTCAAGCCCTCATGGTGGCCAAGAATCTCGCCGACCGGTGCCAGCCGTCCGTGGTGCATGCCGTGCACGTGGTTCCCCAAATCGAGATGGACAGCCCGCTGCCAACCCTGCGCGCCGAGCTCGCGAACGAAGGTCTCGCCCGCTTGCAGCAGTACTTGGCCGATCACAAACTCACGGATCTCGTGAAAGCACGTGCCGCGGTGGGCTCCGCCTCGATGGTCCTCCCCGAGATCGCCCGCTCGATCCACGCCGACGTCATCGTGCTCGGCACGCACGGCCGCAAGGGTCTCGCACGCCTCGTGATGGGCTCCGTGGCCGAGTCGGTCATGCGTGAAGCTCCTTGCTCGGTTCTCGTCGTTCGCGAGCGCGAGCTCGGCCCCGAAGAGCTCATCCAGCCCGCTCGCCCGGGGCAGGACATGCACGAGCACCACGCCCACGGCCACACCCACAACGAAGGCCCGAACGCCGCCACTTCGCAGTACGGCATGGGCGCTCTCACGTTCCGAGCCTGAGAACCTGCGAAGACGTGAAGGCGTGAAGGCGACGGGCTTGGCTGGCCCGACCGGCTTCCTCCCTCGCCATCGCTTTCGCCCGGCGTGCTCGAACGACAAGCCGATGCACGCGACCCAACGGCCTGCGCGCGTCGGCTTCCTTGTTCCATCTGCACGCCTCGACTAGACGTTTCGGAATGAGCACGCCCGAGGCGTCGACACGTGCACGTTCGGATGGCGGAGCGACCCTCGCCGGAACCGCATGTGGAATCCGGGTTCGGGTGCGGGCCCTCGCCCTCGAGCCATCCGAAGCCGCGTGGCTCTCTGCGGTGGGTGTGTCGGAAGGCGAGATTCTCACGGTACTCCGCCGCGCGCCGCTCGGCGGGCCACTCCATGTGGAGTCGGGGCTCGGCGCCGAGTTCGCGATAGGCCCGAGCTTGGCCCAAGGCATCTTGGTCGAGGCTCCGTGAGCGACGATTGCCACGACGACTCGAAGCCGCAGGCGAGAGCCAAGGATCCCTCGGCGACGACCCAAGGTCGGACGTTCGCGCTGCTCGGCCGTCCGAACTCTGGAAAGAGCTCGCTCTACAACGTGGTCACTGGCGGCAACGCCCACGTAGGAAATTTTCCGGGCATCACGGTCGACGTCCTCGAGGCCGACCTCGTGCTGCCCGATGGCACCACGGCGCGCATGTTCGACCTCCCGGGCACGTACTCGGTGCGGCACGAGGTGGATCCGGAGACGGACGAGGGCGTCGCGCGCACGTTCGTCGGACGAAACCTCGCCGACCCTGGATTTTCGGTGGTGCAAGTCATCGACGGCACCCAGCTCTCGCTCGGGCTGCGCCTCACCAAAGAAATCGCGGCCGCCAAGTGGCCGCTCTACGTGGTGGTGACCCAGTCCGACATGATCGAGAGCGACGGCCGAAAGCTCGATCCTCGCCTCCTCGAAGACGAGCTCGGTGTTCCCGTCGCGCTCGTGAGCGCCCGTCAAAAGAAGACCAAAGATCTGGTTTTGGCCATGCTGGCCACCCGTCAGCCCGAGCCGTGCCGTGGCGACTTCGATCCCGTGCGTCTCGGCAAAGAAGCCCTGACCGACGCGCGCATTGCGGGTGGCGACCGGAAGAACCTGACTCGAACCCTCGACGCCTGGCTCTTGCATCCAATCGTTGGTCCGTTCTTGTTCTTGGGAATCATGGCGGCGCTCTTTTCCGCCGTCTTTCTCGTCGCGGATCCAGCCACCTCGGCCATGGACGCGTTGCTCGGCCTCGCGCGCGCGAAGCTCGCTTCACGCCTCGGAACGGGCCTTTTGTCCTCGTTCCTCGTGGACGGCATTCTGGCAGGAGCGGGCACGGTGCTCGCGTTCATGCCGCAAATCGTGCTTTTGTCGATTGGCCTCGATCTCCTCGAAGCGAGCGGATACCTCGCCCGTGGAGCGTTTCTCGTCGATCGCATTTTGCGTCTCTTGGGGCTCAGCGGTCGCTCCTTCTTGCCACTCCTCATGGGCCACGCCTGCGCCGTGCCGGCCATTGCGTCGACTCGAATCATCCGCGATCCGAAAGAGCGACTGACCACGATCCTCGTGCTTCCGCTCATGACCTGCTCGGCACGCATTCCCACGTATGCGCTGCTCATCTCGACATTTTTCGCCGGCAGAGGTCCAGCTTTCCGCGCGGCGATGTTCCTCGGGCTCTATGGCTTCGGCGTCGCGATGGGCCTTATCGCATCGCGCGTGCTTCGCCGCACGGCGACCCGCGGGAAGTCGTTGCCGCTCGTGCTCGAGATGCCTCGCTACCGCATGCCCGAAGCGCGAGTCGTCCTCGGAAAGGCCTCGCGAGCGGCTCGACGTTTCTTGCGCGACGTAGGCACGACGATTGTGCTCGTTTCCGCCGTTCTCTGGGCCCTGCTCAAGATACCTGCTCCAGAACCCTTGCGGGCCCAAGGAGCCGACACGGCGATCGAAAAGTCGATTGGCGCGACGGTCGGACATGCCCTCGAGCCCGTGACGAAATACGCGGGGTTCGACTGGCGCATCAACGTGGGGCTCATTGGCTCGTTCGGCGCCCGCGAGGTCATGGTCGGAACCATGGGCGTCATCTTCGGTCTCGAGGACCTCGATGACGACGCCTCTCCCCTCGCCGAGAAGATGCGCGACGCCAAAAAGCCCGATGGAACAAAGCTTTACGGTGTCCCGAACGCCCTCGCGCTGCTCGCGTTCTTCGTCATCGCTTGCCAGTGCATGAGCACCGTCGCGGCCGTTCGGCGAGAGACGAAGAGCCTAAAATGGCCCGCGTTCGTCGTGGGCTATACGTACGTCGTGGCGTACGTGCTCGCCGTGCTCGTGTTCCAAGTGGCACGAGCGCTGGGGGCTTGAGCGTCCTCGCAGTTATTTGACGACCACTCCCGACGGGGAGTCGTTGCAAACACTCACTTCGAGCAACACTCCTAGAAGCGCCCGTTCTTGCGGAGTTAGCGACGTCGAAAAGGGCTCCGTGTGGTACGTGCTGAAGAGCACGCGTCCGCAGCCTTCTTCGAAGCTGACCGTCGCCGGTTTTGGCGCGGCGCCGGCGCGGGACCCGCTCACCCACACCCGCGGCGTCACGGTCTTTCCGTTGCTCGTCACGGCGCTCACGCTGGCAATTCCCGTGTAGTTTTTCTGGAGAGTGAAGGTCGTAAGGCTCTGTGCGCTCATCCAGGCACCGAGCGACGGATCGGTGACCACGGCATCCGCGTCGTAAGCAAGCTTCTCGCACCCGGAGCACGCCGTGGCGCTCGCTGCTGCAAACTGGACGAATCCGGGAAACGTTCGCGCGATGAAGTCGTAGTGCCAATCGGTCACGTAGAGTCTTCCCCCTGCCCTCACGAAGGCCTTCAAGTTGTCTTGAATGACTTTCTCGGAGGAAAGGTCGACGTTCGGAGTGGGCTGGGTGAAGTCCCCACACGGGAGAAAGACGATGTGCCGATCGTCGACACGGGCGGCATCCCGAAGGAAGGCTTTTGCGGCCTCGCCTACGAGTGGGCTCTTCACCACGTCGATGGCGCTCGGATCGATTCCGAGCTTCTCGAGGGAGGCCTCGATCTCGTCGTATTGACCATGAACGACGGTCATTCTGGGCACTTCGTCGCCCGTGGCGGGATCGCTCTTCGGGGGAAGCGTGGTGAGCGTGTCGGGGAGCTTCGCGTCGCCCTTGGACACGTAAATCTCCCGAACGCGTCGGAATCCACCTTTTTGGACGACCAAGAACTGGGTCCCGAGCTCGGTGGCTGCGACGTCGTATTCCCCCTTTTCGTTCGCGATGGCATGCGGAGTCACACGTGTAAGCTGCACGCATGCGTCGCAGTAGACCTTCGGGGAGGTCGGAGCGGGCTTTTCCTTCGTGAGGTAGACCAGGGCACCGGCCACGGGCACCGTACCGTTGGGGGCGCGAACGACCCCGGTAAGGTGACCGACCGCTCCGCCGTCTCCGAACGCCCCGCCTTCGCCAAAGACCCCACCGTCCACCATTCCGTTCGGGGTGGGCCCCGTCGAAGCATCGGCAGGATCGTCGAAGACGACGTCACGAGACGTCGAGCCACAACCGACGAAAAGCGCGACCGAGAGAGAAAGCGAGACGAGCTGGGTTCGGCGAATCATCGCGAAGGCGTACGTCACGGCCGCGGGATGGGCCGCTTACACGCGCCTTACACGATGCCTTCCGGTCTGCCGGCAGCCTCCGTCGAACGTCACAGAAAGTGCAGCGAAACCGGCATGCTACGCGCTTCCCTCGGATTCACTTCCACGTCCACGAGCGCCGTCACGCTCGACTCGGAGCCCGGAACGACGCGCACGATCACCGCCGACGACGAGGAATACACGCGGTGAAGGCCGAGACCTGCGCCACCGCCGGACGTGTCGAGCACGCGGCTCACGTCGTCCTCGTGTTCGGCGCGACGCGCACGCACGACGCCACCGAGCACGTGCTTTCGCCTTAGGAGGCCGAACGGGTCGGAGACTTGGACGGCGAGCATGCTTCCGTCGAAACCAAACCGGATCGTGGGGGTCTCCGAGGGCAAGAGGGACACTTCGCACGTTCGATCGTGGGCATAGCGTGCTTCGCCGTACTGATCGACCGGCGCGTCGTACATGGCATTCATCAAGAGCTCGTGCGAAAGGTCGGCCACCTTCTGGGCCATTCGCGAACCGAGCCCGAGGTTTTCGGTGACCGAGGTAAGCTGCGCCACCACGAGATCGCGCTCACGCGAAGTTTGGGGTCGGTATTTCACCATCGTGCCGCCCCAACCGAGCAAATCCGAAAAGCGGGGTACGGCCTGTTCGCTGTCCAGTGCAATACGCGCCCCGAGCAAGAGCTCCCAAGGCCTGGGCATCGACTGAAAGCTCGGAAACGCGACGAGGCTTGCGAGGGCCGGATGCTTCGTGGCCGCCTCCAAAAGAGGGGTCATGTCGGAGGCGCTCCACACCATCAGACGCGCCGTCGGATAACGATGCATGGACCAATCGAGCAAAAGATCGAGGTCGGCGACATCGGAAGCAATGAGCTTCGGCTCGTCCGCCAGTTGGGCGCGTAGGCTTGCTGGATCGGACTCGAGGGCCACGACTTCGCCTGGCGATGCCGCGCGGAGCACTCGTGCAATGCGCTGGCCGACGGTTCGATTGCGCTCGAGAACACCGACGGACGCGAGGACTGGACCGAGACTCGGCGGAGGACGTGTGGAGCCGGCGGTCACCTCAGGGCCTCCCGTCGCGCTCGGAAAGTACGGTGACCGAGGTCGCGCCGCGCCCCGCGTTCGCGCCAAACACCCTCGAGAGAAGCACCGTCAACACCACGAGAATGGCAATGCTCGCCACGAACGCCAACCCCAACCACCGGAGCGACCGCTGCCGCGATGCGATTCGAACGACCGTGGCCGTGTCCGGGGCGGGAAGGCCGCGACCGGACGGTGCGACGTCCGACGGCTGCGGTGCCGTAGAAAGTGCCAGCAATCCCCCGCAGCGCCGACATGGAGCTTCCGGAACCTGACCGCGCGCCAAAGCCTCCGAATAGGCACTCCGCTCGATTCGCCCCGAACGGCGGGCACCGCAATGGGCACAATGGGCCTCGACCAAGATCGACTTCACGGAAACCATTGCAGACGTTCGTTCGTCGTAGAGGCGGGCAACGACGAGTGGACAGTCGTGAATCTCGATGGACTCGACGTCGGAACCGAGGGCATCCAGCGCCGAAACGAGCAAGGCTGCGCTCGGGCCATCCATGGACGGCACGCCCCGCAAGTCCAGGGTCAAACGTCCTTCGACACCATCGAGCGCCCGCCGCCAACGAATGGGCTTTCGCGAGGGCCGCTTCACGACGACCCGTGTTTCGGTGGGCGTCACGATCTTTTCCACCGAGTCCCCCACACCACTTTCGTGCCGCCTGTCGAGGCGCGAAACGGCCCTCCGAACCTGAGCGGCAATCGGCGAGCCCATGTGCTTTCGAGCGAAAGCCAAGACCGAAGGGTCGTCGTCGAGTCGGCATTTTCCCGAACAACGCTCGCAACGTCGTTCCGGAATGGTGCCCGCGTGAAGCTCCGTGGCGTGGAGCTCGAGGTCGACGGCGAGCGTGGATCCCGAGCCGCACTCTTCGCACACCAGGGGAACTTGGAAAGAGACCACACGCGCAGGTCCCGCGAATCCTGCTGAAGAGCCGAGCTGGCCAACGATGGCTTCCGAGCACCGGTAAAGGTGCACTTCCGCGTCCTTCGGAATGGCCGACATCATCTCGAGCCAGGCTCGGACTCCGTACGAGCTGATGCGCTCGACGTGCGTGAGGTCGAATACGAGCTGGCCCGAAAGCGCCTCGGCGATCTCTCGGCCTCTGAAGAGCTCGTCGATGCGACCCTCGAACCGAATGACCGTCACGGATCCGACGCGCTCCACCGCAAAAACCACGGGGTGCTCTCCGGCAAGGCGGGGCGCATCGCCGAACCCGATCTCGTCCGCGGACGCTACGGCGGGTCGCTCTTCGGCGGGCAATGAGCCCTTGCCCGCGATGGCCCCGACCCAAGCACCGACGCACGACTCCTTGAACCCTTCGGCTCGCGCGAACCGAAGCAGATCTTCGCGCATCGCGTCGCACGTTTCGTACCGATCGTTGGCCTTGAAGGCGAGGGCTCGCAGCACGATTCGCTCGAGCTCCTTCGGGAAGCTCGGATTCCGAGTGCAAGGAGCGACGATGTCGTGTTTGGCGATCGCGAGCATCAACGCGAACTCGGTCGAGCTCGCCAGCGAGTAGGGTCTCGTGCCAAGGAGGCACTCGTAGAGCATGACGCCGACGGCATAAACGTCTGCGCGGCGGTCGATCGCCTCGCACTTGATTTGCTCCGGCGCCATGTACGGAACTTTGCCTTTCAGCATTCCGCCCTGCGTCTCGAAACCTCGAATGTCGCTTTTGGCGATCCCGAAATCGACTATTTTTACCGTTCCGTCGTCACCGACGAACACGTTTTGCGGAGAGACGTCACGATGGACGACGCGCAGCTTCCTTCCATCGACGTCCACGGCCTCGTGGGCCTCGTGGAGGCCGGCACAGACGCTCGTGGCCACGAAGACGGAAACGTCGAGTGGAACCTCGACCCCGGCGCGCAGGGAGGCCCTCACGAGCTTGCGGAGATCCTTCCCGCGCAAGAGCTCCATCACGATGGTATGGCGCCCTTCGAGAGTGCCCACTTCGAAGGTCGAGACGATGTTCGGGTGCCTCAGCAAGACGGCGAGCTTGCCCTCTTCGAGGAACATGTCGACGAACTCGTCCCGAGCTTCGAGCTCGGGCAGAAGCTGCTTTATGGCAACCCACTCTCCGTCGCCATGGCCGAGCTTGCGCGGCGTGCGGGCACGCGCGAGGAAAAGCTCGGCCATTCCCCCCCGAGCGAACCGAGCGCCAATCTCGTAGTCGCTCAGAATGGCCATTCAGGGCGCCTGCGGAGCGGGTTTGTAGAATCGAATCGTCCGGCGCGCTCCGGCGCTCTCCACCTCGACGGCCAGCGCGCCGCGTACGGGCACCTGAGCCCACCCGTCGCTCATGGCGCGAGAGAACGTCTCGGGCGCCGCGACGCCGCGTCCATCGACCGAAAGAACGACGTCTCCGGCACGGAGCCCGACCCCCTCGGCCATTCGCCCCTTCTGCGTCGATAGGACCACGAGCTCGCCGTCCGAATGAAACGACCGCTCGAGAGCCGGAAAGAACCGCGCAACCGCCATTCCTTGAACGGTCGCGGTCTCACGATAGAACGCGAGGACTTTCTGGTAGGCGCGAAGATCGAGGCGAAAGCGCACCGCGCCGTCGCGCCCGGACGGTAGCCACGCGTCGACGCGCTCGGGAGTGGCAAATGCGCCACACTGAGCGAGAAAGCGCGCCGCCACCGCTG
Source organism: Myxococcales bacterium (assembly GCA_043764595.1). GTDB lineage: Bacteria > Myxococcota_A > Polyangia > Polyangiales > Polyangiaceae > JAAFHV01. Next base: position 12,361 of record JAYUKI010000014.1, on the reverse strand, counting down.
CGTCCGTCGCCGTGGATTCGTTGTGGGAGCGACTCTTCACGAAGTCGTGAATGGGGCTTCCCGTCAGCTCTTTCGCCACTTCTTGGACGAGTCGAACAACGGCATCTTCCCGAGCTCGTTTTACCGCGCTTTCGCCCGACGAGCCTCGCTCCGTTCGCCCGACCAGAGCCACGGTCTCGCCGTCGAGCGCAAACGCCCTCTCGGTCCACGCGGGCGGAAGGCCATTGGTGTCCACGTCGACTCGGGGGGCCGCACCACTCGCTTCCGGACGGGTAGTCTCGACGGTCGACGCGGGTTGTGGAGTCGGAGCCGCCCCCATCACACTTCGAAGCGCGACGCCTCCAAGCGCCAGAACGCCAAAGAGCACCGCCGCTCCACCGAGGAGAACCTCCGGTCGCAGCCCAACCTTCGGGCGAGCCGGTGCGGACATCGAGGCCACGGACGTTGGCGCCGACTCGGGTGAAATGGAATGGGCACCGGATTCCTGGCGGGCCTTCACTACGGGCAACAAGGCCGAAAGGAGGTCCGACCGCGGAATCGTGAGATCCCCGTTGCACCGCTTGCATGGCACGAGCGGAGTCCGTCCGGCGCGAATCGCCTCGCCGTGTTCGGCCATCGACACCTGTGCAGGTCGCGGCACCCCGCATGCCGCGCAATGACCGTCGAACACGGCAGAAGAAATCGATAGCCCCGGTTTTGCAAGAAGCGCCGAGGCCCTCGCGAGCACGGCTTCGGGACAACGTTCGAGTGAAATGGTCGGCACCTCGGCGCCTATGCCCAGGAGGGCCCGCTCCAACACCCGAACCGCTTCGCCATCCGGAGCACCAGGAACGCCGAGATCGAGGACCAGAGGTCCTTCGATGCCGTCGAGGATACGTGGCCAGCGGAGGTCGGCCGTGAGCTTGGTCTGGAGTCGTACGCGAGTAACGCTTCCTTCGACGGACTTTTCGACAGGGTCTTTTCGCCCCTCGGGTTTCGGCTCGACGAGTCGTGCGAGGGCTTCGCGGATATCGGCACCAACCGGCTCGCCAGCGTGCGCCTGAGCGAACGCGAAGTACGTCTCGGGGTCGTCGTCGAAACGTCCTACTGCAGAGCACGACGGGCATGGGGCGGAAGGCGGAGAAGCCTCGAGAATGGCTTCTCGATCGCGTTCGACGTCGAAGAGGCGCTCGAAAGGCTCTCCACACGTGCCACAGAGGTAAGGCGCAAAGAAGGAGACGACACGCGCCGGTCCGGCAAACTTCCGAATCATGCCGAGTTGATTGACTACGGCCTCCGAACAACGTGCAAAAACCAGGTTTTGGACGTTCTTCGCGGCCGCGAGCATGGCGAGCCACTCGCGCACTCCGTACGAGGTGATCCGCTCCACGTCGGCCAGATCGACCACGACGTTGCCGGAAAGCGCGGCCCCGACCGAGTCGCCCTTGAAGGTCTCCGATAGCCTGCCATGCAACGTGAGCACGGACACGGTGCCGAACGATTCGACGTTCACGGTGGCCTGCGACGTCGTGGAAGCATTCGCGGTCGCCCGCGTGACGACCGGTATTTTGGTTGGGTCGACCTTCGGGCGCGAGCCGTTTTCACGGACGGGCGGCGGAACGTTGGAAGCGACCTGCGCCGGCGGCGGTGCCGCGGCATGACTCTGCGGCGCAGACAATGCCGTCACGGACACGGGGGCGTGGGACGCGGGAGGTTGGGACACTGGCGGCGGGTTTGGCGCGCGCGGTGGCGATACGGCTGCCATTCCGGGGCGGCTTGGACGGAGCTTCGTGGCCTCGTCGACACTCTCGCCTCGCTCGAGAGCAACGGCCGATTCGCCAATCACCGTCAGCGTCATGGTTTGGTTGTGAAGGTCGCAGTGCCCCGTCGCGTAAGGCGATATCTCGCCATACGAATAGAAGCCGGTAAGCTCGGTCTTTGCACCGTGGTCCGGAAGCGCATCGCGGACGGCCTCCACTTCTTCCTCGGTTCTATCCCCCAGTACCAGCCTCCGACCGACACAGCTGATGGCGATGGTGAGGGATGCCGGCTCGTCGTCGAGGCCTCGTACGGCGGCTCCCGCCAGGGACGCACCCCCGACGAGCTTGTCGAAGTCCGCCTTCATGAGCTGCACGAGGTGGCCTTTTGGCACGTCTCCCGCGAACGTCATCGAGTTGCGCTCGTGGTCGACCGAAAGGACGGTACGAACGAGGAATTTGTCGTCCTTCGACGACGCCCGCATGCTGAGGGGGAACAGAAGGCCCGAAGCGGGCAGCTCTTTCGCCTTCTCTCCGAGGTACTCTTTGTAGAGGAGAAGTGCGGGCTTCCCGTCGATTTCGTAGAGGACATTTCCCTCGGATCGCGTGATCACCCGCTCCGGACCGAACCTGTCCCAACCGCCCTTCGAGCCGTGGCCGATCACCACGTGATCGCCATAAAACCCAACGGCGGCCACGACGTTCCGCGCGACCCGACCACCGACGGCGACCCACGTACGGGAGAAGCGCGAGCCGTCTCCAGCGAGACCGCCCGTCACGACGATGGACGAGTCGAGAACGTCGTTGATGCCTCGCACGAGGTCACTGCCATTGACGCCGAGCCCGTCCGAAAGCACCAGGACCGCGCGCAAGCCCGGCTTTGCTTCGGAGAGCTGCTTGGCGAGTGCACGCCCTACGGGCCGCGAGTCTTCGGCCGAGTGCACCTCGAACGAAGCCAACCCGAGATCGGTATTGGAAAAGCGCGTCACCGTGACCGAGAGCGACCCGTCCCGGACGGTGGTGCCGTGAATCTCACCGGCGCTGGAGCATCCGACCACGATCGACGAGGGATACGCTGCGGCGAGGGAGGCGAGCGGCTTCGGATCGTCCAGGAGGCGTGTGTCACCAAACGCCAAGACGAGTGTTCGTTTCGAGTCGTCTTTCGGAAATGGCGCGCTCCACTTGGCGTCGTCGAAGGTATACGCGAGGCGTCGAACCTGGAGCGCAGTCGACGGTTTCGGCGAGAGCGCGAGGGTCTCCATGGTGCGGTCGGCGGTGCGCAGTACGGGCCGTTTTGGTTCGACCTTTTTGTCGATCGACTTCGATTCCGAAACGATTGTCAGCGTCATCGTCTGGTTGTGGAGGTCGCAGTGCCCGGTGGTATAGGGCGAGATCTCCCCGTAGGAATAGAATCCCGTTACGTGGGCGCGGGCGCCTCCGTTTGGAAGTGCCGATTTGACGGCCTCCACTTCTTCCTCGGTTCGGTCTCCGAGGACCAGTCTCCGGCCGACGCAGCTAATGGCCACGACGAGGCAGTCGGAGTCCGAAACACCGACTTTCGCCGTTTCACTCGCGATCCCTGCACCTCCGATGAGCTTCTCGAAGTCCGCCTTCATGAGCTGAGCGAGAGTCCCGGTCGGGATGTCTCCGGCGAACGTGAGGGACTGCCGTGCGTGGTCGACCGCCAAAAGAGTGCGAACCAGCCGCTTTTCGTCCTTTGCGGACGCGCGAATGCTGAGCGGAAAGAGGAGCCCCGAGCCGGGGAGCTCGTTCGCCTTGTCTCCGAGGTACTCCTTGTAGAGCGCAAGAGCCGGTTTGCCGTCGATTTCGTAGACGACGTTGCCCTCGGAGCGTGTCACCACGCGCTCCGGGCCGAAGCGATCCCAGCCGCCCTTGGAGCCGTGGGTCACGTTCACCGCATCGCCGTAGAAGCCTATTGCGGCGACCACGTCTTGCTTCATTTTCCCGCCGATGGCGACCCACGTTCGGGCAAACCGCGCGCCATCCCCGGCGAGTCCTCCGGTCACGACCACATTGGGGTCGAGTGCCGTCTTGAGCCCTCGCACGAGCTCACTGCCATTCACGTTCAGGCCTTCCGAAAGAACGAGAACCGCTCGCAGACCCGGCCTCGCCGCAGCGAGCTTTCGTCCAACGGTTTCGCCCGCGGTGGCGGAGTCGGCGGGACCGCTTACGTCGAACGACGCGAACGAGAGATCGGTTTCGGAAAAACGGGTGACGGTCACGGAGATGGACCGGTCGCGTACTTGGGTGTCGTGGACCTCGCCCGCTCCGGAGCATCCGAAGACAATGGACCTGGGATACGCCTTGGCGAGCTCGGCGAGAGCTTCGGGATGGTCGAACACCTCTGGAGCGCCGAACGCGAGCACCATGGTCCGTGGGGAATCCAGCGCTGGAAACGGCCTTACCGACCAAGCCTTTTCGTCGAGGCCATAGGAAAAACGCTCGACGACGAGTCCCGCCGAGGGTGAGGGCTTCGCGATCGCCACCGAGCTCTCACCTCCACGGAGCCGCCCGAACGCGGTCACGGAGGGGCGCCCGCGGTCCTCTGCGGGGCGCACGGCTACGGCCTCCGCTTCGCGAATCACGGTCAGCGTCATGGTCTGGTTGTGCAGGTCGCAGTGGCCGGTTCCGTAGGGCGAGATTTCGCCGTACGAATAGAACCCGGTCAGGGTGGTTCCGCGGCTCGGCAACGTCTCGAGGACGGCTTCGACTTCTTCGTCGGTCCTTTCGCCGAGTACGAGCCTTCGCCCGACGCAGCTAATCGCGATGGCCAGGGAATCCCCCGACGATTCCGGTTTGGTTCCGGCCGCCGTTCGACCGGCCGAAGCCGCGCCGTCGATGAGCTTGTCGAAGTCCGCGCGCATCAGCTGCGCCAGATACCCCTTCGGAACATCCCCGGCGAAGCTCATGCTCTGGCGTTCGTGGTCGACCGACAACAACGTACGCACCAGGAACTTTTCATCTTTCGACGATTGCCGCATGGCGAGCGGAAAGAGCAGCCCCGACGCTGGCAGGTCTTTGGCCTTGTCTCCCAGGTATTCCTTGTAAAGCGCGAGGGCAGGTTTGCCGTCGAGCTCGTACAAGACGTTGCCCTCCGAGCGCGTGACGATGCGCTCCGGTCCGAAGCGGTCCCAGCCGCCCTTCGAGCCGTGGCCGACCATCAAGCTGTCTCCGTAGAGGCCAATCGCGACGACCACGTTCGACTGGACCTTTTCTCCAATCGATACCCAAGTGCGCTTGAACGCGGAGCCGTCGGCCGACAGACCTCCCGTGACCACGATCTTCGGGTCCAGCACGCCGTTCAGCCCGCGAACCAGCTCGCTGCCATTCACGAGAAGCCCTTCCGAAAACACCATGACGGCGCGCAACGCCGGTCTGGCGGCGAGGAGCTTACGTGCAAGGGCATCTCCAGCGGCAAACGAGTCCGAAGGGCCTCGGACCGCAATGGAGGCAAATGCCAGGTCCGAGCGGTCGAACCGCGACACGGTCACGGAAATCGAACGATCCCGAACCGTTGCGCCGTGGACTTCGCCCGCGCTCGAGCAGCCGACGACCACCGAGCGCGGGAAGGCCCGAGCAAGGGAGGCTATCGGCCTGGGATCGTCGGCTATCTCCGACGCACCGAAGGCGAGCACGAGGGTACGCGCCGAGTCCAACGCCGAAGGGAGGTCGGACGACCATCGGCCGGTGGCGACGTCGTAGGAAAGGGCATCCGTTTTCATGGCAGGGTCATCCTCTGGATTCGGCGTTTCGCGTCACTTGACCGTCGCAACGACCAATGTGGTGTCGTCGCTCGCCGGAACCCCGGCAGAAAACCCCTCGAGAGTGGACTCGACGAGGGCAAGAATGGAATCGACCCCACCTTGGGCGGCGCGCTGGCAGACGGCGCGGAGCCGACGCTCGCCGAACGCCTCGCCTTGGGGGTTTTCCCGCTCGACGACGCCGTCCGTGAACCACACGAGCGAGTCCCCGCGGTCGCACGCGAAGGCCTGCGAGCGATAGACGATTTCATCGGCCGAACCGAGAGGTGGTCCATCGACGACGAGCGGCTTTGCCTCCCCGGGACGAATGCAGAGTACGTGGGGATGCCCCGCATTGGCCACGAGCACAGTCTTCTCACGAGGGTTCACGATGGCCGCAGCAAACGTCATGAGGAGGTTGCCTTGGGCGGCATCGCGGACGACACCATTCAAGACGCCGAGAAGCTCGGCTGGGTCGACCGAGCCGCGCCGTGTCGCGCAATAGGCTTCGCACGCGCCCTTGGCCACGCCCGTCAAGATCGCTGCCGACACGCCATGACCGGTCACGTCGCCCACGAGCACGAGGGTCTTGTCGTTGGGCAAGTCTTGCACGGACCAGAAGTCTCCGCCGCACTCGGACGCCGGCCGGAACACCCCCGCGATGCGCACAGCCCCTCGATCCATGGGGGCATCGCCCGGCATCAACATGCGTTGTGCGGCTCGCGCCACTTCGAGCTCTTTTCGCACCGAAGCTTGGGCCGCGCTCGACTCGAGGAGACGCGTCAGCTGGTCGGCCAACTTCACCAGATTGACGCTCAGTCCGGAGATTTCTGCCGACGCAGAGGCGTCGCGCTCGGCATCGAAGATGCGATAGAGCCGTGACGAGAAGTCGGCTTTGGCAGACTCGATGCTGGTCGTTCCCGTGTCTTCGCTTCCGTCCCGGTGGTGAACCACCTCACCGAAAACGGCGAGGGCTTCGTTGAGTGCCGAAATGGTGTCCCGGAAGGAGTCGCGCTGACGTTCGACACGCTCGCGGAGCACGTCGAACTCGGCGCTCGACAGGTCCATGCTGCGCGTCAGCATCGCGCGATCCTCGGACGCGCGACGGTACTGGTCGCTGATCATCGCCAATAGCTTGGCGAAGCTCTCCGAATCTGGCTGTGCGACCTCGGCCACGCCCGCGCGCTTGAGCTGGCGTAAGAGGACGGGGTCTAGGGGAGGTAGCTCCCTCTGGGAATCGCTCATTCTTCAGGGCTCCAGACGGTGAACCGAGGCCGATCGACAAGAACACGTGACGCCGATCAGCCGCCCCCGAACCGGTGTTTTCTCAGCTCAAAAGTAGCGACCTCTTCTCTTCGGCCCACTTACATCGGCCTTACTTCGAGGCTGACGTCGAACACGCGGATCGCTTGGCTTGGAGCCGCGTTGCCTTCAGCGCACATGTAAGGCGTCTGAAAGTCGACGGAGGCCCCCATCCAGCTCAACGGGTACGTCGCAGATCGTGACGTGCACGATCCCTTCGTGAATACTGGAGATGTCTCGCCGCGGTCCGGATTGCGCGAACGTCGCGAATAGCGAAAGTGGCAGTTTGGTCGGACCGTCGACTCGATCTCTCGTGAAAGCCAGGGTCCGATTGCTCTCAGCAGGTTTCGTAGGTCGAGAAGCAGAACTGGAGCTCCTTGCAGAGCGACTCGGCACTTCACGCCTCGTGTCGGTGGTCGGCCCCCCCGGAGTCGGCAAATCCGCGTTGGTCGCGCAGCTCACCCGACCTCGCGCGCTCGGTGACGTGGTTTGGGTAGCGTGCTCCGAAGGTCTCACGGCCGCGGCGCTGGGCCATTTGCTCGTGCGCGCAGCGGGTGTGTCTCCGCCCTCGTCCGACACCGACGAAGGGATCGGACGCAACGATCCGGCAGCGTTCGCTCGGCTCGCACTCCGCGGTCGCAGGGACTTCGTCGTGTTCGACGACGCCGACGCGTGCCTTCCCGTCGTCGTCGACTACGTGGTTGCGTGCCTCGCCGTGAGCCGCAGCGTCCGCTGCCTCGTGACGACGCGCGAACGCATGCGCCTCCCTGGGGAGTCGATTCTTCGACTCGATCCGCTCGCCGTTCCGGAGGAAACCGACGATCCCGACGAAGCCCTGCTCGCCCCCTCGGTACAGCTCCTCGTGGCGCGCGCCTGCGCCGCCGATGCGCGCTTTTCTCTCGGTCGCCACAACACCCGAGCCGTCACGTTGCTCGTGCGGGCACTCGAGGGTTTGCCGCTCGCCATATCGTCCTTTGCAGGGCGTTTTGGCGCGGTTGGCACGAGCGAGCTCGCGCGCCAGGCCGAGAAACGAAACGACCTCTTCACGAACGACGCTCACGGAACCGCGGACCGGGGGCGAAACCTCGAGAGCGCGATCTCCAGCAGTTGGAACGATCTCTCCACCGATCTCCGTGACTCGCTTGCCGCTCTTTCCATGTTCCAGGGCCCATTTGGCCTGGAAAGTGCTGCTGCCGTGATTTCCGCGGACGACGAAGTAAGAGCACGGGCCCACGTCGCGCGAGCCCTCGAGGAGCTCATCGACCGCTCGCTCCTCCAAACGGCTCGAATGGAGGAACCGCGCCGCTACGTCCTACTCAGGAGCATTCGCGAGTTCGCGCGAGACCGTCTTGTCGAAAGTGGCAAAGAGGAGCCCGCGCGCCGCGCGCTCGTGGCACGACTCTCCAAGACCTTCGGAACGACGGCATACCCACGCGCGGTTTCCGACGACTTCGACGCAGCAAGCTACGAATACGCGTTCCAGATCGCGGTCGAGCTCGGCGAACCGGAGCAAGCCGCGAAATTGGCACTTTCGCTGGGGGCTACGTTCTTGGGGAAAGGCCCCTACGGCCGTTATGGCGAGATTCTGACGACGGCGCTCGACAGGCACCAGAGCCTTTCCGCGGAGCTTCGTGGCGAGCTCCATTTCAACCGTGGTCTCGCTCGCTTGCTGGGTGGGGCACGCGATCTCGCTCTGGACGACTTTGCCGCCGCGCGCACCTTGGCCAGCAAAGAAGTGCGTGCAGCCGCGGCGAGCAAAGAGGCTCTGGTGGTCGGCTTGAAAGGGCGATTCGAGGACGCGCGACGCCTTTTTGCCGAAGCGCGCGGGCTTCTTGCCGGGGTGGATCGTCCGGAGCTCGAAGGGAGAATCCACAAGGATGCGGCCAATGTGCACTCCGAGGAAGGCAGTGAAGATGCCTATTCCTCGCTCGTGGCGGCCCGAGCGTGTTTCGTCCGCTCGGGAGAAGCTCGGGAGCGGGCCTTCGTCGAAATGCTGCTCGCCTCCCGCCTCTTGGACGAGGGAAAGACCGCGGCCGCGAAGACCGCCGGGGAAGAGCTCTTGACTGTCTTCCACGACGTGGGCGACGAGCGTTCGCTGGCGTGGACGTACACCATTCTTGGATTGATCGAACAAGAAGAGTCGCGCTTCGGAATCGCGCGCGAGCGCTACGAACAGGGAAAGCAGGTGGCCAAGCGCGTCGGAGACGTCCACACCGAAGGATTGATTCTTGGATACATGGCCGGGCTCGAGCTCGAGCTCGGTGAGGTGCACGAAGCCGCGCTGCGCGGAGGCGAAGCGTTGCACGCGCTCGAGCTCGCCAAGGACAAACACGCCAAAGCGATGGTTTCGGCCGTCGTAGGGGCTGCCTATGCCGAGCTCGGTCATCCTCGGCTCGCCGAGGAGGCCATGGCCAATGCTCGCGCGGCGCTCGCTGGCGACGGAAGAAAGGCGCGTCGGGTTGCCGTCGAGCTTTTGGCACTTTCGGTGTCGAGCCGCGAAGCGACCGAACAGGCCGATCTCATGACGAAGCGCCGGGAATTGACCCTTGGTGTCGCGCCCACCGAAGAGATTCGCTTCGCGCTCCGCTACGTCGATCGCCTCGTCGGAGACGACGCGCCTCCGAGCCGTCGTGGGCCTTCCGAGCTCGTCGTCGCCGAGGACGGCTCGTGGGTGCGAGCCCCGAGTGGCCAACTGGTCGCGCTCGCGCGGCGCCCGGTCTTGCGCAGGCTCGTGCACGCGCTCGTGAAGGAGCGCGAAAAGAATCCGGGAAAGCCCGTTTCGGCGACCCAGTTGGTGCGCCAGATCTGGCCGAGTGAAAAGATCCTCGTGAGTGCCGCGATGAATCGGCTCTACGTGGCCATCACGCGGCTCCGCGACGAAGGTCTCGCGGACGCCATCGAGCATCGTGGAGACGGCTATCTCTTCAAAGCGAGCCTCGGGCTACGCCGTCAGCGCGGAGAAGCTCCGGAGAGCTGAGGCCTCGACGACGATGCTCGCTCGCACGTGCCGGAAAGATGGCATGCTTCGTCTTCCGTGCTTGCCGAAAAGGGTCCAGGCCTCCGCCTCCAGATCGTGCTCTCGCTCGCGGGCGTGCTGCTGCTCTCGTACGTTCCGCTGTTTTTTGCGATCGCAGGGGTCACGCAGGCCACCTTGCTTGCCTCGCGTGAGCGCGCCGCGCGGTCCATCGGAAGGGCCGTAGCCGCGCACGTCGCGCACGCCGCCGAATCCGAACGAGGCGTGGCCCTCGATGCGATCGTGGCCGCGGACGTGGGGGATGGCGGAGCCCGAGCGGTCGCCGTGTTCGATCCTTCGGGAGCTCGCGTGGCCGGCGCGGGTGACGCCGCGGAGCTCGAGAAAATGCTCTCTCCGGCTCGGCCCTTCTTGGAGTCGGCGCGCCCTGCACACGGCGTGCGGGGACGCGTGTTCGACGTCGTGCTTCCCGCAGGCCAGCTCGCCGTCGTGGTGCGCGTCCCCACGGACGAAGAATCGGTCAATGCCGGACCGCTCGTCAAAGTCGTTGCACTTTACATGCTCATCTTCGCCGTGGGCCTCTTGGCCTTTGCCTATTTCGCGCTCACGCGTGTCTTGGTGAAGCCCATCGAAGAGCTCTCGGCCGCGACCGATCGCGTGGCGCGCGGGGCCAGGACGCTCGACGTCCCGAAGCGCGGCGCGCGTGAAATCGTCGAGCTCGGTCGGTCGGTCGACGCGATGGCCACGAAGCTCCTCGAGGACGAGAGCACGCTCCGCTCCAAAGTGGACGAGCTCACACGCACCACGAAGCACCTCACCGAGACCCGCGAGCAGCTCGCGCGAAGCGAGCAACTGGCCAGCGTGGGGCGCCTGTCCGCGGGGCTTGCGCACGAAATTGGCAATCCATTGGCGGCCATATTGGCCATGGTGGAGCTCGCCGCCGATCCGGAAATGCCCGAAGAAGAGCGTCAGGATTTTTTGGCGCGTACGAAGAAGGAAACCGAGCGAATCCACGGCATTTTGCGGGATCTTCTCGATTTTGCCCGTCCAGAAGCCGACGTGCCGAGCGAAGGCGGAGCGGCCTGCATCGTCGCCGAGGTTTTGGCCGACGTGACCGCGCTCGCCGTTCCACAAAAGGTATTTCGCGACGTCTCTTTCGAAACGCACGTCGAGCCCGGAACGCCCCTCGCGGCCATGGCGGGCCCTCGCCTCCTCCAGGTGCTCTTGAATCTCGTGATGAACGCGGCCCAAGCCGTGGCGTCGAAGGACTCGGGCCCACGCAAGGTTCACATCGACGTGCGCGCCGAAGCGGACACCGTGCGCATCTCCGTGGAGGATACGGGTCCCGGGGTGCCCGCGGCGATGCGCGTGAAGGTGTTCGAGCCCTTCGTGACGACCAAAGACGTCGGTGAAGGCACGGGCCTCGGTCTCGCGGTTTGCCGCGGCCTGGTCGAGTCGGCACGTGGCAAGATCACGCTCGACACGAGCTACGGCGAAGGCGCCCGATTCGTGGTGACTCTTCCCGTTGCTGCGCAGGAATCCATGGGACGCGAGAGCCGCAAGCTGCGCGCACGCTGAAGGCCAGAGGAAGGTGCCTTGGAACCCCCGGGTGGGTTTGGACCACCGTGCCAAGGTGGGCGAGGAGCCCTTGGGGCGGCTGGACCACCCGGCCAAGGTGCTTCCAGCACAGACCGCACAAGCGCGTCGACCTTGCGAAGGTGGTTTAACGCGCTGTCGCTCGACCCCACCACCTGGCCCAGGTGTCAAAACCGAGCGGCGGTCGGCGGCGGCCACTTGGGTGACGTGAAAAAACTGTACGCGGGTCGATATTTCCCACCTAGGTCAGGTGTTTTTCTTGGGCGCGCCACAGTTTTCACCACCTTTGCCGGGTGGTTTTGTTCCGATTTGGGCTCCGCGCAGTCGCGCCCCCCACCTTGGCAAGGTGGGTGAGACAGGGATTGTGGGGCTGGACCACCTTGGCAAGGTGGGTGAGACAGGGATTGTGGGGCTGGACCACTTGGGCAAGGTGGGATCGGAGGGAAGTGCCGGCCCGCGGGATCACGAATTCATCGAAGGAGTCATGGCCTCGGCAATGCCAGCCAGGGCTCCGGCGTTTTGCCCATGTGGATGGAAGATGACGTGGAGGCTCGCTTCAACGTATTCGGGGCAGCGGGAGTCGCAGGCGGACCGTGCTCGTTGACGCAGGCGAGGAAGAACGGGAGCGAGCTCTATTCGCCGAGGAACGTCGCTAGGGGCACCACGGGCATGCGCTCGGCGTCGAGCCTTCCCAGGAGCTCGGCGAGGGCGGTCACTCCTGCGGGCTCGCGCTCTCCGTGCTCCGGTGCGTCGTGCAAGAGCACGATGGCTCCGTCTTTGGCTTTGGGCATTACCCGCGCGAGCACGTCCGAGACCGTAGTGCCGGCGAGTCCATCCCGCGCGCCCACGCTCCAGCCGATGACCTCGAGATCGAGCTCCTCCACCACGCGCGCGATGATGGGATTGGTGTGCCCGATGGGTGGCCGGAAAAGGCGCGGCCTTTTGCCCAACAGCGCCTCGAGCGTCGCCATGCCCTTCTTCAGATCGCGCCGCAC
>JAYUKI010000013.1:0-1871 GCA_043764595.1 Myxococcales bacterium | reverse complement strand
CGACCTCGCGCTGGTAATGGACGCAGGGAGCTACCCTTTTGAGGCGTCGGCTCCCGCGCGCGCGCGAAGTGGTTGGTAGAAGCGGTGGTAGAAGGAGGGAATGAATCCCTTTCTTGCCCCGACACGCCATCTTTTTTTCACGGGCAAGGGTGGAGTTGGCAAAACGGCGCTCTCTTGCGCCGCAGCGCTTTCGCTTGCGGAGCGCGGGAAGCGAGTGTTGCTGGTCAGCACCGATCCCGCGTCGAACCTCGACGAAATGCTCGGTGTGGTACTGGGGGCCGAGCCACGTCCGGTTCCCGGGGTCGAACACCTTCACGCGATGAACATCGATCCCGATGCCGCTGCGGAAGCCTACCGGCGGCGGGTGATCGAGCCCTATGAGGGAGTGAAGTCCGCAGAAGAGATTGCCAAGATTCGCGAGCAGCTCTCGGGAGCTTGCACGACCGAGATCGCCGCGTTCGACCAGTTTGCCGGGCTCCTTTCCGGCACCGATTTGGCCTTGGTCTACGACCACGTCCTCTTCGACACCGCCCCAACCGGCCATACGCTGCGGCTTCTCCAGCTTCCGCGTGCGTGGACGACCTTCCTGGAGTCGAACGATCACGGTGCGTCATGCCTTGGACCCCATTCGGGTTTGACGATGCATCACGACCGGTTTGCGGCAGCCATGCACGCGCTGATGGACGGCAAGCTCACGACCGTGGTGCTCGTTGCACGTCCGAACGATTCCGCGCTGCGCGAAGCTGGCCGGACGGCCGGCGAGCTGCAAGCCTTGGGGGTCGAGAACCAAATGCTCGTCGTGAATGCTGTTTTTCGTGCGCACGACCGTGAGGATCGGATCGCCCTTGCGTTCGAGCGGCGCTGCACCGACGCCCTTGCACATATGCCTGATTCGCTTCGTGCCATGCCCATGCACGAAGTGCCGCTCAAGACCTTCGACATGGTCGGTCTGGACGCGCTTCGTGCCTTGTTGAGCGACGAAACGAGTCCAGAAAAGACTGCCGCTTTCGTGGCGCACACGACGGACCTCCCACCGCTTTCGAGCTTGATCGACGAGCTTTCCGGGAATGGGCACGGCCTCGTGATGGTGATGGGCAAAGGGGGTGTTGGCAAGACGACCGTGGCTGCGGCTGTTGCCGTCGAGCTCGCGTCTCGGGGCATTCCTGTGCACCTCAGCACGACGGATCCGGCAGCACACGTGGCGGCCACCGTGGCGGGGACGGTCAGGAATCTCACCGTGAGCCGTATCGACCCCGTGGCCGAGACCCAGGCGTATGTCGCGCGCATCATGGCCCGTAAAGGGCGCGATTTGGACGAAGAGGGACGCGCACTGCTCGAAGAGGACCTGCGGTCCCCATGCACCGAAGAAGTGGCCGTATTCCACGCATTTTCGCGCCTGGTCTCCGAGGCCAAGCGCGGATTCGTCGTCCTCGACACGGCGCCCACCGGTCACACGTTGCTGCTTTTGGATGCGACGGGCTCCTACCATCGGGACGTCATGCGTGGGCTTTCCGCCGAAGAAGCCAAACGACTCGCGACCCCTCTGATGCGCATCCAGGATCCCGACTACACGAAGATTCTCGTCGTCACGTTGCCCGAAGCGACTCCCGTCACCGAAGCTGCCGATCTTCAGAAAGACCTTCGGCGCGCGAATATCGAGCCCTTTGCCTGGGTCGTGAATGCCAGTCTGGCCGCGACGGGAACGCGGGACCCTTTGCTTTGCGAGCGAATTCCCGGTGAGCTTCGGCAAATCGAACGAGTGAAGAAGGACTTTGCGCGCCGAATCGCCATCGTCCCGTGGATGACCGAAGAACCCGTGGGCGAGGCCCAGCTCCGCGCCGTCGTGCGCGGGAGCTCCGCGGACTCCAAAC
>JAYUKI010000012.1:0-1872 GCA_043764595.1 Myxococcales bacterium | reverse complement strand
GTCCGAGCGCGGAAGGGCGTGTAGGTCTTGGTCGCATGTATTTTCGGTCAAGCCGAGCTCCCGGGCGGGCGACCCCGTGAGCAGCGGCCTACTCGTAGACGGTGCTCAGCACCCAAGCCTCGGCGTAAAGCGCGCCAGAGACCCACATGCAGAACCGCCGGATTCGTCGTGGGCTCAACCGCGGCCGCGACTCCACGGGCGAGAATCGCCTTCGCGCCTATCGCGCGCCCAATTCTCCTGGCAAAAATCGCGCTCGCGCCTATCGCGCGCCCGATTCTCCCGGCAAGAATCGCGTTCGCGCCTATCGCGGAGCCGATTCTCCACCAACAAATCGCGTCCCCCACACCCGCGAACGCGATTCTCCGCCAACAAATCGCGTTCCCACACCCGCGAACGCGATTCTCCGCTGCCAAATCGCGTTCACGGCTACAGACTTCGCGCACTTGCGCTCAAAGCGAAAGGGGCGCCCCTTCCGGAGCGCCCCTTCACCTACCCCGTCCGGCCCCTATTTGGTCGGGGTGCCATCCGCGGGCGCGGGAACGGGCTCGGGCTCTCCTCCTTCTTCCGGCTCGACCTGGCCGGGCCGGCGAGCCGAGGGACGAACGCGCGACGCAAGCTCCTTCTGGCCGCCCACGATGAGCAAAGCGCTGAGCAGTCCAGCAGTGCTGGAGAAAGCGCCATCGAAGGCCGCAATGGCCGCCGTCTTCTTCACCAAGGTGGCCTCGGCCTCACGCGCTTCGCGCGCCACGTCGGCGAGCGCACGGGTCACCTGTTTCGCGAGGCCGGTCAGCTCGTCGGCGAAGGCCTCGGCGTCGAAGCTGGCTCCTTTGACGCGCGACTTCCCGAGCTTCACCGTCCGAAGAAGGCCACTCGCCGTAGTGACGTATTGGACGAGCAAGGTCCCGTCCCGCGGAGTCACGCCGTCGAGGCTGACCGCCTTGACGGCAGCCGAGCCATAAAGGCCTTGAAGGATCTCGGTGCCTTCGACCACCTTGGCGTTGAGTGCCTGGACCGCAGCATCGCGTGCATCACGTGGGCCGGCGTCGTCCGAGAGCTCCATTTCGTGGGCGTCATCGGCGTCGGTCATCCCCTTGGCCAAGGACTCGAGCGCCCTGCCCAAGAGCGACGCTACGAACGCGAAGTCGGGCATGGTTTCCCCCTTCTTCACGTAGGGCTTTAGGAGGGCTTCCGCGCCCACCCGAATCGTATCCTTGTGAGTATCCGCTGCAGCGACCACCAACGTGGAAGACTTGCTACGGGCAGCAACCAGCTTCGATGCCATGTTCAATCCCCTCTCGGCTCGAGAAGACGAGCCTGCCGCAATGACGGCGCGAGGAGGCTATCCAAAGGGCGGGCCGGGCTGCAAGGGCTGCACAGGAGCTCGCCCAAAGGACAGAATAAGCCTGAAAATCGCTCCTCGATCGGCTGGCTTCGTTCGAGGCACGCGCGCCGCATCACGTCCGCCCCCACCAGCCTTGCGAAGACAGGGACTTCTCCCTCACACTCTTCCTCATGCACCCGACGAAAGACGCAAAAGTCATCCTGCGCCATTGCGACTCGTACGATCCCGAGAAGATTCGCGCGATCGTTCGCGAAGGCATTCGGACGCTGGGTCTTTCGCCGAAGGGCAAGACGCTGCTGAAGCCGAACGTGGTGGCGAGCGGTCCGCTCTTCGAGCACGCACACACCCGCAAGGAGCTCGTGGAGGGCGTGCTCATGGCGCTTCGCGATTGCGATGCGGGCATCACGGAGCTCGCCGTCGGGGAGCGGTGCGGCATCACCGTGCCCACGCGGTTTGCCTTCGAAGAAGCGGGCTACATGCCCATGCTGGAGCGCCAGGGGGCGAAACACTACTTCTTCGAAGAAGTGCCC
>JAYUKI010000011.1:0-1872 GCA_043764595.1 Myxococcales bacterium | reverse complement strand
CGCACGCCGGATGCGGCGTTGCCGCTCCTCAAAATACAGCAGTATTCGTCGTCGCCGCGCCTTGCCTCCGCCGCGCGGTCCTCGCCGATATGGGCAAGCTATTTCTGAGCGGGCGCCTAACGCTGTCTTCGCAGACCATCCAAAAACAGAAGGTCCGTGCCGCGCGTCGAGAAGGTCGAACGCAGCGCACGGACCCACTGGCCAATTGGAGCGGCCGAGGCTTTACGGCTCGATCCACTCCGTCTTGAAGATGGTGTTTGCGATGGTCTTCCACTTCGGGCCCATCGCCTTGTCCTTGAAGATCGTTTTGTGGCGAAGGGGCTTTCCGGGAATGGCCGCGCTATCGGCTTCCAGCACGGTGCCCGCGCCTTCTTTCTTCACGCGGTAGGCCTGGCTCGCGGCTTGCGAATTCGAGGGCACGAACAGCACGAGATCGAATTGGTTGTCCCCGTCGGTGTCGTAATAGACCCAAGTGAGGACTCCGTCCGAGCCCAGGCGCCGCACGACGGCCACTTCGGCATCGTATTTTCCTTCGCTGATGGCCTGTTGAGCGTCGTATTTGGGCGAGATCTTGGAGTTGTGGTCCACGTCGAAGAGCTGAATGCTCCACGGAACCGAGAGGGTCTCCACCATCGTGCCCGCGGGAGAGCCTTTGAGCTCGTGGTTGTGGAACGTGGCCCTCGGCGGAATGTGGGCCGGCAAAGAGCCCATGCCTTCGTCCGGCGCGACGTCGGCGCTCACGCCCTTCAGGGCCTGCATGGCACGCGGAAAGCCCACGAGCCCGGGGCGCAAGAGCCTGCGACCGATTTGCTCGGGCGCCGCGGTCTTTTGGCCCGTAGGCCCGATGCGCCAAGCGCTCGTCGCCACGAGGCCGGAGGCGGTTCCTTCGGTCGAAAGGGCGAGGTCGAATTTAGAGTCGTTGTCGGTGTCGTACATGGCCCAAACCGAATTGCCTTGGACGACCACGGCGATCTCTGCGTCGACCTTCCGCGCCTTGACCAGCGCATCGACCGAGTCGCCCGGCTTCAGGGGGCCCAGCGTGTTCTCGTCGGCGTCGATGAGAGTTCCACGGCTGAACGCGCCACGCAGAATGGCCACGTCGCCTTTGCCGTTTCCGTCGGTGTCGAGCACGCGCCCTTCGGTACCGCCCGCGGTGAGCGGATCCGGGATGGACAGCTCGGCTCCGGCCGCGGCGGCGAGCGTTTTGGCCGACACGTATTTGCCGCCACCGATGGCATTGGCAATCTTGCCCAGGCGCGGGTGGAGCGAAGCATCTTTGACGAACTTCGCGCTGAGGTCGTGCTTCGGAAGTGCGGCCTTGTCTTCCTTGAGCCGGCCGTCGCCGTCGATGCGGTACGCGAGCTCGGGGGCGCCGTCGTTGTCCTTGTCGACCAGGAGCACGTCGAAACGGGAATCGTTGTCGGTGTCGTACCAAACGTACGTGGTGTCGCGAATGGTCATGAACCCGATCTCGGCGTCGAAGCCTTCGGCCGCGTTTTTCTGTTTGGATTGGTTCTCGTCGAGGTCGATGAGAAGCGACATCCGATCGTATCCGCCGAACGGACCGCCGCCGCCTTTGGCCACGAGCGACTCGGTCACGCCGTCGAGATCGAGGTCTTCGAGCGAAGGATCGAAACCGCCGTCGCAGAACGGATCGGGCAGGACGGGAATGCCGGACTCGCCGTATTTCGACGCAAAATCGCGCACTTCCTCGAGGTGAACGTGAAACGAAGCGGTGGCCAAGTCGGCCGAGATGCTCTGGTTCAAACCAACGATTTCGCCGGCCATATTGACGAGCGGCCCGCCGCTGTCGCCGTGGGTGATGGCGCAGTCGGTCTGCACGGCCAAGCCTTGCGTCTTGGACGACAAGGC
>JAYUKI010000010.1:0-1874 GCA_043764595.1 Myxococcales bacterium | reverse complement strand
GAAATCGTCGCGGCGGGTGCGCGAACCACACGGTCGAGCGTGCACGTTCACGCCACGTTCGACGTGGAAGACAAAGCGAGCGGAGTGGTCGGGTTCTTGCGCCGGCAGTTCGGCGAAGATCCGGGGCGCGCCCTCTCGCGGTACGCCTACGTGGGCGACAGCGGCAACGACGCACCGTGTTTTGCAGCGTTTCGGACCACCGTCGGCGTCGCGAACGTTCGTGGCTCGCTGGCCCGTCTTTCGGTACCGCCGAGGTTCGTCACGGAAGGGGAGCGCGGCATCGGGTTTGCGGAGCTCGCGCGGGCGCTCGTTTCCGCGCGAGGGTGACGGTTCAGGAGCGGGGCGGGGGATGCGTGGGGCGCTTCAAGGAGAGCTTCATGGTCATGCCTCTTTCGGGTCGGTGGTGCGTCGTCCGTCGCTTCGTCGTCGTCCTTCCGGTCGTGGAAAGACGCGGCGATCTTCGCTCGCGCGACGGTCTTCGCCCTGCCGACGTTCGGTCGTGCTCTTCGAGGTCGAAGCAGCGGTTTTCTTGCGCATGAGCCGAGGACAAAGGAAGTCGGGCATCACGGCCAACTTTTGGCGCTGAAAATGTTTCGGGGTCCGTCAAAGTCCCGAAACGTTTAGCCTTTTACGCCGCCCGCGGTGAGGCCGCCGATGAGCTGTCGCTGGGCGAGATAAAAAAGCGCCATGACCGGGATGCTGACCAGCATGGCTCCCGCGGCAAAAGGTCCCCACGCGGCGTCGTGCTCACCGACGAATCGCTGGAGCACCACGGGCAGCGTGAAGGCCGTCTCGCGCGAGAGCAGCGTGGCGGCCAGGATGAACTCGTTCCACGCGCTCATGAAGGCGAAGAGCGCGGTGACGGCGATGGCCGGACGAGCGGCTGGAAGCACCACGCGCAAGAACGCTTGGGTTCGTGTGGCGCCGTCCACCATGGCCGCTTCTTCGAGCTCGACGGGGATCGTCTCGAACGAGCCGCGGAGCTGGAAGATGGCGAACGGCACGGAAGTGGTCGCATAAACGAGCACGAGGCCCGCGCGCGAGTCCAAGAGATGGAGGGCTTCGAGCAGGAGGTAGAGCGGTACGGCGCTCGCCACCGTCGGGAACATTTGGGTGGCGAGCAACGTGCCCATTCCGGCTTTTTTCCCGACGAACTCGAAGCGCGCGAGGGCGTAGGCGGCCGGGGTCGCGATCATCACGGCGACGACGGCGGTCGCGAGGGACACGACGAGGCTGTTCGCGAGCTGGACGAAGAAGACGCCGCTCCCGCTGCCCGTGACGACGCGGAAGTTTTCCAGCGAGGGGTCCTTCGGAATGGGAAGGGCGCCGGTGGTCGACGAGAGGCCGCCCGACGAAAACGCGAGCGAGACGACCCACAGGATGGGGTACACGGCGAAGGCTACGGCCAAGAGAAGCACCGTGTGCACGACCATGGACTCGAGGAGGGAAGGCTTCTTGTCCATTACGCCTTCGCTCCTTTTTCCTTCGGCCCGGCGAGCCGCTGCATGGCCCGCGAGCCCAGGAGAAGGATTCCGAAAATGAGCACGGCGTACGCGGCGGCGTAGCCGTACTGCGCGTTTCGCGTGAACGCCCAGCGATACGCTTCGCTCACGAGGATGTCGGTCTGGCCATCGGGCTCGCCGCCCGACACGAGGAAGACGACGTTGAACATGTTGAAGGTCCACACGCTCCCGAGCACCACCGAGGGCAAGAGCGCGGGCGCGACCAGAGGCATCACGACCAAGCGGAAGCGTTGCCAGCGCGTGGCGCCATCGACCTCTGCGGCTTCGAGGACGTCTTTCGGAACCGCCGTGAGGGCGCCCACCGTGACGACCATCATGAAGGGAAATCCGAGCCACACGTTGGTGGCCACG
>JAYUKI010000009.1:0-6247 GCA_043764595.1 Myxococcales bacterium | reverse complement strand
AGAAATACTACACGCAGACCCGGACGCGCACCCGGTGGCGTGGGCCGGGCGGCGCTCGAGCCGAAGAACCACTTTCTCTCCTCGACCCCTCCCAACTCCATGAAATCGCTCGCTTGACGCAAAAGTCCGGGCGCCCGGACTTTTGCGTCATTTGCGCCAATTGCGCGAGCCGTAGAGCCGAGGTCCGAGCCTTCGTGTGGCTCCACGACCAAACGAGCCCGCGAGCGAGGTCGGATGGCGAGGACGCCGACCCCGCCGAGCCCAACCCAACACTGACCAAGCACGCGGAGGCCGCGACCGCGGAGCAACCCGCCGTCACGGCTCACACTCACGGCGCGCCGACCGATCGATTCACGCCATTTGTGGCGTAGGGGATGCGCCATCCCGGGAAGGCAAACCGTCCGGAACGCCCACTCGGGAAAGGCGAACCAAAAGACCCAGCTCGAGCTCGAAAGACGGTCCCACTGCTCCTTCGAGTGCACGCCGAACCTTGCCGCGACCAAACCCCTCAACCCCGTCGAAAATGCCCACGACGAGCCCGGGGGTCAGCACGACGATCCCATTCCTCCAGCGCACCCACTTCGTGAGGTCCATTTTCTCAAGAATGGCGTGTCTCCTCGAGACGGCCGGAAAAACGTGCCCTTTCCCGCTCCCTTCTGGCCCCTCTGATACGCTCCCAATGTGCCCTCCCGTTCGCTCCACCTTCGCGGCTCCTTCACCGGCCTCCTCTTGTCCGGCATCGTGGTCGCTTGCGGCGGAACGGTGGTCAAGGCGCCACGGCCCCCTCGCCCTCCCGCGCCGAACGGCCATTGCCACCCGTCGAGCGTGGTGACCACGTTGGCGTGCCCGCACAGGTCCCTTCCGTCGAGCAATGCCTCTTCGGCCAGCGGCTGCAAATCCGATGCAGACTGCAAAGACGGTATCGAAGGACGCTGCGTCGACAATCGGCGTCCCTCGAGCCACCCGGACTCCGCGCACGCGCCCGCGTTCGCGCGATCTCCGCTCTTCGCGGGACCACCCCCGCCTCCGCTGCCCACGGTATGCGTCTACGACGCGTGCATCACGAATGCCCAGTGCGGCGCACACGCGCGATGCTCGTGCGGCGAAGGCACCGAGCGCAACGCGTGCGTGACTCTCGATAGCTGTCTTTCCGACGCCGAATGCGGCGAAAACAAGCTCTGCGAGTGCGGAGCCGAAGACCGTGACAACCGCTGCGCTCCAGGCACGTGCCGCAAGGACGCCGACTGCTCGAGCGGCCTTGGCTGCGGCGTGACCATGTCCGGCTTCTATTGCCGCTCTGCCGACGACAAATGCCGTGACGACATGGACTGCCCACGAGGCCAGGACGGCTTCGAGAACCGTTGCGACTTTTCCCCCGAGACCCACGCGCGAGCGTGCCGCGCCATCCCCCTTCCGCCACCGGGCTGAAGCGGACACGTCCCCTCGCGCTATGCTGCCGCCATGGGCACGTGTGTCACCTTCGAATCCCATGGCATGCTCCTTCAGCGGGAAGACTTTCCGCCCGCCTTGCGCGCGCTCCAGAAGATTGCCAAGACCGTTCCAGGTTTCTTTCGGGACGAGAAAGGCGTGCGCACCGCCAAGGACCTGATGACCGCCCTCCGCCTGGGCGAGTTTCCGGGAGAGCTCGATGGGTATGGCGATCTCGTGGCGCTCCGCTACGTCGGCGACAAGTGGCCTCCCAATGGCCCCGATGCTTTTCCCGAGCACCTCGTTTTTGGGCTCGCGAAGCTTCTGCGGAACACGCGGTTCGACCTTTGGGTCGAGGGCGTAAAGGGCATTCGCAAGTTTTGGGTCGAGCGTGGCCAGGTTCGCTCGCAGGTTCACACGGACTCGCCTCGACGCTTCGAGCAACTTGGCCCAGTGCCGCGGTGCCGCCCGGGAGATACGGTAGAAGTGCGCTTTCGCCTCGTGTCGGACGAGGCGGACGATTCCACCGAGGTCGCGGTGGTGGCGAGCGATTCGGCCGAGCCCGTGCGTGTCTCGTTCGAGCCCCGCAAAATGCGCCCCGGCGACGAAGCCACCATGACGATCACGGTTCTGGACGACTACGTGTTTCTCCCCGAGGGTCCCGTCGGCCCGCATTTGTTCGGGGATCCGCGCGTGCACGGGACCCTCCGGGTGATCTCCGAGCTTCCTTCCTACGATCGCGACGCCGCGCTCGCCGTGCTCGAGTCGCAGTCCTCCCCCGTCCCGACGGGCCGCCAAAAGCTCTACCTCGCGAAGACCAAGGTCGCGGCCGCGCTCGTTGACCTCAAGCGCTACGCCGCGCGGCACGTCAACGAGCCCGGCGGCGCTTTTCTCGCGGGAGTGGCCGCGGCGGAGGACCTTGCGGGCGCACTAGGGGCGGCATCCCTCGACCCCACCTTCGATTCTTCGGGACACCTCCGCGGCTTGGCGTTCGTGGGGCAGAGGTTGCCTGGTGGCGAGCGACATCTGCACGGGCTGCTTCTTTCCTATGCGGCACTCACCGACGGCACGGGGGAATTGGCCTTTTGCTACGCCGAGTCTCCGGACCGCTGGACCCGCTTCCTATTCTCGTCCAATGCCGTTCGCCGCTGGCGCCAGCGAAAAATGGAATGACGCCACACCGCCCTTCACGCCCATTCAAATCCCGTCGCCACCTCGGCCCTGCAACGCTTCCGCGTAGAACCTCTCCAATATCTTGGTGCGCCGAACGAGGCCGATGAACACACCGCGATCGTCGACCACTGGAATGAAGTTTTGGCGGACCGAAAGCGCGAGAAGATCGTCGATTTCGGCGTCGATTCGAACGGCGATCACGTTCCGGCGTCGTTCGACTTGAGAGAGTGAAAAGTGGCCCGTCTCGTCGAAGCGAGTGCTCGGGTGCTGTTTCAAGAACCAGAGAAGGTCGCCCTCGGTGAGGGTGCTGTCGTACACGCCTTCGGCCGTGAGCACGGGGACCGCGCTGTAGCGCCAGTGCTCCATTTTTTCGATGGCCTGACGAACGGTGCTCTTGCTCGAGACCCACGCGCACTCCGCTTTCGGAGTGAGAAAGAACGCAATTTTCATGGTCGCCTGGGAACGCCGGTCCCTTACAAACCCGGCTTCGGAGGCGCACCATACGCGCCGGCAGGGCTTGGCGGCTTCCGGGCACCGGCGTCGTGCGCCGCGGGGGCTCCGGCATCCATCGGCGGAGGCGGCGGCGCACCATACGCTTCGCCCGTGGCTTGACTGGGCACTCCCGAAGGAAGGTTCGTAGGCATTGGCACGCCATAAGGCTGCACGATGCCGTGGGTCGGATCGTTCAGCGCGGCGTCCGGTTTCGAACACCCTCCAGCGCTCGCCGCGGCGGCCAACGTAAGGGCTCCCAAAAAGATCTGCGCTCGAGTGCTCCCGGAGGGCATCGCCACGTCCGTCGGTTTGGTGATCGACACGGCACCGCAGAAGGGGCACGCCGGCTCGGTGGAGCGCAAGTGACGGCTGCACGAATCGCATAGAACGAGGGCCATGGGCGCCATCCTAAACGAGTTCGCTGGAGGCGCGATGAAATCGGGTTGGCACTAGTGCTAGGCTCGCGGGATGACTCTCGAGCCCTGTCCCACATGCGAGCGCCACGTTCGTGGCGAGACGTGTCCCTTCTGCGGCGCCGCGATTTTGCGCTCGTTCGCGCCCCGACGCGTCATGCCCCTCGCCACACGAGCCGCTTTCCTCGTGGGCTCGGTGGCACTTGCCGCAGGCTGCAATACGCCTCCGGCACCCGCCTACGGCGGCCCACCCCCCAACTACGATCCAAGCACGATGACACCGTCCTCCGTGACGGCGCCGGCCTCCGCATCGGCCGCTCCCGTCGGCCCGCCGAGCGCGGAGGCGAACGCCCCGGACGCGTCGACGAAAGGCCCCGGAGACGCCGGGAAGACCACCGTCAAGCCGACGCCCTTCCAAACGATGGGCCCGGCACCGGCCTATGGCATGCCCCCTTCGACCAAAAAATAGACCGGTGAAGTGAAGGGGCGCGTGGCTGCGCCCCTCGAACCGGATAGGCCTCTACGGAACGCCAGCGTCGACCTTTTGAGCCGACTCGTCGGGATCCCGTGCGTCCGCTGGGGCGCGGGGCGGCGGGGGCCCGCCATAACACGCGACCATCGCCGCCGAGAACGCGGTCACTCCGCCAAGCGCAAGTGCCGCTCGACCCACGCGGCTCAGGGCGCTCTGCGCGAGGCCACCCTCGACCTTGGACATGGCCGTTCCGCAATACGGACAGGCCGAAACATGTCCGTGCGTGTGCCGATCGCATCCGTCGCAAACCCGGAGGCTCATCGTCCACCGTCCGGCGGAGGTGCGCCATAGGGCGGCACGGCGGCATCGGGCGGAGGTGCGCCATAAGCTGGCGCGATCGGCGAGTCGGTGCCCGCGTCTTTCGGCGGCGGTGACGCATCGAGCATCGGCGCGCCGTACGCCGGGACGGCCGTCTGGGTGGTGGTGGTGGTCGGGGTGGGCGTGGGCGAGTCGCCGCCGTCCTTCGTTTCCGTCGTGCCGCCACACGCGATGGCCGTCACCATGGTGGCCGCGCCAAAGACCATGGCAGCGCGTGTGGAGCGCGAGTGCGGTGCAGGAACGGGCGAGCTGTCGGTCGCACCGCAGAAGGGACAAAGCGCGTCACGGACGTGACGGTTGCAGGATGCACACAGGCGTAAACTCATCCGTCGATGATGAGGGGACGGCGTCCGGACGTCGAGTCCAATTCGCGCCACGAAAGCGTCTCCGCTGTAGGCAAGTGTCGCCCAATCACTCGAGGCGCGAACGCCTACACGAGCCCGACGCCTACACGAGGCCGTGAAAGGACTCTTGAAACGGCACGTAGCGTTCGGCCAGATCGGTCGCCACGGCAGTGGGCAGTGGGCCGCGAAGGGCGAGCGAAACGGCACGGCGAAGGCCTTCGGAGCGCGACGTCCCCACGAGCGCCGACGACACTCCCTCTGCGTGCGCGGCAAACCGCACGAAGACCTCGTCGAGGGGAAGCTCGCTCGGGGCTCGGTCCGGCGTGAAAAAGAGCGAAAAGCGTCGTGCGTACTCTTCGAGGTCCGGACGATCGTGGGAAGCTTGGCGTTCCCAAACGGCATTCGCGAGCGAGCGCTTCGCGAGCACTCCGAGAGTGGTCCCCTTCACGGCGTCCAAGGCCGACCGATCGAGCACGTTCACCGAGCACTCCACGACGTCGAACAGGCCCGAGCGAACCGCGACGCGGAGCGCCTCGCCGTCGCCCGAGTAGCCTATCGCCCGAAGCTTGCCTGCTTCTTTGGCCCGCACGAGGGGCTCGAACAGATCGCCACGAAGAACCGTGGCCGCGTCGCACGAGTGCAGCACGAAGACGTCAATCACGTCCATGCCAAGCACCTTGAGGGCGCGATCGACCCCAAGAGCGAGGCACTCGGGGGTCCAGTCTTGGACTCCTGGAACGGCATATCCGCCCTTCGTCACGACGAGCGCTTCGTGGCGGCGCGAGCCCAGCGCGCGGCCGAGACGGCTTTCCGAGACGCCATAGCTTGGCGCAGTATCGAAGAGGTTCACCCCAAGATCCAGGGCTTCGCGGACGAGCCGCTCGGCGTCCTGCTCCGACAGTCTGTCGTCGCCAAGCGGTCCGCAGCCGAGGCCCAGTGCCGATACCGAGAGCCCGGTGGCTCCGAGAGGGCGGCGAATCATCGGGACAGCACCACGACGCCGTATGCGCCAAGCGCGAGGGGCAACGTGAACGGACGGCCTTCGTACGTCTGGGCGAGCGCTTCCACGGGCGCAACCGAAGCCTCCGTGAAGTCCGCGCCGTACGCCTTGCGATCGCTCGTGAGCCGGACGCGGTAGGCGCCGCCCGCAGGAACGCCGAAGTCGTAGCGGGTGTACGCGCGATTCCTGAAGTTCAGCGCGACCATCACGTCTTCCCCAGAAGGACCGTGCCGACGCACCACGAGGACCTTCGCCGTGTCGTTGCGGTGGAGAATCTCGACACCGGGCTCCGACAAGCCCCCAGTCTTTCCACTCGCGTTTTTCCGAAGTGCCACGAGCTCTTTGTAGTAGGCGGCCACGAGGGCGCCGGCCGCGCTCTTCGCGCCAAGGGGCTTCGGCGGATCGGTGAACGTGCCGAGGGCAAGCCCCTCTTGGCCCATGAAGAACATGGGAATCCCCGGAGCCGTGAGAAGGATCGCGCCGGCCAACATCGAGCGACGACGCGCGGCAAAGCTCTCCGGATTGGCCGGATCGATGCGGTTCGGCA
>JAYUKI010000008.1:0-1876 GCA_043764595.1 Myxococcales bacterium | reverse complement strand
TCCGGCAAAGTAGCCGTCGGCATGCGTTCGGTCGAAAAGTGCTCGTGCATTCGTGCTCGTGAGCAGTTGTTCGAGAATCACGACCGCTGATTTAGATACGACGGGCGGTAGTGCCCACATCGAACGGTGGAACACAGATGGCAAAGCTCGGGCACCCACGGAGGTCACGTCGTCTTTGGTGGGTCGCCGGAGCCATTGCCGTGGTGTCGATCGCGGCCTCGTTCGGCACCCCGAAGGTGGGATGTGCCGGGTCGGCCGAGGACGAGAGCGCCGAGTCGGTCGAGTCGGTCGAGTCTGTCTCGAGTCTGCTCGAGACCCTGGACCGCACGCCGTCAGCGTCGGATGGCGCCAGCCTCGACCGGCTCTATCCGATCCATCCATCGACGTTCTGCACGACGGCGGGTGAGGTCACTCCGGTCGGTCTCGAGGCGCTGAAGGTCGACACGGCGGGCATGCGAGGCGTGGTCGCCGGAGACGCGAGCCGATCCATCGAGCTTGCCTTCGTTTTTCGCGGTAAGAGCAAGGGGGCGGCGCCTCTCGCGAACGGCGAGATGCGCCAACAGATCGGGGTGAAGCTCCGCGCGAAGGATACGTGCAACATCGTCTACGTGATGTGGCACGTGGCTCCGGTGCCGCGCGTGGCGGTGTCGGTCAAGTCGAATCCCGGGTTGGCGACGCACGTGCAGTGCGGCGACCGTGGGTACATCAACCTGAAGTCGACCGTGGAAGTGGCAGTGCCTCAAATACGTTTGGACGAACCGCATTCCCTACGCGCAGATCTCGACGGCGACACGTTGCGTGTCCACGCCGACGGCATCGATGTCTGGACTGGCAAGCTCCCCGCTCAGGCCTTCGCGTTCGACGGACCCGTGGGGATTCGCTCCGACAACGGCGAGTTCGACTTTCAGTTGCGCGTCCCTGGCGGTGGCGACCGGGGGGCGCAGTGCAAGAATCCGGGGACCGAGCAGGCCCACTGAGCGCAGGGGCGTGGCCATTCGCTCGAATCGAGCAAGCCAATCCGCAGCAGCACGTCGAAGCCCCCGCGCCTTGTCAGGAGATCCGTGGGAGTCGCAAGACGATCCGTCGTCGTCGCTTGAGAGCAGCGAGAGTGTGCTTCATCGACTTCGCGCATTGGCGTTGTCGAAAGCGATGCCTCTGAGTCTCATGGCGACTGCATGATGTGGACAGCCGAGCCGACGCACCCTACCGCTGACGACTGCCCACTACGAACACGCCAGTGCTAAGGCGCCCGGTCGAACTTCGTGTGTCAGCTTCCGTCGAGACCGACGCGAGGCTTTTGCCCGCGGGGCGAGCACCGGAAGCCTACTCCCGTAGTCCGAGGAGCGGAGCGACGAGGCCACCTGCCGCAGAGACAGGATCGGACCCATTTCGACCGGGCGCCTAAGGGCCCGGTTCTCGCATCACCGCATGAACGGCCCGAGGAGCAGGACGGCCCAATAGAGATCGAGCGCCGCGTAGAGTCCCACACTCGCACCGAGCATGTGTTTGGCACGGCGAAAGAGATGAAACCTGACGATGATGGCAAAGGAGACGAGCGCAAAGGCGTTCTTCGCCAGCAAGAACAACCAAGGGTGATGCACCACCAGTGGCGCGAGCAGCGGGTTGAGCTCGACGACCTGGCCCGCGCTCACGAAGCGTGACGTACAGAACGTGTCAATCGCCGCCAGCGCGGCGTACGCAGCGAAGTAGACTCCCACCCACGACGGAACGCGATCGGAGAAGCCGCCGGCCCGTTGCGCGACGCTCGTGACGACGCTCTCGCGCCTCCCGACGAACATGAAGCGGTTGACGAAAGACGTATCCTCGCGGCGACGATCGGGCCCCACGTAGCCCTTCGTGACGACCCAATCGTACT
>JAYUKI010000007.1:0-6266 GCA_043764595.1 Myxococcales bacterium | reverse complement strand
AGGCTCGGATACTGCGAGTATTCCGCCGCCCGCAGGCATCCTCGCGCCGCGGACGGAGGATTTCCCATGAGAAGCTACACCCGCAAAGCCTGCCTTGCCCTCTTCGCGGCCCAGGCCGTTTCCACGCTCGCCACCCCTTCGTTCGCGAAGGAACACGAGGCGAAACTGCTCGTCTCCGGCCCACACGTGTCGCTCTTTTCGGGTACCCCGAAGACGCTCGCACGCGAGGCGCGGGCGCTCCGTGGCGAGGCCAAGGCGCGCGCGGTCGTGAAAGCTCTCGCTCCGCAGGCTACCGTCGCCTCCCTCGAGCTCGTTCGCACCTCGCACGATCGCTTCGGCGACGGCGACGAAATCGTGTCGTTCGGGCAGGTGTACCGCGGGCTCCCGGTCGTGGGATTCGGCGCCACCGTGCGCATGGACAAAGACGGCGACGTGGTCTTCTCCTCCGTCGACCTTGCGTCGCGAGACCTGCCGGCCACCACCAAGCCCACCCTCGACAAGACCGAGGCCATCGCCCGCGTCGCGCGAGCCTACCGCCTCTCGCTAGCGCCCTCGGATGCGTACCTCGTCGTCGCTTCCACCTTCGAGGGCGCGAAGCTCGTCTACGCCGTCATCCCCAGTCTGCCGCTCGCCAACGGCTCGATGCCTCGTTTCATGGTCGACGCGAACGACGGCACGATCCTCGAGGCCCGCGACATGCGCAGTTTCGCCTCGGCGCAGGTCTATCCGTCGAATCCGGAGAAATCGAAGGATCCGCAGCTTCTTCCCTTTGCGATGGATCCCGTGGACGGAAAGCTCGAAAACCCGTTCGTTCGAACGTTCAACTGCGTGGACCGCAAGCAAGCGAAGAACGTTTCGTTCTCGGGCTTCAACCTCAAGGTCCACACGTGCGACCTCGAGCAGCTCGCGAAGCCGAACGCCGAAGGCAACTTCATCTACGCCGCGAAAGACGTCCCCGATCCGGGTGCGGCCGAGGACGAGTACTCCGAAGTCTCGATGTATTACCACGCCACCCGCGCGTACGATTATTTCCGTAAGCTGCAAGGCTCGACCGACGCCCAAGTGGTCGCCGACAAGCCCCTTCGCACGATTGCCAATCTTCGGATCGACGGCGCGGCCCTCTCCGGAAACATCGCGGCTGCGGGGGACGTCAACACGCCGCTATCGCCCTTCCAGAATGCCTTCTTCTCGCCGAAAGGTGGCGGGCTAGGAGCCATTTTTGCTCAGATTTATGGCTTCGACGACGGTTCCATGTGGTTCGGCCAAGGACCCCGTCGCGACTACTCCTACGACGGCGACGTCGTGATCCACGAGTTCGGTCACGCGATGGTCGACAACAGCATCAAGCTCGAAGCGTGGACCATCGATTCGGGCGGCGCTTCCGCCGCTCCAGGTGCGATGAACGAAGGCCTGTCGGACTACTTCGCGGCCGCGCTCACGGGAGACCCGGACGTTGGCGAATATGCCTCGAAGGACTTCTCCGAGACGGCCAGGGTCATTCGCACTCTTTCGAACAAAGACACCTGCGACAGCAGCATCCTCGGTCAGGTCCACTTCGACTCGACGCTCTTCTCGGGCGCACTCTGGGACGCCCGTACGAAGCTGCCCGAAGGCGACCGCCAGAAGCTCGACGCCGCCATCTACAAGAGCCTTCGGACCAACGCGAATCGTGGACGTGTATCCTACACGGAGCTCGCGCAGCTCTTCTTGACCACGGTCGGCGCCGACCTCCCCGCGGCAAAGCCCGTTCTCGAGGCCGCGTTCACCGAGCGCAAGGTCCTCCCAGGCTGTGTACGCGTGCGCACGTTCGAGGGCAAAGCCCTCGAGGCTCCCACGGGCCCGTCGTCGCCTGGTGCCTACTCTGCGCCAGGAAAGCCCACCGTCGGTCAGCGCGACAACGCTCCCGGCATCCTCACCATCAAGTCGGCCATTCCGGCCGGGTCCACCAAAGGCACCTTCTCGTTCAAGGTGCTCGACCGTGGCGGCGGAGGTGGCGGAGTCCTCGGTGGAGGCGGAAAGCCCTTCGCTCCCGTGCTCTACGTGAAGTTCGGCGCGGCCATCACGTGGACCACGAAGGGCAAGCTCACCTCGGACGCCGACCTCACTCTGCCTCTCGGGGAGAAGGCCACGTCGGGCGAGTTCGAGATTCCGGCCGATGCCAAAGAGGTCTTCGTCCAGCTCGGAAACGCAGGCGATCAGGACGGCAGCTACACCACGATGTCGTTCGCATTCGACGGCGCTACACCCGTAGGCCCCGCCGTGCCTCCCGCGCCCACCGGCCCGACGCCAGGCGCAGGCGCAGCGCAAGAGACCGAATCGGGCTGCTCCGTCCCGTCTTCCACGGGGACGTCGCTTCCCGCCGGAGCCGCCGGTCTCGTGGCCATGGTCGCCGCAGCGTTCGTGGCGCGTCGCCGTCGTCGCTGAGGTCTTCGGCGACCGCTCGACGTGGCCTCCCCGAGGAGGCCGCGTCGAAGCGGGCCATCTTCGGAGCGGCGGTCGGGGGCCGGGGCGCACCGGACGCGGCAGCCGTGGTCGAAACGGAGGCCTTTTCGCGAAGCGCTTTGCGCTTTGGGAAAGACCCACTACCGTTACGCCGCGCGCGCCCGCGCGCTCTTTATCAAGGGGAAGATGCCCGTGAACCCGCTCAAAGAAGTCCGCCTCATTCTGCTCCGCGAGCTCCGGAAGAACTTCCGAAGCGTGAAGGGTATCGTCCTGCTCCTCATCTCCCTCTTCGGGAGCTTCGGTGCGGCGCTGCTTCTCGTGAAGCTCCAGCAGTTCAAGCGGGAGCAAGTCGAAGCGAAGGGCATGGCGGCGGGGATCGGTGCCGCCGGTCTAAAGGAAGTCGTGCACAACGCTCGGGTGGAGTGGTTGAGCGTTCCCTATGGGGAGACGACCGCGAAGTACATCGCAGACTCCCCCGAAGTGCTCTTCATGGGGCTCCTCATCACGATTTGGCTCACCCCAATGCTCATCGCATTGCTTGGCTTCGACTCGTTCGCGGGCGACGTGCAGCATCGAAGCGTCCGCTACTGGACCATACGCAGTCGCCGGGGGTCCTACTTCGCAGGGAAGTTCTTGGGCCTTTGGTCCACGGTGTCGGCCGTTACCCTTGCGATCCACTCGCTCACGTGGATCGTGTGCATTGCGCGAGGCGAAGCGACTGCCGCGGAAACCCTGTCCTGGGGTATCCGTTTTTGGCTCGTATCGCTTCCCATTACCGCGGCGTGGTGTGGCGTTGCCGTTCTCGTCAGCTCGTTCTTCCGAACCCCGATGCTCGCGTTGCTAAGCATATTTGCAGCCTATTTTGCACTATGGCTGACGTGGTTCATTGGTGGAATGACCGAGACGAGCCCCCTACTTTACGTTTACCCGAACTACTACGACAAGCTTCTACTGTCCCCCCAGCTTTGGACGGCAGCAAGTGGCTTCGGGGCTTGTGCACTCATGGCCACCCTTTGTGTGGGCGCGGGCACCTTCTTCTTCTCCAAGCGAGACGTCTGATCCATGAGCACGACCGAAGAATCCCAAGGCGGCGCGCCCGCCTCGCCCCTTGCTCCGCCTGCGGCCGAAGTGCTCGAAACCAAAAGCGAAGCGCTTCCGACCGCGCCCCACGAAGAAGGCAACGGCGACGGCAACTCTGCCTCGGTCGAGCCCGTCAAAGCCGAAGCCCCCAAGTCCGTGCCCCCGCCGTCGGAGGGCAAAAAGCCCGAGTCCAAGCCGGAGACCACTGAAGGCCCCGGGAGCGGTGCAAAAGCGGTCTCCTACGAAGAACGTGAGTTCGTCGCCCCTCCTGCCAAGAGGAAGGGCAAAAAGACCGCCGAAATTGCCGTTCGCCTGAGCAAGGTCACGAAGCGCTTCGGCGTGAAGGCCGCCGTCGACAACCTTTCGCTCAAGGTCAAGGCGGGCTCGGTCTACGGGCTCATCGGACCGAACGGCGCTGGCAAGACCACCACGTTTTCGATGATGGCCGGATTTCTCCAGCCCACCGAAGGCGTGGTCGAAGTGCTCGGGTTCCCTCCGTCCGCTGTGGACGAGCTCCGCGGTCGTCTCGGTGTGCTTCCGCAGGACGCGCTCCTGCCGAACACCGACACCGTGGGCGAGTTCTTGACCCACATGGCGGCCCTGCAAGACATCCCGAGCGACAAAATTCAGGGTGAGGTCGAGTCGGTGCTGTCCGAGGTCGACGGACGCGACTGGATGAAGCTCCGCTGCAGCCAGCTCTCGCACGGCATGGCGAAACGCGTGCAGCTTGCACAGGCTCTTCTCGGCGAGCCCGAAGTCGTCCTTCTGGACGAGCCCACGGCAGGACTCGATCCTCGCGTCGCCTACGAGGTTCGTCAGATCATCAAGTCGCGCAAAGGGCGATGCACGCTCATCGTGTCGAGCCACAACTTGCAGGAGCTCGAAGAGGTGTGCGACGGCGCGGCCATTTTGGACCGCGGCCGAGTGGTCGCCCACGGGTCCATTGCGGAGCTAACGGCGTCCTCGCAAGAGGTTCACATCCGTCTCGCTCCAGGCCCCGTGCCTCTCCCCGAGCTTCGCGCACTGCCCATGGTGAAGCGCGTCGAGTTCGACGAAGAAAAGCGCGAAGTCTCGATCTACTTCGAGCGCGGCACGGTCGACGGCGAGACCGTCATTGGCCACGCGCTGTGGGTCCTCTTGAACAACCAGGCGCGCATCAGCAGCGTGACCAAGGGCAAGGGGCTCGAGCAGCGCGTGATGGAGCTCACCTAACCGAGCTCGAGCAAGTCGACGGGCTGCCAAGCTCGGGTCGAACGCGTGGACAAAGGGCGCATTCGGGGAACCGAGTGCGCCCTTCGCCATTTTATTTTCGCCAATGCCAGCCTAAACCACGTTTGCGTGAACCACGTACGTCTGCCGCCTTTGGCCCTGGAGTGAGCGCCAGGCTTGGCTCAGGGCGGTGGAGGCGGCAGCGTGGGCGCGGTCTGCGGAGTGGCTCCGAATGGCGCGCGACACTTGCAAACCTGGCACTTTTTCACCGAATCGTAGCTGCACTCGAGTCCGGTGAGGCACGTCGGTGGTGGCGCGCATTGGCCTGCCACATTCGGCTCGCGGCAGCTCGCGGCGAACGCAAGCGCCGCAAAAAGGAACGCCATTCGGAGGGGAGCGTCGTGCGCCATGGGCGCACTCTACCATTGCCCTGTCGGGTCGGAACCACGCACGTGCAAACTGCGACCCGAGCGGCGCACGAGGCTCGAAATAGCGTGCCGTTCGTGGCTACGGATTTCCTTTGCGGCACGTCCCCGAGCCATCCAAGACCGGCATCACGTTGCCACAGACGAGTCCCTTGCCACACGGAATGCCAGCGAAGCCGCCGCACATTTCGCCCTCTTTCGCTTGATGGGCACCCGCCGGAACAGGCGTCTTGCCAGGCGCCGTCTCGGGCGCGGTGGCGGCGGCGGTCGGCGACGTTGGGGCAGGGGACGTTGGCGCCGTTGCGGCAGGGAC
The DNA here is from genome assembly GCA_043764595.1 of Myxococcales bacterium. Taxonomy (GTDB): domain Bacteria; phylum Myxococcota_A; class Polyangia; order Polyangiales; family Polyangiaceae; genus JAAFHV01. Next base: position 797 of record JAYUKI010000007.1, on the reverse strand, counting down.
GGCTCCGGTGGTGGGGAGCTCCGGAGCCTTCGGCGGCTCGCAGGCCACGGCGAGAGACACGAGAACGACGGACGCCGACATCAGAAAACGAAGCATGCGATCTCCTTGGGGATGGCTTGGAACGACCCGTGTTGATCCGCACGAGCCCACTCGTACACCGAGAAACAAGGTAGCCGATTTCGGCGCGAGCGTGCCCTAGCAAGCCCTAGCGAGCGGCGCGTGGACACGTCCTGGCGCGTCGTGCGTCCCGAAGCGGTCCCCGGAGGTCAGGCATTGGGCCTCGCCTGTGTGTTGGGCTACCTTGAGGAGATGCGCGTTTTTCTTCGTGGCTTCGGCATGTTGGTCCTCGGTGTTGGGCTCTTCTCGACCGGCGGAAACGTCGCATGCAGCTCGTCGGATCCTCCCGTCGGGCAAACGACGCCAGGGGCTACGTCGGTCTTCGACGTCGGCGCAGACTTCGCAAAAGAGGGCGCCTTCTTTGATTTGCCCTACCCGTCGGATGCGCGCCTCGACGCGAACGGCGCTCCGGACATCGCGGCCTACCCGAATCCGGCCCTGACCATCATCGACCAATTCAAGAAGATCGCCGGACAGCGCAAAGGCTTCCCCGTCATGTCGGTGGCCTATTTCCGCTTCGACGCGCCGCTTGCGCCGCGAGCCGCGAATGCCGTTTTGCGCGCCGACAAGACCGAGCCGATTCTCCTCATGGACGTGGACGAAAAGTCCCCCGAAAAGGGCAAGCTGTTTCCCGTCATCGCCACCACGCCGAACCCCGATGGCTACGTGCCCGAGTATTT
>JAYUKI010000006.1:0-1883 GCA_043764595.1 Myxococcales bacterium | reverse complement strand
CGCGGCGACGACGAATACTGCTGTATTTTGAGGAGCCGCAACGCCGCATCCGGCGCGCGGGACCGGCGAGATGGGTAAGTTATTCCTGAGCGGGTCCTAAGGACCTCTCGTCCTTCCCACCGGAAGACGCCGATTTCCACTTCACGTAGACTCGCCTTTCGGTGCTTTTCAACTCGGTCGCATTCTTCGCATTCGCGGCGCTCTTTTTCGCCGTGTGGCCGCTCGTTTGCGCGCGAAAGGGTGCCCGCCTCGCGACCATCGCCGTGGCCTCGCTCGTGTTTTACGGGTTCTGGGACCCGCGGTACGTCCTCGTGCTTCTCGGCACGGGGCTCGCCGATTTCACGTTCGGTTTGGCCATGGAGCGCTACCCGAACCGCAAACGCTGGCTCCTGGCCGCTTCGCTCACGCTGAACCTGGGCGCCCTCTTTGCGTTCAAGTATTCGGGGTTCTTCGCGCGAACGGTCGACTCCGCATTTGGGCACTTCGGCACCTCCACGCACCTCGCCGCGGCACTCCCCACCTTCCTGCGCGTCCTGCCTCCGGGCATCAGCTTCTACACGTTCCAGTCGATGAGCTACACCATCGACATCTACAAGGGACGCCTGAAGCCCACGCGCAGCTTGCTGCATTTCGTCGCGTTCATTTCGATGTTTCCACAGCTCGTCGCAGGTCCCATCGTCCGCGCGAAAGACCTCTTGCCCGCCCTGGAGGAGCACCGCGCTCCCTCGCCCGAAGTGCGCTTCGGCGCCCTCTCGATGATCGTATTCGGGTATTTCAAAAAGGTCGTGGTGGCCGACCATCTCGCGGCCACGGTGGAGAGCATTTACGCCGCACCCGGTGGCTCGTCGTCCCTTCTTTATTGGCTCGCGACGCTCATGTTCGCGATTCAAATCTATTTCGACTTTTCCGGATACTCCGACATTGCCCGTGGATTGGCGCGCTTCATGGGGTACGAATTCCCGCTGAACTTCGATCATCCGTATACGGCGCGAAGCATGCGCGAGTTTTGGCAGCGCTGGCACATCTCGCTCTCCACGTGGTTTCGAGACTACGTGTATCTGCCGCTCGGCGGAAACCGCACCCACGGCACGCGAAACCTCTGGATCACCATGGTCCTCTCGGGGCTCTGGCACGGGGCCTCGTTCACGTTCCTCTGCTGGGGCGCGTGGCATGCCTTGCTTCTCACCGTGGAGCGCCTCACGAAATGGCCCGAGCGCGCTGCCACCTCGTCCGTCGGTCGCGTCGTCGCCGCGCCGGTGATCTTCCTTCTCACCCTCGTCGGATGGGTCTTCTTCCGGGCCGGTACCATGGCGAAGGCCGCGTGGATCTTGCGCACGATGTTCATGCAAATACCGAACGCCCGGGACTTCGTGCTCTTGCCGTCGTACGTGCCCATCTTCTTTCTCGGGGTCGGAATTGCGGCCGAGATCGCCTTCGTGAAGGCCTCACGGAGAAGCGAAAGCCAAAAGGACCAGGCTTCCCCCGGGCAGCTCTGGGGATTTTTGCGGCCTCTAGGACTCGCGGCTATGATTGCGATCTGCATCTATTTTCGGGGCCCGGGGACCGCCTTCATCTATTTTCAGTTCTGATCGATAGGACGACCCGCCGGCGTGGCCCTCGGGCAAGACGCGCGGGCGTGTCCCAGGACACCCCTCGGACGGCGCGGACGGTTCCACTACCCGCTTTCCGGGCACATTTCCCGGGGCCTGAGGTGGCACGGGCTTCGCTATTCCGTCGAGGAAGACGCCCATGGAGACAGTTCCTTCCTCGACGCGCTATACGTTCTCCCTTCCTCGAATGACCACCCTCGTCGTCGCTGAAAAGCCAAGTGTCGCGCGGGACATCGCGTCCGTGCTCGGCGCGAGCGAGCGCGGCAAGGGCTA
>JAYUKI010000005.1:0-6280 GCA_043764595.1 Myxococcales bacterium | reverse complement strand
GTCCCGCCGCCGCGCGCCTCCTCCAAGAACGTCGCGAGCTCGTCCGGCCCAACGCTCCCCAAGGCCTCGGTTTCGTCGAAAGACGTCGCCAAGGCCGCAGCCTCGTCAAAGGACCTCGCCAAGGCCGCAGCCTCGTCGAAAGACCTCGCCAAAGCCGCCGTTTCGTCGAAAGACCTCGCCAAAGCCGCGATCTCCTCCAAGGACCTCGCCAAAGCCGCGATCTCCTCCAAGGACCTCGCCAAGGCCGCGGTCTCCTCGAAGGACCTCGCCAAAGCGGCCGGCTCCTCGAAGGACCTCACCAAGGATCTCGCCAAGGCCACCACCGTGGTGATGAAGGCCCCGGCGAAGATCGTCGAGCCCGAGTTCGGCACGTACCGCACTCGTCCGCCGCCCCCGCTTCCGCGCCTCGCGTCCCAACCTCCGCCGGCGCCTTCGCCTCCGGTCGTTCGGCCGCCGATGCCCCCGGCAAAGGGCTACCAGCCCATCGTCAACATCCAGCCTTTCCCTCGCTCCACCGAGCCTCTGAATCTCTCGGTCGGCGACAAGGCGGTCCATCCCCTTCATGGCCTCGGCGAAGTCTCTTCCATCGAGCACCGCGAAGTGGGCGGAGTCTCGGGCGACTTTTACATCCTTCGCATCCTCGACAAGGGCATGCGCGTGATGGTCCCCAAGAACAGCGCCACATCGAGCGGCCTCCGCGCCGTGATGAGCGAAAAAGACGCCAACGCCGTCCTCGACACGCTTCGCGCGCGTGAGGTCGCCGTCGATCTCCAGCCGTGGAGCCGTCGTTTCCGCGCCTACACCGAGATGATGAAGAGCGGCTCGCCGCACGAAGTCGCCAAGGTGCTGCGCGACATGTTCCGCCTGAAGTTCGACAAGGACCTCAGCTTCGGGGAGCGACGCCTCCTCGACCAAGCGAAGAGCCTTCTGATGAAGGAGCTCGCCGCGGCCAAAAAAGTCACCGAGGCCGACCTCATGGCCGAGGTCAACGACATGTTCAAGGCATGAAGCTCTATACGAAGACCGGGGACGACGGCACGACGGGCCTCTTCGGAGGCGACCGTGTCCCCAAAGCTTCCGCGCGCGTGAACGCGTACGGCACCGTGGACGAGCTCAACGCAACCCTCGGCCTCGCAAGGGCCGCGGGACTTGCACCCGAGGTCGACGCACTGCTCACCGAAATCCAGAGCGATCTCTTCGTTTTGGGCGCAGAGCTGGCGTGCGTTCCCGGCAAAGAGGAAAAGATGAAGATGCGACTTCTCGGGGGCACCGATGCGGCGCGCCTGGAAGCGGCCATCGACGTCTCGGAGGGCGCCCTGCCTCCGCTCAAGTCGTTCGTGCTGCCCGGTGGCTCGCCCTCTGCGGCGGCCCTTCACCTGGCCCGCACCGTGTGCCGAAGGGCCGAACGGGACGTGCTGTCCACCGGTGACGTTCGCGAGGCGCTCGTCATTTATTTGAACCGCCTATCAGACCTGCTTTTTTCGCTCTCTCGTGGCGAAAACGTGCGGGCCAACGTCGTAGACGTCCCCTGGATCCCACGCACTTAGGAGGCTGGCGCTTTTCGCCAATACCTTCGCCTGGCCGTTGTCGCACGTCCTCGCCGACAGGAGTCGGCTCCGGGCGATGCTCCTAGGCCTGGCTCGGTCTTGACGAAAATCGTCCAGCCTCCTTCCTTTGGGGGTTTTGGGTTTGCTCGGCGCGGCGGAGGGTGCGCGGCTCGGGGGCCTTCGCTCGGCGCGGCGATTTCGCGTCTAAAGTGCGGCGCGGGGGGCTTGTCTTTGCCCGACGCGGCGTCGTTTCGATGAGGCTTGCGGGGCGGGGCGCGGCTCGGGCCGGCGGGTTGGCTTTGCAACGGCGGTTGGGGGGCGGCATCCGATGGGTATGGCTCAATTCGAGGTGTTCTTCGACGGGGACTGTCCTCTTTGCGTTCGTGAGATCGCGATGTTGAGGAAGCTCGATCGCAAGGGGCGGATTCGCTTTACCGACATCGCCTCGCCAGCGTTCGATTCCGCTTCGGAGCGCGCGCTCGGGAAAAGCTACGCCGAGCTCATGGACCGCATCCACGGTCGCATCTTGGCGGGCGAAGGCAGCGGGCTGTTCGTGGAGGGCGTCGAGGTGTTTCGACGGCTCTACTCGGCCGTGGGACTCGGTCCCCTCGTAGCGCTGACACGGATTCCTGGCATTTCGCACGCCCTCGACTGGGCCTATAGGCTCTTTGCGAAGAATCGATTGGGCTGGACGGGACGCTGCGAAAACGGAGTCTGCGAGCTTCCTAGCCACCGGCGCGGCGCGACCCTGAACTAGAGCGGCGAATTGGGCTCGCGCTCGTGTTGGCTCTAGGCGTCTCGGAAGCCCCGACAGAAAGGTCTTACGCGGCCACGGCGGGCATCGTCATCGCTTCGGCGAGCATCCGTCGACCTCGGTGGAGACGGCTCATGACCGTCCCGAGCGGAAGCCCGAGCTCCGTGGCGGCCTCGCGGTACGTCGAATCGCCGAGGTCCACTTTCTCGATGACCTCGCGAAAGCCAGTGGGGAGCTCGGAGAGACGCGCTGCAGTGGCTTTGGTGAGACGCGCCGAGTCCTCCGGCGAGCCGAAGGCGTCGTTGTGGGTCCATGCGCTCATGTCCGTGGCCAGATGGCGAAGCGCGTTGCGCTCGCGCCGCTGACGGCGGTAGCGCGTCACGAACACGCTGAAGAGAATCTGGTAGGCCCACGCGCGAAGGTTCGTCCCCACGCGGTACTGAGCTTGAAAGGCGAGCGCGCGCACCAACGAGTCTTGGACGAGGTCGTCGGCCAACGTGGCGTCCTTCGCCAGGCGAAGCGCACGGCACCGAAGCTCCGGGGTGAGCCGGGAGAGGCCTTGGCGGAACTCGCTCGGGGTGTGGGCGACGACGGGAACGGACACACGCGCTTCGGCTTGGGACATCGTGGACTCCTTCGAGAGTCCCCTATCCACGGCTTGTGCCAGCTCCAGAAGTACGAAATTATTGGTTTTTTCGTAAAGCAGCGCCGAGCCACGAGTCTAACGGGACACACGGGCGTGTCTGGGACACACGGATGGGCCCCGCTACGGCTTGTCCACGTCGCGTAGCTCGGCGAGCATGGAGAAGAACGATCCGTCCCGTCCGCCCGTGCTCGCAAGAGGCGTGGTGGAGGGGCTCGTGCCCAAAGAGGCCCGCGCTTCGCGGAGCGCTACCAAAAAAGCCGAAGCCGAAGGCCAGCGCTCCTCGCGGTCGAACGCGAGGGCGCGATCGATCACCTCCACCACCTTCGGGGGTGCGTCCGGAGCAGCCGTCGCGAGCGAGCGAGGGTGCTCGGTCGCTGCCGCAAACCACCTCGAGTACGAGTCGGTTGCGGTATGTACGTTTTCGCCGGCGATCATGCGGAACAGCACGGCGCCGAGGGAGAACACGTCGGCACGGGCATCGATCTTGTCCGAGCCGGACCCAATGGCTTGCTCGGGCGCCATGAAAGCTGGCGTGCCCAGGAGCACTCCTTCCAGCGTCTTCATCGCGAGGTTTTTCCCCTTGCCGACCCCGAAATCGAGGACCTTCACCGCGCCGGCGAACGTGACGAAGAGGTTCGCAGGCTTGAGGTCGCGGTGGATGATGCCCGCCCCGTGCACCGACGTGAGCGTATCCGCGATGTCGATGCCGAGCGCGAGCGCCTCGGCGACCGGAAGGGACTTTTGCGCCTCGAGCAGCGCATCGAGGGTCTCACCTTGGAGCAAATCCATGACGAGATACGGGCACTTGTCCTCGGATACGCCGTCGTCCACGATGCGGCAAACGCCGGGGTGCTTCACACTGTTGACGAGGTACGCTTCCTCGAAAAACCGTGCGACCGCGACCTCGTCCATCGCGAGTGGACGGTGCAAAATCTTGAGCGCGCACCAGGCTCCGGTGTCGTCGGTGGCGGCGTAGACATTGGCCATGCCCCCCGCGCCGATGATGCTCTCGACGGCGTAACGACCAATTCTGGTCCCGATGCGTTTGTCGCTGCTCTTCGAATCCACGTGGCCTCGACTTGCCGGAGGGCGGACCTCGGTCCACCGAACGATCCCCAACGCATTAGACTATCCCAAGAGTCCCGAGAGTTCTTCTCCACACGAACGAAGCCCCGTTTAACGCATCCGAGGACCCTGGACCTGCCCCGAGCTCTCGCAAGAGCGTTGACGTGAATACCCCGGTGGCACGCAGAGCGCGTGGCACACGGTGGTCGCGCTCATGGCGATGCCACCTAAGCCGATGGCTTGGCGCTCCTGAGTCGCTTCCTCTTTGCCGACGACCCGGTCGTCTTTGAAGAGCACGCAGGAATCGTTTGCATAGTAGGTCGCCGAATAACCTCCCTCGAACGGCTCGATGCGAGTGGTCGGGTACATCGACATCTGCTTCGAGACTTCGGCGCCGGTCATTCCGGGATTCACCGAAGAGAAGCCACCGCATGCCACGGCCAGGCTCGAACCGGCAACCCACAAGGCGAGTTTGGAAAACGTCGACCGATACGCGAGCTTCGTCATGAAAGGACTCCTGGACCGAGGGTACTGGGATTTCCAACGATTCCTGCGCCTCGCTCCCGTCTCCGTTCACCCGCAGCGATACGGAGCCGTGGTGGAACCCACGAGAGAACGACTGGGCGTAGGCAGAGGGGATCGAGGAACAACGGGGACACGCTCCCCCCAAAAACCGGCTCAGTCGCGAGAGAGCTTCTGCGTCGCACGCAAGACTCGTGGGATCTGGTCGGCGATCTCGTGCGCCAAGAGCCCTCGGTCCGCGTTTTCTTCGGACCACGACGCGCCCGCTAGGCCGTGCAAATAGGCTCCGAGCTCGGCGGCCCGACGCGGAGGAAGATGGCACGCGAGGGCCGCCACGACCCCGGCAAGGACATCGCCGGAGCCCGCCGTGGCAAGAGACGGTGACCCGGCATCGACCACGGTCACGTCCACGGTGCCGTTCGCTTCGGCGATCATGGTGCAGGCTCCCTTCAGAAGGACGACGGCTCCGGACGCCAAAGCGGCCTCGCGAACGCGTGTGAACCGATCGGCCACCACGGCCTCGGACGAGATGCCGAGGAGACGACCGAGCTCGCCTTCGTGCGGCAGGAGAATCGTGGGCGCTTTCCGGGTGCGCAGCCCATCGAGGCGTCCCTCGAGCGAAGCAAAAGCGTCCGCGTCGAGGATGACAGGCACCTCCGCCGCTTCGAGCACGTTCGAAACGAGCGTTCGCGCGCGCGCGTCCCGGCCAATACCTGGGCCCAGAACGACGGCCCTCTTGCCACGGAGCGCGTGGCGCACTCCCTCGATCGAGCCATCCTCCTCGAGCACGTGTGTCATGCTCTCGAGCACACGCGACTCGAAGGCGCGCACCGTATCGGCAAAGGACGCGAGCGTGGTCGCCCCTGCCCCGGCACGCGCCGCGCCATGGGCTGCGAGGAGCGCCGCACCGGTTTTTCCGGGGCTCCCGGCGACGACGAGCACGTGGCCCGCCCGGTACTTGTGCGTCACGTTCGGTCGCGGCGGCAGATCGCCCGCGAAATCCCTGGGCTCGAGGCGCGTGGCGCTCTTTCGGGCTTCTTTCGGCAGCCCCACGGGCTCGGTCGGAACGCCGATGTCGGCGACGTGGATCCGGCCCGCGCGGTCCTTTCCTTCGGGCGTCGCCGTGCCGAGCTTTTCGGCCACGAACGTCACGGTGTGCGCGGCCCGGACGGAAGCTCCCAGGACGCGCCCGGACCGCCCACAGAGGCCCGAGGGTACGTCGAGCGAGAGGACTTTTTCCCACACCGTGGCGATCGAGAGGCAAACCTCGCGATCGAGTCCTTCGACGTCCCGCGAGAGCCCCGTTCCGAAAAGACCGTCGACCACCGCATGGGCGTACCGCAGCGAGCGCTCGAGGCGTTCCATGGCCGCCTCGTCGAGGAGCGCGATCTCGCCGCCGAGCCCGAGAAAAGCCTCGGCGTTGGTGAGCGCGTCGCCACGAAGCGCCGAGGCGTGCACCCCGCAGTACACCTCGGGGTGCCCGCCGAGCACGAGGAGCCGCCGCGCGACGACGAACGCGTCGCCTCCGTTGTTCCCTCGACCCGCCACGATCACGACACGCTTCTTCGCCGGCCGACCGTCGAGCAGCTCGCGGACCAGGACGTCCGTTGCGCCTCGACCGGCGTTCTCCATGAGCACGATGGACGGTGTGCCTCGGGCTGCGGCGTAGTCGTCGAACGCGCGCATCGCTTCGGGCGTGTAGAGAGGTTTCACTTTCGCCGGTCTCCTGGGAATCGCGTCGTGGTC
>JAYUKI010000004.1:0-23250 GCA_043764595.1 Myxococcales bacterium | reverse complement strand
TGAAGCTTCGCGACTGATTCGCATGGTACGGTGAGGATCTTGGGAACCGCTCAAGATCCTCGCTCCGTGCTCGTGGTCGACGACGAGCCTGGCCTGCGCGACATGCTCGGCATCCTGTTCCGAAGGGATGGCTACGAGGTCACGCAAGCGCCAGGCTTTTCTGCCGGACGCGACGCCATCATGAACGCGCCTCGCCCCTACGGCATGGTGCTGGCCGATCTGATGATGCCGGACGGCTCGGGGCTCGATCTCGTTACCCTCGCGCGGGAACGCTCCGACGCCACCGAGGTCATCGTGATGACCGCACACTCGACGGTCGAGCAAGCCATCGAAGCCATGCGCCGCGGAGCGTACGACTTCATCGCGAAGCCGTTCTCCACGGCCGAGCTGCGCGCTCTGGTGCAGAAGGCGTTCGAGAAAGGCGCCATCGTCACCGAAAACCACCGGCTGCGCGCCCAGGTCGATCGGCTCGACAAGGGCCACGACGGTCTGCTTTTTCACTCCGAGTCGATGCGACGCATCCTCGACCTCGTGCGACGAATCGCGAGCTCGAAGAGCACCGTGCTCATCACGGGGGAGAGTGGCACGGGCAAAGAACGAATCGCTCGCGCGGTGCACGAGGCCTCGGATCGCGCATCCAAGCCGTTCGTCGTCGTCAACTGCGGGGCCTTCCCCGAGCAGCTCATCGAGAGCGAGCTGTTCGGCCACGAGCGCGGCGCCTTCACCGGTGCAAGCTCACGGAAGCTCGGCATTTTTCGCGAGGCCGAAGGCGGCACGGTGCTCTTGGACGAAGTGGGCGAGCTACCCCTCCCGATGCAGGTCAAGCTCCTGCGCGTGCTTCAAGAGCGGAAAGTGCGAGGCATCGGCGAGTCGCACGAAGTGGCGGTGGACGTACGCATGCTGGCCGCTACGAACCGCGACGTCGAAGCGGACGTCAAGGCGGGAACCTTTCGCCAGGACCTCTACTACCGTCTCAACGTGTTGCGGATCGAGGTCCCTCCCCTTCGCGAGCGGCGCGAGGACGTCCCCGTATTGGCGAACTATTTCCTCGAGCGGTGCGCAAGGGAGCATGGCAAAGGGCTTCGTGGCTTCGGTCCCGATGCGCTTCGCGCCTTGGACGCCTACGGCTTTCCTGGAAACGTGAGAGAGCTCGAGAACATCGTCGAACGAGCCGTCGCGCTGTCCCTCGGAATCACGATTGGCCTTGGGGATTTGCCTCGCGAAGTGAGCGGCTTCGCGGCGGCGCCAACGCCAACCCTCGTGCAGATTCCAGAAGACGGCTGCAACCTAGACGACGTCATTGGCGAGCTCGAACGACGCTTCTTGGTGCAGGCCCTCGAGCGAACCGGCGGCGTGCGTACGTCGGCCGCGAAGCTCCTCGGAATCACCTTTCGGAGCTTTCGCTACCGGCTTGCCAAGTACGCGATGGACGAAGGTGAGGAGCCGCAGAGCGAGTCGATGCTCGTGGCTCCGATGATCGAGCGCCCACCTTCGGGCAAGTGACTCCACTCTCCCGCGGCCACAGCGTCCGCGAAAAACCTGCCCGGAAGCCACGACGAAAGCCTGGACAAAAAAGCAGAAAGGCCGGTCCGCCTTTCGGCAACCGGCCTTCCTCAATATTGGCGACCGACGAATCAGTCCCCTTCGTTCTCTACCGCAATTTCATTGGTGAACGAGCTTCCCGCCAGACGACAAAAGAGGCCGTCGTTGTTCTCGTCGAGGCGTGCCACGGTGACATACCAATCGGTAACCGTGGGTACGGGCCAGTTGAAGGCCAAGCCGTTCATGGTGACCGGGGGCGGCGCCGCACCCGCAACTCCTGAAACGGACGCGTACTGGAAGAGAACAGGACCGTCCGATTGCACTGGGATCGTGTTCCACGCTTGGCAGCCCGGATCCCAAGAGAACTTTATCCCGATACCCGCTCCAACGCCCGTCGGGCAGAAGTTGGCCAACGAGCCGTTGGACGGCTGCGCGAACGAGCCCGTCTCGGCCCGACGCGATTCGTGTGCGATTTTGATCGCACCGATCATTTGCCGTGCCTCGGCTGCGTGCGAGGTACGAATGATTCTGCCGTAGCCCGCGACTCCAAGGAGGGCGAGTACCGCGATGATCGCCACGACGATCATGAGCTCGATGAGGGTGAACCCTGCCGAGTGCCGACGACTTCGTTTCATCGCTCCTCCAGTGGACCGAGGCCGGGAACCAAGCTCCCGACCTCTAGCTTCCCCAAAGACTACTCTTCGGGGTTCTCTTGTACGATCTGCGTGAACGGAACGGGAGTCGCTTGGGCGGAAAGACCACCACCGGTGACGAAGCGCGACACGGTGCCGTCGCCGTCGAGGTCGCCTTCGGCCTCGGCGAGCCACGACCCGCCGCCAGGCAGACCGGCGGGGCTACCCATCGTGGGCGCCGCGCCCTTGGTGTACTGGTAGCGGTAGTACTGAGGCTCGTTCATTTCGTGCTTGAGGCAACGCCAACCGTTGGTGTTGTCGTTCGTACCCGCCACGAGGGCGAGGTAGTCGCCGGCGGGTGCGGGCGTGTACTTCTTGTTCTTGACGTCTGCCGCAGCCGCCGGGACCGAGACAGAGGTGCCGCAGAACGCGTGGATAGCGGTGCCGCCGGCGCCGCCCGCGATTTGGAGCTGCGGGCTCGCCATTTCGCGCTCGTACGCTTGCATCGAGAGCTTGTTGATCTGGCCAACCGTGTTCGTGGCTTCGGCCGTCTTCGCGGTCGCAAGGAACTTGCTGACACCGAAGATGGCGAGCAGGGCCAGAATGGCAACGATGGCGACGACGATCATCAGCTCAATGAGCGTAAAGCCACCCGTGCGGCGTTTGCGGAGGAAACTCTTCATGTGCTCAACCTTCCCTTTCGGTGACAGGACTTAAGCAGGTTTCGGTCCATCCCAAAAACCCCACAAAAGGGGTCGCGCCTCCGCCCAACTGACGTTTTTCGACACCTTGGGGCCCCGAGGCCGACGGGATTCGTCAGCGTCCACCTACCGGGGTGGCGGATTGCTTGAGAAACCGCCCCAAGTCGGCCTCGGCTGCTCCCAAACGGGGTGAACTGGTTCGTTTGAAGCATGCCACCCGGTCCTCGAGTGCATGGAGCTCCCAGGGAAATCCGCGCGGATCGTCCTCCACCACCTCGCAACCGGCGGTCATGGCTCGGCCCGCAAGCCAGATCGCCACCCGCCGACGCTCGGTGTCCTCCATGTTCAAGACGAAGGGCTTCTCGACGGCATGAAGGAAAGTGTCGGCGGATGACGGAGACTTCGCCACCACCTCGCGGACCAGCCCGAACGCCGAGACCAAGCTGCGCTTGTCGACCCAAATGCTGGAGCGGGCAAGCTCGAACGCCGAGAGCAAGTGGGCGGTGGCCTGTTTTTCGTCCTGGTGTCGGACGGCGTGCGCAGCAAGAACGATGTGACCCGTGGCCGGATCGAGATCCTTCACGGCGACCGCCACGACGCTTGCATCGAGTGAGGTGACCGCTGCCGCGCGGGCGAGCGCGACGGTCTCGAAGTAGGTCGGATCGCTGATTTTCGCCTCGGAGAATGCTCGAAGCACCTCCGAACCAGGCGCGACCTCGAAGCCCGAGTACGCCTTGCGCAGCGCGACTTCTTCTTTCTTCGAGGGATCGACGGGCCTCGGGAAGGCCGCTGGGCTGTCGTTTAGCTTCCGGAAAAGCACCCAGGCGGCGTCCACGCGATCCCAGCGCACAGGGCCGTTCACCGACGGACGATCGGTCGCGAGGGCTCGGGAGAGACGGATGGTTTCGTCGGCGAGCGTTCCCTCCATCCCGACGGACCGTGCGTACGAAAACTCGAGGCGATTGAGGTCGTCGACGTTGACGACTCCGACCTTGTTGTCCACGAGGCGCTTGGAAAATGCGTCGGTCGCCACGAAGTGCGAGAGCACGGTTTCCGGGCTCGTTCCGCCCCAAACGTACTTGACGGCCGTTCGGTACGGCTCTTCGGCGAGCCGCTTCGTGAGCATTCCGACATCGATGGGACCATGTGCCGTCGGGTGAGCCAAGACGAGGAAGTCTCCGGGCATCGTTTCCCAAAGCTCCACTTCCTGGAAGACGCTGCGCACGGTCGTGAGAACGGTATGGAGCGCGTCCGCATCCACCTCGTAGCCCTGCATCCACTGGATGAACAAGCCGTCCGCGTTGAGCGCCGTGCGCGCCGCACGGTAGTACTCCTGCGTGTACAGGCTCGAAACGCCGGCACGGTAGGGGTTCGAGGGCTCGGAGAACACGATGTCGTAGTGCTCACTGGACGTGAGCAGGACCTCGCGAGCGTCGCCAAGCACCACGCGCACTTTGGGGTTTTCGAGGACCCTTTCGTTGATGGGTGCGCACTCGACCGCGATCCCGACCACGGCGGGCTCGAGCTCCACGACATCCACGCGCTCCATGCCTTGGACGCGCCCCAACCACCCCGCCGTACTGCCCGTCCCGAGGCCGACCACGAGGGCGCGCTTCGGTGATGGATGAAGAATCGCCCCCAGCAAGCCGCTCATGATTTGCGTCGGCGCATCCCCGAGCGAGTTGCCATCGGTTTTGCCGTTGACGATGAAGCTCGTTCCGAACTTTCGCCCTGCAGCTACGGTGCTCTCCAAGCCATCCCGCTCCCAGAGGATTCCGCCGAACGTTTCTCGCCGCCAGCGTTCGATCTCGTTCGGAGTCGGGTTCGCGGCGAGCGTATCCATGCGGCCCGCGCCGATGGGCGAGTGACGCCATGCGGCCGTCGGTCCCTCGGCGAAGAAGGTGGCGAGGGCGAGCCCTGCAGTCCCGAGAGCCGCAAAATAGACGAAGCCCCGCTTTCCTTCGTGGCGCGACGAGAAGAAGAGCGCAACGAGGCCAAAGGCCGACAGCAGGCCGACGACGAGCTTCCAACAGCCCGGGGCCGTGAGCGTCGGCATGAGCCCGAAGCCACCGGACAACGACCCAACGATGGCGCCGAGGGTATTGGCTAAATACGCGATACCAATATGTTTTCCGACATCTTTTCCGCCCTTGCCGAAGAGGCCGATGATGAGGGGGAACTGGGCACCAGCCACGACGGCGGCAGGAAAGATCACGACGGCGCACACGAGCGCCCAGGAGACGATGCTGCCACCGAAGCCGAGGATCCGGAGTGGCCGGAGGCCAAGCGCGAGCAGCGCGATGCGATCCCCTGCGGCGTACGGAAGCGCGAGGAACAGCGCTTCGAGGCCACACGTGAACGCGAACCCACGCAGCGTGGGAACGGCTTTTCCGAACCCGTAAAGGGCGCCCCCCGCGCCGATTCCCAGAAGGGCGACCGCGAGAATGAGACCGAAGGTGTAGGACGAGCCGCCAAGCAGCGGCGCGAGCATCCGGTACCACACGAGCTCCATGAGCAAGAACGCAAACCCGACTACGGCGGCGGCCACGGCGGGAAACCAAGACAGGGACGCCGGCAAGACGGCCTCCCCGAGGAGCGCCTCGGGGGGCCGGGCTTCCGCTTTGGGCTTCTTTTCCGCTAGCTTTTCGGGCTTGGGCGTCGCTTCGGCGTTCGCTGCAGTCTCAACCGCAGCGGCATTGTCTTCCTTGCTTTCGACGAGGGTCGAAGGCTTCTCTCCGTCATCGTCGGTCGAAGCGATGCGCGCGGGCGCCTTCTGCCTTTCCTCGTCGATTGGGTTTCGCGACAGCATTCGCGCCACGAGGCCAACGAGGATATTGAGAAGACATGTCATCCAGAGAGTGAGCTTCGTGCCGAACACCTCCAACATGACGAAGTTGGCAGCGAGCGCCCCCGCGACGGCGCCAAGAGTGTTGAGCCCGTAGAGGACCGAGACCGAGCGGCGTCCTGGGTCCGACTCGTCTGCTACGGCTCGCGCTGCGGCGGGCATGGTTCCGCCCATGAGCGTGGTCGGCACGATGAGAACGAGCGCCCCGAGGAGCAGCCGGGCGACCGTGGCTCCCACGATTCCGAGGGTCGATTGGCCTCCGAGCGCCAAGTACGTCGTCCGCGAAAGCCACACGAGCAGAGGCGTCACGGCCGACGCCACGGCCACCAGGATCTCGAGATTCGCGTAGAAAAGGAGCGGGTTTTTGACCTGATCGGCCCGCTTGCCGAGGAGAAGCCCTCCAAGACCGAGGCCCCCCATGAAGACCCCCAGGACGGCCGCCGAGGCCGCCGTGCTGGCCCCGAAGACCAGGCGAAGCTCCCGCAGCCACGCGACTTGGTAAATCAGGGCGCACGCCCCCGAAAAACATAGGAGAGGAGCGACTCGGCCAAGACGAAAGCGCACGCGGGCATAAGACCCCCATGCGAAAGAACCCGCAAGTAGGTTATCCTCCGGGCAGCGTGAGGTTTGCCCGTTCAGACCATGACGTTCTTCGGCCACGACGTTCCGCTTCGGCGGAGCTTGGTGCCGACTCTGCAAAGCCCGCACGATCGCGTGCGCTCATGAGGGGCGTGACGCTCGTCGACGTGATGAACCTCGTGGTCGTCGCTGCCGGCGTGAGCGCCATCGGCATGTACGGCGCCGCGCGATACATTCGCTACACGAAAACCACCGAGGCCGTGAGCGAGGTGACGGCGCTCGGCAAAGCGGCAGCCGAGTTTTACGACAAGTCCGACGCCAACCAACCGGCCGGAGCCACGGTCGAAGCCAAGAGGGCGATGCGGCACTTCCCGCCATCCTCGAAGGCCAGCGTGCCGGCCGACCCGCTCGACGTACGAGCCAAACGGTACCAGTCGTCTTCGGCCGACTGGGCCGGCTCACCGTGGAAAGAGCTCGGGTTCAGCGTCGCTCAGCCGCAACACTACGCCTACCGCTTCACGTCGGAGGGGGTCGGCTTCCAGGCTTCGGCGAAGGGCTACGCCGAGGGCGACCTCAACGGCAACGGAACCCGCTCGTTGTTCTGGATTCCCGTCAGCCCCGGCTCGGATGCGCACGCCCTCGTCGGCAACCTCGTCAAAGAGGACCCCGAGGAATGAAGGTGCCGGCCGACGTGCAGCTCGCACATCGGCGCGTTCTCCCGCGCGTTCTGCCGCGCGTTCTTCGGCGAACGCGTTCGCGCGGCGCCACGGCCATGCAGGGCGCGATCGGGTTCGCGGTAGTCGGTTCCATTCTTGCTGCCGCGATTCCCGCATTCCTACGTGATTTTCACGCTTCGCGGCTCGCCGAGCCCCTTTCCGGCGTCGAGCGACTCGGCAAGGCCTCTGTGGCGTATGGCCTCACCCACGATGGATCGCTCCCCGGCCCTGCTCCACTCACCCCAGCGCAAGTCCCTCGGGGGGTCTTCGTCATCGAGGCGCCCGGAACGTGGGACCACCCCACGTGGAAAGCGCTCGCCTTCGAGCCACTCCCCAACAACGCACCCCATGCCTTTTCGTTCGGCTACGATCGCGACGGCGAAACGTTCATGGCCCACGCCCACGGCGATCTCGACGGCGACGGAAACACGAGCACCTTCGAGGTCCGCGGGAAGAGCGACGGCCGTTTGGTGACCGTCGAGCCGGGGCTCACGGTCCTCTCCGAGGTCGAATGAGCACTTACTCCGAGAAGAAGACGGCCCTCGTCGGAGCTCTGGTGGCCGGAGCCGCCGTGGTCGGAATCGTGTTTGGCCAGGCCCGCTTGGTCGCCGATGCCGCGCGCGCGCGCACGAAGGCCGACATCTTCTATTTGCCGCCCGCGCATCAGCTCAAACGCATGACGTTGGGCTACGACGCAGCCGCATGCGACATCCTCTGGGCCAAGCTGCTCGTCGAGTACGGACGCCACTGGAGCGAGCACAGAAACCTGGAACATTCCGATCTTGTTCGGTTTTTGGACGGGCTTCTGGTACTCGACAAGGACTTTGCCCCCATCTACCGCTACGTCGACACCCTCTTTGTTTATCGCCCACTGAAGGGCGAGCGCGAAGATGCTCTCGCGGCGCGCAGGTACCTGGAGGAAGGCACACGGCTTCGTCCACGTGATCCGAACGTGTGGCTCCACTACGGCGAGTTCGTGAGCTACCTCGGCGTCGCGTGGCTCGACGAAAGCGAGCGTGAAGCTTGGCGACGGGACGGTGCGCTCGCGATCGTGCACGCCGTGGAGCTAGGCGCCAAACCCGATCGGACCCTCGCCGCGGTGACGCTCTTGAACCGTGCGGGGGAACGCGAGGCCGCGCGACGAGCCCTCGAGCGCGCGTACGCCGTCGCCGAAGACGACGACACGCGGGAGAGCGTTCGGTTCCAACTCGACAAGCTGCACGCCGCAGGGCAAGCCGACGAACGCGAACGCCATCGCCTCGTCATCGAGCGACGCCGCTCGAAGACCATGCCCTTCATTCCGACGACGGGGTTCTTGCTCCTCGGACCTCCGAAGAGCCCCCTCGCATGCGTCGGACCTGGCTCGGCCGCGCGACCGGAATGCCCCACCGACTGGACGGCTGCCGTCGTGGAGCCCTGATTCAGGACGGCCTACTTCGCCTACTTCGTGACCTCGATGGTGCGCACGCTGAGCATTCCGTGGCTTGCCATTCCTGGAAGCTTCCCAAATACCGAAATCTCGTAGAGGCCTGGTTTTCCGCCATCGGAGAGCGGCAGATCGATGCGGAAGGTGCCCCCACTCACCTCCACGGGAACCGGCGTAACGAAGCCTTTGGGCCAGTACATTTGATAGGGCGGTGGCACGAGGTAGCTTCGCCGCTTGTTCGCCTCTGAGGGCGCGAGCGGCGTTGGCAGATCGATGCGAGCAATACCGACGCCTCCGAACGTTGCCGGTGCGACGACCGTCCCTTCGACGCGAACCGTCGTCCCCACTTTGGCCTTGTTCGGAAGGGCGGAGTACGTGCTGTAACCATCGACGAGCTCTTGCGTGAAACACGGGGCCCCAATCTCCTGCGCGGTCGAGGCAGGCAACGCGATGCCTATGCCGACGCGGGTGTGGTGGGGCTTCAGGATGTTTTTTCGATGACCGTCGTGCGGCGGAACCTCGTCGAAAAAGAGGTGCTCGGCGTGCGCGATGTCGGCTTCGTCCACGAGCGGATCGGCCTCGAGCTCGCGCTTCTTGAGGTCCTCCATGCACGACGCGTTTTCGAGCACCATGTCGACCCCTCCGGCTTCGGTATGGCGTTGCTCGGGCACCGAGCCGTCGGACCCGATGTGGCCCAAGAAGCCATTTTTTGCCATGTCTTCGGCGTGACGCTGCGCGGAGCGCTGGGCTGGGCCTTCGTCGAGCACGAGTGGGGCGAGGCCTTGCGTCGCGCGGTCGCGGTTCAGAAGCGCGAGCATGCGAAGCCGCGCCTCCTTCATTCGCACCTTGCCCCGAGGCGCGGGCTTCGCGAGGGAAGCCTCGGCAGGGCGCGCGCTGGCCGCGACCTCGACGTGTGGGGCGACTCGAGCCGACGCAGGCGGAGGCAGAGAAGGGGCGACGCGCGGGTCTTGGCTGGGTGCTGCACCGCATGCGACGACCAAAACAACCGAGGGCAAGGTCCACCGAAAGACGCGTCCGCGCATCTCTATCGAATAGACTCTCCTGCCATGGAAAGCACCGTCCCCGGCGATTCGCGTCTCCATCGTGCCACGGCGAGGTCGTCCGAAGAGCTGTGCGGGCAGCTCCTCGTCGTTGGCTACTCCGGCACGTTTCCCCAGGCGGCGCTGCAGAGTGCACACCAGGACGGAACGCTCGGAGGGTTCGTCGTCTTCAAACGAAACCTCGTCGAACCCGAAGCACACCGTGCCGATGCACTTGCCGAGAGTCTCGAACGGCTCGCAGAAATGGCTCAGCCGGAGCTTCCCCCGCTCCTCGCGATCGACCAAGAAGGAGGGAGGGTCGCTCGGCTCGGCCCGCCCGTCTTGTCGCTTCCACCCATGCGGACACTCGCCGCGACCGGGGACCTCGACCTCGTGAAGCGCGCCGGAAAGGCTCTCGGTGAAGAGCTTCGGGCCCTCGGGCTCACGATGGACTTTGCACCGGTTCTGGACGTCGACTCGAATCCGAAAAACCCAATCATCGGGGACCGCGCGTTCGCAGCCACGCCGCAGGAAGCCGCTCGTTTTGCGCTCGCGTTCGCGGATGGCCTCGCGGACGCCGGGCTCCTGGCCTGTGGCAAACACTTTCCCGGACACGGGGACACCGAGACGGACTCTCACCTCGAGCTTCCGTTCGTCTCGAAGAGTCGTGAAGCGCTGGACGCCACCGAGCTACTTCCCTTTCGACTCGCCACACGGATCCCAGCGTTCATGAGCGCACACGTCGTGTACTCCGCGCTCGACACGGCCCCCGCAACACTCTCCCGCGCCATCGCGCATGATCTCCTGCGCGGCTCGTTTGGCTACGAAGGCGTCCTCTTTTCGGACGATCTCGAGATGAAAGCACTCTCACAAGACGTCGAAAAGACTTCGGTTTCCGCCATTCGAGCAGGGTGCGACATTCTCCTCATTTGCTCCGACGAAGCCCGCGTCTTTCGAGCACGGGCGGCGCTCGTGGCCGAGGTCGAGCGCGATCCGGCGTTTCGCGTGCGTTGCGAGGAAGCTTTCGCACGGAGTCTCGCGATGCGGCGCTCCTGCCCACCGAGGTCCCTGCCTCGGGCCGAGCGGGAGGCGCTCTTTGCGTCGCACGCCGCGCTGCGAGAAGAAATCGCACGAAAGGTTTCGCGATGATTGGCCCGAGCACTGCGCATGTCGAGCCGACCGCCTACCGCACGCCACGCCTCGTCACGTGCGATCCCGCGCGCTCCACCCGGGAGAACCCTCTCGGCGTCATCGAACGCGCGGGCTTCGTCGTCGACGAGAATGGTCGATTCTCGTTCGTGGGCTCCGAGGCCGACCTTCCGCAAGGCCTCCGCGAGGTGGCTCTCGATCGCGGAGTCACCCTCCCCGGCCTCGTCGACGCCCACACCCATGCGGCTTGGGTCGGCTCGCGCCACGTCGAGTACGCGCTTCGCATGGCAGGTGCCGACTACCGCGAGATCGCCGCAGCTGGCGGCGGAATCGTGGCGTCCCAACGCGCCATCCAAGAGGCCACCGAAGATGCCATCGCCCACGTCCTCGCCGCACGCCTCCGCCGCATGGCCGCGCTCGGAGTGACGACCTGCGAGGTAAAGAGCGGCTATGGGCTCTTGCCCGATCTCGAGATTCGCCAGCTCGAAGCCATTGCACGCGCAGGCGCCGACCCGACCCTTCCGGCGGTCGTGCCGACCTTCCTAGGGTTGCACGCCATCCCCGTCGAAGACCGCGAGCATCGCGATCGATACGTCACACGCGTCGTGGACGAAGTTCTCCCTCGGGTCGCAAAAAGAGGTTTGGCGAAGTTCGTGGATGCTTACGTCGACGCAAACGCCTTCACGGTCGAAGAAGCGCGTCGATTCGCACGGCAAGCGCAGGCACTCGGTCTCGGTACTCGACTCCACGTCGGTCAGTTCGCCGATGTGGGCGGTGCAGAGCTCGCGGCGGACACAGGAGCGCTCTCGGCCGATCACCTCGAGCACGTTTCAGCGAAGGGCATCGCGGCGCTGGCATCGACGCACGTGGCCGCGGGCCTCTTGCCGCTCGCAAGCTTCACCCTTGGACAAGCCCCGCCTCCGGTGGCCGAGCTTCGACGTGCAGGAGTGCAGCTCGTCGTGGCGAGCGATGCGAACCCTGGCACGGCCCCGACCGAAAGCCTCCCACTCGCACTCGCGTTCGCCGTTCGAAGCTACGGGCTCTTCCCGCACGAAGCCATCTTGGGAGCCACCCGTCATGCCGCCGAGTGCCTCGGGCTTGGAGGGACGAAAGGCGTGGTTCGAGAGGGGTACGATGCCGACTTCGCGGCCTACGAATGGCCCCATGAAACATGCATTCTTCAACCATGGGGCACGCCGGGGACCTGGCTCGTGGTAAGGCAGGGACGCGTCCTTCACGATCGCGGAGGACGCTGACCGCTCCTCGGAATTCAGTCTTCGTCGGGAGCCTGACCGAGTCCTGCCGGAGCCGAAAACGCGCCCTTTTTCGCGAACGCCACCAGCACGAGGAGCGTGCCGACGTAAGGCAGCGCCGAAAAGAGCTGGGGCAGCGATCCTCCAGCATCTTGAAGCACGAACCCCATCGCATCGAGGATCGCGAACACGAAGCAGGCCGCTACGGCACGGAGTGGGCGCCATCCGGACACGATCACCGCTGCGAGCGCGATGAATCCACGTCCCCCACTCATTCCGGACTGGAATTGGTGCTGTTCGAAGGCGAGGGCCACTCCCCCGAGCCCGGTGATGGCGCACCCCAAGACGACGGACCAGAACCTCACGTGAGTCACCGGAACCGAAGAGGCATACGCCGCGCGGGGATCGTCTCCCGAGGCGCGAATCCACAAGCCAAACCACGACTTGTCGACGAGCCAAGCAACGAAGAACGCCAGGGCGACGAATAGCCACGTCGTAGGGTCGAGAAGCGCACGGACAAGGGCATCCGAGGAGGTCGTTCCGGAACCGGCAAATAGCGAAAAGCCACGTACATTCGGCGAGTTGGAGCTCGAATGGTAGAAGGCGCGCAGCAGCGCTCGGGTTCCACCAAAGGCGATCAAGTTGAGGGCAAGCCCGCTCACGATCGCGTCCACCCTCCCTCGCACCACGAGCCCAGCATGCACGGCACCGAAGGCGGCTCCCACGAGGACACCGCCGAGGAGACCCAGCGTCGCGCTTCCCGTCGCGACGTGCACACAGACCGCGGCAAACGACGAACCCAAAAGGACGCCTTCGAGCGCAATGTTCGGAACGCCGGAACGCTCGGACAAGACGCCCCCAAGGGCCGCAAATCCGAGCGGCACCGCCATGCGAATGGAGGCAGCCACGAACGCGGCAGAAAAGAGGGCGCTCGTTCCGCTCACTGGGGCACCTCGGAGGCGGCGGCGTGAGTGCGAACGAGGTTCCGCTCGGCCAGAGCGACGAGCACGATGGCCACGCCTTCGAGCACCGACATGACCTCTCGAGGAACGTGGGCATTCACGACGAGCCCGCCTTGCTCCAGCGTGCCGAACAAGAGCGCCGCGAGCACCAACCCGAGAACGCTGCCCCGGCCGATCATGGCCACGGCGAGGCCCCCGAACCCGGCCCCCGCCCCGAGACCGAGCTCGAAGTACCCTTTGTAGCCCAGCACCGTGGCGGTGGAAGCAAGGCCCGCAATCGCGCCAGAAAGCAGCATGGCCTGCGCGATGCGGTTCGTGACGGGTATCTTCGCCGCCGCGGCCGCCGTCGGATTCTCGCCGACCAACCAGAGCTCGCGCGCACGCGTGCGGCGGAATGCGAAGCTCACGGCGACGGCGGTCGCGAGCGCGAGGAGGATCGCGAAGCTTGCCGACGAGCCCTCAAAACCCTTCGCCAGCACGTCGAGGCGCGGAATCTTGGCTGCGTCGATCACGTCCCGAGTCCGCGTCGTGCCCGCCAAGGCAAGACCGGATGCGAGCGCCAACGACAGCAGCGTATCGGCGATGCGGTTCATCAGCACCGTGGTGAGCACCTCGTGCACGCCACGCTTCGCACGCAAAAATGCAGGCGGAGCAGCCCACGCGGCGCCACAGGCGGCAGCCACGACGATCGAGGTTGTCCACGCGACTACCCTCGGGCAGCCGGCCGGCAATAGCGTGCCGACCACGGCAACCGCCAAGCTTGCAACGGCGATCTGACCTTCCGCGCCAACGTTGAAGAGCTTCGCACGAAGGCCCACGTCGATGGCAACCCCGGCAAAAAGAAGCGGAGTCGCCTTGAAAAGGACCTGCCCGATTCCGTACGTGCTGCCCCAGGTACCGGCCAGAAGCTCGGCGACGACAGCACGCGGTGCTTCGCCGTACGCGAACACCACGAGGCAAAACACGACGTAGGTGCAGAGAAGCCCAAGCGCGACCGCCAGCAGGCGATCCGTGGCGCGCGCCATCGTCACGACTCGCCCAACATCGCATGGCCCAGAATCTCGTCCGAGACGTCTACGGGCAGCTCCGTCGCGCGGCCGCGAAAGAGAACGAACAAACGATTCGAGAGTGCCCGAAGCTCCGCGGCATCGGCGCTGACGAGGACAATCCCAGCCCCCGCAGCGGAAGCCGCCCGAATGCCGTCGCGAATCGTCCGTGCCGCGCGCACGTCCACCCCCCGAGTGGGATGGGCCAGAACGAGCAACGAAGCCCCCCGTCCGACTTGTGCAAAGGCACGTGCGCAAACGACTTTTTGCTGATTCCCTCCAGAGAGTGCGCGTGCAGGCAGATCGAGATCCAACGTCGCCGCCGCGCCCTTCACGTCCGCCGCCGAGAGCCGACGCGAGGCTTCGACCTGCATCGCCGCGAGATCGAGCACTCCGTAGTGGGAGAAGCGGGCGTGCTCCCCGAGCAAGACGTTGTCACGAAGCGGAACGTCGAGGCAAAGACCTTCGCGGTGCCGGTCTTCGTGGACGACGGCGACCTCCGCAGGAAGCGTGAGCGTGCCGCGCGTCGCGGGCTCTTGCCCCGCAAGCAAGCGCACGAGCTTCTCCTGACCGTTCCCCGTCACACCGGCAATGCCAACGATTTCCCCGCTCCGAATGGCGAGGTCGAGAGGGTGCTCGTTCCTACCTGACGTTCCGAGTGGGACGCCCTCGAGACGCGCGACGACGTCGCCAAACCGAGCAAGCTCGGATCTTCGTTCTGGCGACGGAGCGGCTTCCCCGAGAATCGCCCGCTCGATTCGGTCCATCGTGGCATCGTCGACTTTGCCGCGTGAAAGGCGTTCGTCGAACGTTACGGCCCCCCGACGAAGGACGGTCACCGAATCCGCAAATCGACGAATTTCGTCGAGTTTGTGGCTCACGACGACGACCGCGCGTCCGGCGTTGGCGATGCGACGAAGGAGAGCGTAGAGGGAGTCGGCTTCCCCAAGGGACAAGACGGCGGTGGGCTCGTCGAGCAAGAGGACTCTCGCGTCGAGAAAGAGAGCACGTGCGATCTCGAGGCGCTGTCTCTCGCCGATACCGAGGTCGGCCACCTTTCGTCCGAGATCGATGGACGCTCCAAGGTCTGCCAAGATGGCCTCGACCTTGGATCGCGCAGCACCTTCGCGGAAGTCCCCGAATGGGCCGTGGGGCGGAGCCGAGAGAACGACGTTTTCCAGCGCCGTAAGACCATCGAGCAACGAAAAGTGCTGCGCGACCAAGGCCACCCCGTGAGCCTTGGCGACGCGAGGCGAAAACCGCATCACCCGAGCTCCGCAGATGCGCACCTGCCCCTCGTCCGGTGAGACGAGACCCGCGAGAATCTTGAGCACCGTGCTCTTGCCGGCACCATTTTCCCCTGCAACAACATGAACTTCGCCACTTCGCACGGCGAGCGAAACCCGCGCCACGACCGTGAGCGGACCGTAGCGCTTCGATGTGGCTTCGAGCTCCGCGAGAGAGGCCGTCACCCCACGAGCCTACCGGAAGCCGGTTGGTGCTTGGGCGGCGCAAAAGGAAAAAAGACCGGCGGCTTTCCCTCCGCGCCTTGGCGAAGTACCTTTCATTCACATGAAGCCATACCGCACGACCGCCTTACGACGAGGCGCAAGCCTCGCCGAGTACGCGCTGCTGCTGGTGGGGGTGCTGCTCCTTGGTGCAGGCGCCATGAAGCTCCTCGGCGGCGCATTGTCGAATCGAAGCGCAAGCGCAGGTTCGGCCGTGTCGTCTGGCGAGGGCAGCGGCAGCGGTGGGACCTCGGGCGGGGGAAGCTCGGGCGGAAGCTCGGGCGGAAGCTCGGGTGGCGGCGGTGGTGGCGGCGGTGGCGGCGGTGGCGGTGGTGGCGGCGGTGGCGGTGGTGGCCATGCCGCTAGCAAGGCCTCTCTCGGAGGCGGAGCCTCGAGCGACGAGCTCTCGGGAGGCAGCGGGAAGACGTCGCGCGGCACCGACAACTCCACCGAGCACCCGACCAGCAACGACGGCGTGATGGCCTCGATCGCCGACGGCGACATGGAGTCCCCTCGCCTCAAGCGCATCATGGCGATCTGCTTCCTAGGCGCAGGCGCAGCCGCGCTCGGCTACTACGCCTACAGAGCCCGCAAGGCGCTCAACAAGAAGCCTGACGCCACGACCTGAACGCCGGCGAAATGCGCTCCTCCAGAGGGCGCTAGCTCCGCTTCAGTCCTGCCCAACGGAGCATTCGGCTCCACATGCTCTCCGCCTGCAACTCTGGCGGAGGGAGAGCGTGGGGACCCGACGTGGGGTGCGTCGGGGGGTGCGGCAAGCTTGGCTGGAAGGGCTGCTGGGCCACGTGAGCCTGAAAGGCCGGCATGGGCGCGGACGGCGCGGACGGTTGCGTCGGTGGGGGCACCGATGGCCCGGGGCCGAGCCACGGCGCTGGGACACTCGGAAATGGGGTCGCCGCGGGCCTCGTGACGATCCTTTTGGTCGCATCGCGCTCGCCGGCCGTCACACGTGCCCGTACGGCAGCTTGCTCCACGGTGTGCAGCCCGACTCCGCAAGCGGCACAATGAATGGCCGTCCGAAGATTCGGCGTGCTGCACATCGCGCAGATGCGCGCTGGCTCCACCTGAGTCATCAGCGCGGACAGGTCGTCGTGCTCGTCGCTGGCTTGAAGGACCGGCAATGCAGCATCGAGCGGTCCATTCGGCACGATCGGCTCCGGCGGAACGGGCGGAACGGGCGTGAGGATTTCGGGAGCCGGGCCAGGCTTCGTCACCGCGGTGACCTGGGTCGCATCCCGGCTCTTCTCCAGTACCGGACGCGGCTTGTGCACCATCGTCACGGCGGTGCCTCGGCGTTGAACACGGGTCTTTGCGTCGTCCGCGCCGAACCCCTCCTCGTAAGGATCGTCTGCCTCGGCGCCGTCGAGCTCGCTGCTTGCGCCGAGCTCCGGGAGGTCGGCCGTTGGGTCCGGTCGGAGAGAGGCACGCAGCGCTCGGGCCACGTCGGACATCGACGCGTAGCGCTCGTTGGGATCCTTCCGCATGCACTTTTCGACGACGCGTTCGAGGGCGATCGAAACGACGGTCGATGGAAGCCGCGACTGCATGGGCTCCGGCATGACGTTCAAATGGTTGTGGATCATCGCGGGCATGAGAGCGTCGCGAAACGGGTTCGACCCCGTGATCGAGCGGTAGAGCACCACACCGAGCGAATAGATGTCGGTACGACCATCGACCTTGCGGCCGAGGATCTGCTCGGGGGCCATGTACTCGATCGTGCCCACGAGGACGCCCGTTCGCGTAAGCGCCGTCTCGGCCTCCCCCGCAGCGTGAGCCTTGGCCACGCCGAAATCGAGCACCTTGACGAACGCCGGGTCCTGACCGCGTTGCATGAGCATCACGTTCGCCGGCTTGAGGTCCCGATGCACGATCCCGCCGCGGTGGGCTGCCTCGAGCGCATCGGCGATTTGCGCGCCCACGTGGGTCGCGAGCTCGGGCTCGAGACGCTCTTGGGACTGAAGGAGCTGCGAAAGGGTCTGGCCCGCAAGGAGCTCCATGACGAAAAAAAGATCGCCGTCCTCGCCTCGGCCGAGGTCGAACACGTCGACGATGTTCTCGTGTTGGATACGCGCGGTGTGTTTCGCTTCGCGAAGAAAACGACCCGTGATGGCTTCGTCGATCCGCACGCCGTCGCGCGTTCGCACGAGCTTCACGGCGACGGGACGCTGCATCACCAGGTCGACGCCTTGATACACGACGCCCATGCCACCTTGCCCGACCTTCGCGTCGAGCCGATAGCGTCCGGACAAAAGGCGGGGGAGCGACTCGTCCAACCGTTGAAGAGTATCGCAGTTTCGATGCGTTCGGGGACCTTCCGACGCTCGGCCGGCCGCTCGCGCGAATCGGCGCTCGATCAGTCCCGAAAAAGGAGCGTCTCGAGCTCGGCCCGCCGGGCGTCTTCCTCGTCGTCGAGCTCGGCCTTCCCGAGGAGGACCCGAAGCTCACCATCGGCCACCGTGAACTCGTCGAGCGACATGCACGGTGGACCACCACGTGCGAAGTACACGTAAGACTCGCGGTAGTCGAGGTACCGGCGGTGGACCTGTGGGTCGTGCCCAGCCATTGTCAGCCTGCGCGACGCGTGCGCTCGGGACGGGCATCGGTCCCGGTCGGCAGCGCCACCCGACGCGTCGACGTCGGCTCGCGCTCCTGCGCACGGGGGCCGTGAAGGGTCGCTTGCTCGAGAATCGCCTCGCACAATGTCGGGTAGTCGATGCCCGCTTGCGCGGCGATCTTCGGGAGAAGCGAAGTCGGCGTCATGCCCGGCAAGGTGTTCACTTCCAGCACGTACTCGTTCTCGCCTTCGGTGACGAGAAGATCGACACGGCAGGCTCCCGCACAACCTAGGGCTTGCGCGGCACGCTCGGCGAGGTTCATCACCCCACGCAGACGGGTCGTCGGAAGCCGTGGCGGAGCAATGTAGTCGGTCGCACCCGGCGTGTATTTCGAGGCATAGTCGTAGATGCCGCTCTTCGGACACACTTCGATTGCGCCGAGCACCCGCCCGCCGAGGAGCGCTACGTGCACCTCCATGCCCTTCACGAAGCGCTCGACGAGCACCGAGTCGTCGTGATCGAGTGCGGCATCGATCCCGGCCTCGAGCTCGAGGAGATCCTTGGCGATGGCGAGACCGACCGACGAGCCCTCGCGACGAGGCTTCACGACGGCAGGAAAGCCGAAGCTCTCGTGCGTTTCGGCAAGGTCGACGAGCGAGTCTCGGGTCGCGACGAAGTACGGAGGCGTCGGCACGTTGTGAAGTCGGAAAAGCTCCTTCGCCTTGAGCTTGTCCATGGCGAGGGCCGAAGCGAGAACGCTCGAACCGGTGTACGGAATACCGAGGAGCTCGAGCAGCCCCTGCACGCATCCGTCTTCGCCGAAGCGTCCGTGCAACGCCAGGAACGCAACGTCGAGCTTGGCATCGACGATGGTCTCGGCGAAACGCTCGGGGGCGTCGAGCACGACCCGAACGACGGAGAGCCCGAGCGACTCGAGCGCCGACGCCACGCCCTCACCAGAGCGAAGCGACACCTCGCGCTCAGCGCTCGCGCCACCCATTAGAACGCCAATCCGACCGCCGATCTTCTTCATCGTGTTACCTCGTGGGGCAAGAGATCCACTTCCCGAGCCACCCGAAAACTTCAACGATCTTCAACACATTGCCGTCTGCGAATGTGTCCCTCGAGACACGCCCGTGGCCCAGCGTCCCTATGGAACGAAGGCGCCCACTTTGGGCACCTCCACCCCCTACCAAGCCCGGAGAGAGAGGGTCAACTTTGTGGCAACGAACGCAGCGGCCTTCGCACACCGACTCCACCACACCAGCTCGCGCCTCGTGATGTTCCGCGTGGCGGACGAGGGCGCGCGGGCGAGGGACGGCGAGCCAAAGTTCTTGGCTCACGCTCGGGCCCTACACGCCCTACACGCCTTACACGCAAGGATGCCGGATGGCTCAGTCGATCTCGACGAGGATGGCGGTGATGTTGTCCTTGCCACCGCGATCGTTCGCAAGGTCGATGAACTTGCGCACGGCGACCTCCTGACCCGCGGCGACGATCGGACACACGTCCTCGTCCTTGAGGTAGCCATGGAGGCCGTCGCTGCAGAGAAGGAAGCGGTCGCCCTTGTGCAGCTCCACAAGACCCGTGTCGACCTGGACGTAGTCGCGATTGCCGACCGCCCGAGTGATGACGTTGCGGTGGGGCGAACGCTGCGCCTCTTGCGGAGTGATGAGCCCCTGCTTGATTTGCCACGCGATCAGCGTGTGATCTTCGGTAAGCTGTTCGACTGCGCTGCCGCGAGCACGATAGATGCGGCTGTCACCGACTTGGGCGGTGATCGCGAAGTCGCCCAAGACGAGCAGGGCGCTCACGGTCGTGCCCATGCCGCTCTTGCCGCGGTCCATCTCCGCCATGGAGAAAACCATGTAGGTGGCTGCCTGAATCGAGCTTTCCATCACTCGGAAGGCAGCGCGGACCATCGCCTCGTCGGGAGGGCTCTGAAGGTCTCGAAGGCTCGGAATGCCACGCTTGACCATGCCGTAGACGGTCTCGACGGCTTCTTGGCTCGCGATCTCGCCGGCGGCATGACCGCCCATCCCATCGCCAACGATGTAAAGGCCGAGGCCGTCGTCGAAGAAGTACGCGTCTTCGTTCGACTTCCGCTTTCGTCCAACGTCGGACAGACCGAAGCCAGAGCGCTTGAACCTGCGCGTAGGTTGCGCAGCGTCGATGGGGGGTTGGCTGGTGCGCGGGGGCTCCATGTCAGACATCAAAGTATACCCTACTCCCTCCGAGCGTACGTGAAATCGGCGAACCTTCGATTTCGGCGCCCACACTTGCTCTTCTTGCCCCGCTTCCTGCGGCGCACGAGCAGGTTCTTTCGCCGTGTGGAACCGCACGAAACGCCTGGTTTCCGATAGGGTTCGCACGTGGCCCTCTCCCTCACGTCTCCGGACCGCCGCAGCCGTAACGAAATCGTCCTCGCAGTCTTCGTGCTTGCAACGGTCGCGATGCTCGTCGTCGTGCTGCCGACGTGGCTCCTCGACGGCTTGCTCGCCGCGAACATCGCTCTCTCGGTGGGAGTGCTCGTCCTCGTGCTCTATGCGAGAGAAAGCCTCTCTCTCGCGGCTTTTCCTTCGATTTTGCTTCTGACCACGCTTTTCCGACTCGCGCTCAACGTTTCGTCGAGCCGCCTCATCCTGCTTCAAGGAGACGCGGGGTCCGTCATTCGTGCGTTCGGTGGTTTCGTCGTTCGCGGAAACGTTCTCGTCGGAGCGGTCGTCTTCGCATTGCTCACCATCGTGCAGTTCGTCGTCATCGCGAAGGGCGCAGAGCGCGTCGCCGAGGTGTCTGCGCGCTTCTCCCTCGACGCCCTGCCCGGCAAGCAGCTCGCGATCGATGCGGAGCTGCGGTCCGGAGCGATCTCCGCCGAAGAGGCTCGCACGCGCCGCAACGAGCTGGGCCGCCAGAGCCAGTTCTACGGCGCGATGGACGGCGCCATGAAGTTCGTGAAGGGCGACGTCATCGCCACCGTCGTCATCGTCGTCGTCAATGTCGTGTTCGGCCTCGTCGTGGGCGTCGTGCAGAGGGGTCTCACGGTCGAACAAGCCGCGGCGAAGTACGTCCTGCTTGCCGTCGGAGACGGTCTCGTGTCGCAAGTGCCCGCGCTCCTTTTGTCCACCGCGGCTGGCATTCTGGTCACCCGCACGTCGCACGCCGACGCAAATTCGTCCCTTGGGGACGAGCTCGTCGAGCAAATGTTCTCTTCCCCACGTGCACTCGCGACGACCGGAGCCTTCGTCGTGCTGCTCGGCTTCGTTCCCGGCCTGCCACTGGCCCCCTTCCTGGCCCTGGGAATCGCAGCATTGGGAACGGCGCGCATCGTCTTCATGGCCAGCGCGAAGAAGGCCGCCAGCGCTCGCACCCCGAAGCGCTTCGTGCCCATCGTCTCGAGCCTCGCCGTCGAGCTTGGCAGCCGCGCGCACGCCCTTTCCGAAGGCGCGGTTTCCCGCGAGCTCGAGGCCCTCCGGGACCGCATGTTCGCCGACCTCGGCCTTCCTCTCCCCACGATTCCCTGCGTCCGTTCCACCGAAATCGGCGAAAACGAAGCGGTGATTTTGCTGTTCGAAGTGCCGGCTCAAAGGCTCGTTCTCGACGACCCTGCGCTGGCGGCGGCCCCCATCGCCCGCGCCGTCGAGGCTCTCACCCGCCGCAGAGCCTCGGATTTTCTAGGCATGTCGGACGTGCAGTCACTCCTCGACGCCCTCTCCGAAAAGGCGCCTTCCGCCGTCAAGAACGTGGTTCCGAAACCCCTCTCGCTGCAGCTCCTCACGGAAGTACTTCGGCGTCTCCTGGACGAGCAAGTGCCCATTCGCGACCTGACGGCCATTCTGGACGTGCTCGGGGCACGATTGGCGGACGAACGTGATCCGCGAGAGCTCGCCGAAGCCGTGCGGTCTCACTTGAAGCGCGCACTCACCTACCGCCTCACGAAGGGTGCGCTGAACCTCGACGTGGTCATGATCGACCCGATGGTCGAGGATGCCCTACGCCGTGGCATCACACGCCAAGGAAGCCACGCGTTCCTTGCCCTACCTCCGAGCCAGCTGCGCGACGTGGTTGCGGCGCTCGGTCGTGCCATTGCCGAAACTCGCGAAGCGGGCGCCACGCCGGTCGTCCTCGCTTCGGCCGACACGCGACGTTTCGTCCGCAAGCTCCTCGAGACGGAAGCCCCTGACGTTCCGGTCGTGAGCGACCGTGAGCTTCCTCCAGAGCTTCTGCTGACTCCGCGAGCACGAGCCCACCTGGGCGGAATCGGCTGAAGCGGAAAGGGCCGAGCCACGAGGCGCGGCCAAGGCTCGAATTCGAGAGCCTTCGCGTCCGCCATTGAGCCTGCCGCGGGACGGCAGCTCCGAGCTATTTCATGACCCGCATCATCTTCGGTCGAGGCATCGCGCCGAGCTTCTGAACGAGAGCCTTCGCTTCCTTCTCGAGCAGCGGATGAATCTTCTTCTGCCCGACGAACATGCCGAGAAGCTGGACGTTCATGTCGGCAAGCTTGCGCAGCGCTCGACCGACGCCTTTCGCATCGCTCAGCGCGGCATAGGCAAAGGCTCGCGCTCGCCACATTTGAGGCCGGAGCTCTTCGTTCTCGGCGTCGTCAGGGTTGAAGAGCTCGAGCGTGTCGAGAGCCTTTTGGGCTTGGCCAGTGCGGGCCCACGCCTCGCCCGCGACGGTCGCGAACATGACGCGGGTCTTGGGCTCCTGCTGTTTGCCGAGCTCGAGGTCTTCGACGAGCTTCTTCGCTTCGGCGGTCTCCCCATGGGTCAGGTGGATCATCGCACGCATTGCGCGAACCTGACCGGCGATGGGAGCGAGCTGCTTGGCGAGGTCGATAGACTCGAGTGTGGCTTGCGCCTTCCTTGGGTCTTCCTGCATCTCGAGCTGGGCCTTCGCGAGAAGCGCCTGCGTGTCGTCCTTCTTGAACTGCTCCGAGATGGCCTTCAGGGCTTCTTTTCGTCCTTCGTCGGTGTCTGCGCCACGAAGAATGGCCCCGAGCGCCAACGTCTTTTTCACGTAGCGATCGAGCCACACGCAAATGCCTACGGCGAGTACGAGGACGACCCCGAAGCCTCCCTTCGCGTAGTTTCCGTACGGAGGAGGCACGATGAACGCGACCACGCCGAGCACAGCCACCACGAGGGCGATACGGAGGTAGACCTTCTTCAGGTCGACCGGGGGCTTCACCTCGTCCTTCGGCCTCGAAAGCTCGCGAATCTCTTGCTGGGTTTCGGCGACGCTCTTCTTCTTTGAGCCCTTTTTTGCGGTCTCTGCC
>JAYUKI010000003.1:0-6295 GCA_043764595.1 Myxococcales bacterium | reverse complement strand
AATTCGCCGACATACTGCGGTATTTCTAGAATTTTCAACGCTGCCGTTGGGGATGCTTCGGCGGCGAGTCGACGACTTATTTTGCGGCGGGCCCTAAGCTCGTGCCACCAAGGAATTCGTAGCGTGAGCTCCGTCTCGCGTCGCGTCAGAAATCGGGGGTCGCATGGTCGCGTCGCGCGCAATCCGAGCGCAATCCGATGGACTGTCGAGCAAAATGGAAATGGCGCGCCACGTCT
This sequence comes from Myxococcales bacterium, assembly GCA_043764595.1. Classification (GTDB taxonomy): domain Bacteria; phylum Myxococcota_A; class Polyangia; order Polyangiales; family Polyangiaceae; genus JAAFHV01. The sequence continues at coordinate 6,059 of JAYUKI010000003.1, read as the reverse complement.
TCGAGGCGCGCCAACCCAAAAGGGCCATTCGTCTCTCTCGGGCTACTCGGCGACCTGCTTCAACATGGTCGCGGCGTCACTGCATTCGAGCTTCCCGGGTTCCTCGACGTTGAGCGTCTTGACGATGCCATCGACGACGAACATCGAGAAGCGCTTGCAGCGAATTCCCATTCCGTTCGCCGTGAGGTCGAGATCGAGGCCGAGGCTCTTCGTGAGCTCGGCGCTGCCGTCCGCCAACATGCGGACTTTGCCATCCACCTTCTGATCGCGACCCCACGCGCCCATCACGAAGCCGTCGTTCACGCTGAGGCACACGATTTCGTCGACGCCCTTTTTGCGCAGCTCATCGGCCGCGGCCACGTAGCCCGGCAGGTGCTTGCCCGAACAGGTGGGAGTAAAGGCGCCAGGTAGGCCAAAGAAGACCACCTTCTTGCCTTCAGTGAGCCCCGCCACTTCGACGGGCTGGGGTGGGAGTGGGCAGTGGGTCTCGTCGCTGTAACCCGTCGATTCGCGCAGGGTCACGTTGGGCAGCTTGTCACCGGGTTTGGTCATGGCGAGCAGGTTGGCGAGGAGGGCATCCGTTGTAAAGCCCGATCGAGGCACTTGCCGTCCGTCGCTGTGTGGCATGATTGCGCCGGGGGGGATTGCGATGGGAGATCGTCTACGAGCCGTCATTTTCGATCCGGAGACGCAAATGCCGCCGTCGCTCGGGGAGGCACTTGCGGCTCGCCGTTGCGATGCGGCCACGACACGCGAGCTCGCTGGCGTCGAGCTCCTGGCGAGCACTGGAGTGGACGTCGTCTTTTTCGATGGTGCTGCGCGCCATGCGGCCGACCTCTGCAGTGCGCTCATCGGCACCGGGATAGCGGCGCGCCCCTTCATCGTGGCCATCGTCGCGAGCTACGCACCCAACGTCGTCGAGGACGGCCTTGCCCTCGGTGTGGACGATGTCCTTGCCCTTGCGGATCTGTCGCGATTGGGGCCGCTGCTTCGCCATTCGTCTCGTTTTCGGCGCGGCGAGCGCGACTCGATCTCGCGCCCACCCGCGCTTCTCGAGCAGGTTTCGGACTTCGTCCTCCAGCTCGATCGCGACGCCACCATCACGTTTCTGAATCGCGACGGCCCGGTGCGCACGGTGTCTGAGACCGTCGGATCGAGCGCGTACGACCACTTGCCGGAGGAGTGGAAGCCCGGTTTCCGAAAAGCCTTCGATGCGGCCCTCTCGACCGGCGAGCCTCGGTCGTACGAGACGGTGGCTCACGGCCGTACCTTTCGTGTTCGCATCGTCCCAGGGACGTGCGATGGCGAAGCAAAAGGCGCGACGTTGATCGCGACCGACGTGACCGAGCTCTCGTCCATCATGCGGAAGCTGCGCGAAAGCGAAACCCACGCTGGCGCCATTCTCGACGCCCTGCCCGACCTCGTCATTCGCGTACGCGACGACGGCCGTATCCTCGACGTTCACACTCCCCCACGCGCTGCCGACGGAGCCTTCCCGGCCACGGTGACCGTCGGAAAGCTCTTGTCGGCGTTTTTGCCCGATTCTGTGGCCGAAAGGCTCGTCTTTTCGGTACGGCGAGCCATCCGGACGGGCGAGCTCGACGTGCTCACCTACGAAATCGGCGACGGTCCGGACCGGCGCGACTTCGAAGCACGAATCGCCTCGAACGGCCCTTCGGAAGCGATCCTCGTCGTGCGCGACATGACCAACCACAACCGCAGCCGCGAACGCTCCACGGTCACCGAGCGGCTCGCGTCTCTCGGCACGATGGCCGCCGGGGTCGCCCACGAAGTGAACAGTCCGCTCACGTTCGTGATGCTCGGGCTCGAGTGGATTGCGCGGCAGCTCGCCACGCTCGAGCCCGGCGTGCCGCTCAAGCTCGTGACGCACCAATCCATGACCAACCGGGTCCATGAGGTCCTCGATGGTGCCCAGCGCATTCATCGGATTGTCCGAGATTTGAAGGCGTTTACACGTCCAGACGAGACCCGCGCCGCCCTCGTGGACGTGCCGACCGCCATCGATGGCGCGCTCAGTCTGGCCGCTGCCGAGCTCCGCTACCGTGCGCGGGTCGAGAAAAACTACGGGAGCACGCCTCCAATTCTGGGCAACCACGCCCGGCTCGGTCAGGTGGTCTTGAATCTTCTCGTCAATGCCGCCCATGCGCTCCCCGAAGACCGCACGTCGGAGAACGTCGTGGTGGTGCGAACGGGCGTCGCCGCGGACGGACGTGTCTGCCTCGAGGTGTCGGACAACGGCGCGGGCATATCCCCGGAGCACGTGCCTCATCTGTTCGAGCCCTTTTTTACTACAAAATCCGTTGGCCAAGGGACCGGTCTCGGGCTTTGGGTGTGCCACGAAATCGTGACGGAGCTCGGCGGCGAAATCGTCGTCGAGAGCGAGCTCGGCAAGGGGTCCACGTTTCGCGTGCTCCTGCCCGTGGGCGACCAACGTTCGTCGCTCCCACCGCCGTCGGCCTCACCGCCTTCGTCGCTTCCACGTGCTCGTGTACTCGTTGTGGACGACGAGCCGCATTTGGCCCACACGCTGGCTCGACTTCTCGACGCGCACTCGGTGGAGGTCGCCGTTGGGGGGGTGGCGGCGCTCGCGGCCATCGCGAAAGACCCCGAGTACGACCTCGTGCTTTGCGATCTCATGATGCCCGGAGCGTCGGGAATGGACGTTCATGCCGAGGTCGCCAAGAGGTGGCCCTACTTGGCCGGACGGTTCGTCTTCATGACGGGTGGGGCCTTTACGCCGCGGGCGAAGGCTTTTTTGGCCGAGGTGGGCCTTCCGCACCTCGAGAAACCGTTCCGCTTCGAGGCCGTGACCAATCTCCTGAAGCAGAGGCGCGAAAAGTAGGCATTCTCCGGCTGGAATTTGGCGATACTGCCGGGCATGAGCCTCGTTCGTTGGAGCTTCCCCACCACCATCGTTTTTGGACCCGGCGCATCTTCCCAGCTCGCCGATCATGTCAAGCGCCTCGGCGGCACACGCGTTCTCATCGTTGCCGATCCGGGCGTCGTGAAGGCCGGCATCGTCGCGAAGGTCGAAAAGCACCTCGCCGACGCGGGTCTCGCGCCCAAGGTGTTCGACGCCGTTTCGCCGAATCCCGTCGAAAAGAACGTCTTCGATGGCGTCGCGGCCTACAAAGAACACGGTGCCGATCTCGTCGTCTCGGTGGGTGGCGGTTCGCCTCTCGACGCCGGCAAGCTCATCGCCCTCATGACGACGCACACGCGCCCTCTCGTCGACTACGACGACGCTACCGGTGGGGACGCGTTCATCGGGGCCAACGTCCCGCCCATGATCACGATTCCCACCACGGCAGGCACCGGAAGCGAAGTGGGACGGTCGGGGGTCGTCACGCTCGCCGCGAACGGGCGAAAAACCGTCATTTTTAGCCCGTATTTGCTCGCAAAGGTCGCCATTCTCGATCCCGAGCTCACGACGTCGATGCCCCCGCACGTCACCGCGGCCACGGGGTTCGACGCCCTGACGCACTGCTTGGAGGCCTACCTATCGAAGGGCGATCACCCGATGGCGGACGGCATCGCGCTCATGGGCCTCGAGCTTTGCCGCGACCATTTGCTCGAGGCCACGACTCATGGCGCGAACCTCGAAGCTCGAGGCGGCATGATGAAGGCGGCCATGATGGGGGCGGTGGCGTTCCAGAAGGGCCTTGGCGCGTGCCACTCGCTCGCTCATCCGCTCTCGAGCGAAAAAGACATGCACCACGGGTTGGCCAATGCCCTTTGCCTCCCGGCGGTGGTCGATTTCAACGCGGCTGCCGTGCCCGAGCGCATCGAGCGGGTTCGCGCGCTCCTCGATCCGTCCGCCAAGACCCTCGGAGATGGGCTCCGGACGCTGCGTGAGAAGCTCGGCCTCGCCAACGGGCTTGCCGCGCACGGCATCACCAAGGCCGACATTCCCAAGCTCTCCGCGAAGGCTTTTGTCGACGCCTGCCACCAATCGAACCCGCGCACCTGCAGCGAAGCGGACCTCGCGGCCCTCTACGAAGCGAGCCTCTGAGGCCCCAGAACGACCGAAACATGGCGCCACGCCGCGAACCGAGCGACGCGCCGTGCTTTCGCTCGGTTTCCGCGGTGGGCTTTTGCTAAGCTCGCTCCAACATGCTCCCGGAGAAAAAGCAGGTCCTCATCGTCGACGACGAGCCGAACCTGCGAAAGATCCTCGCCGCTCAGCTCTCGCGCGACGGCTACGACGTCTTGCTCGCCGAGGACGGCGAAGAGGGACTCGCCACCCTGCGTGAGCACCACATCGATCTCGTCATCACCGACCTTCGAATGCCCAAGGTCGACGGCATGACCCTCCTCCGCGAGGCGCTCCGCGAAGATCCCGACCTCCCCATCGTGATGATCACGGCGCACGGAACGGTCGACACGGCCGTCGAAGCATTGAAGACCGGCGCCTTCGACTACCTCACGAAGCCGTTCGACAAGGACGAGGTTCGTCAGATCGTCGGCAAGGCCCTCAAGACCCGGCAACTCGCCGGCGAAGAGGCCTCCCAGTCGCCCACCCACGTGCCCGGAGCACGGTTCGGCATCATCGGAAATTCTTCAGGACTTACCGACCTTTACGCCGTTCTCGAGCGCGTCGCTGACAGTCCCACGACCGTCCTCATCACGGGCGAAAGTGGCACGGGCAAAGAGCTCGTTGCCCGCGCCCTGCACGATCACTCGTCTCGCAAGGACAAGCCGTTCATCAAGGTAAACTGCGCCGCCATTCCGAAGGAGCTCATCGAGAGCGAGCTCTTCGGCTACGAGCGCGGCGCGTTCACCGGCGCGGTCTCCTCGAAGCCTGGCCGTTTCGAGCTCGCCAATGGAGGCACGCTCTTCTTGGACGAGATCGGGGAGATTCCCGTCGAGATGCAGGTGAAGCTCCTGCGCGCCCTTCAAGAGAGCGAGTTCGAGCGGGTCGGTGGCATCAAGACCATCCGCGTCGACGTCCGACTGGTGGCCGCCACGAACCGCGACCTGAAGAAGCTCATCGCGCAAGGCTCCTTCCGCGAGGACCTTTTTTACCGCCTCAACGTAGTCTCCATTCGACTCCCGGCCCTCCGCGAGCGCGCCACGGACATCCCCCTCTTGGTCGAGCACTTCCTCACGAAGTTCAACGAGCGACTCAAGAAGTCCGTTCAAGGCGTCGAGCAGGACGCCCTCGACGTGCTTGCCGGATACGGTTGGCCGGGCAACATCCGCGAGCTCGAGAACGTCATGGAGCGCGCCGTCCTCTTCTGCGACGTCCAAAAGCTCACCGCCGACAACCTCCCTCAAGAAGTCCGAGGGGGAGGCAGCATCTCCACTGCGCCACCGGCCCAGGACGCCTCGCTCTCCGCGGCCCTCTCCGGTGACGCCGGACTCAAAGAGCACGTGAAAGTCGCGATGAGCCGCCTCGAGCGCGACATCGTCAGCCGCGCTCTTGCCCAAACCGGCGGAAACGTCACGCATGCGGCGCGTCTCCTCAAGATTTCGCGGAAAGGCCTCCAGCTCAAAATGAAGGAGCTTGGCCTCCGCGAAGGCGCGGACAAGGGAGACTGAGACGTGGACCGCCTGCGCCCGACGAGGGGAAAAGCCTCGCTCGCGGCGGTCGCGGTGGCGTGCACGCTCGCGCTCGGGTTGTCCGCGTGCAAGGGATGTTCGGGCGATGCCGACAAACCGAAGGGCGATGCTCTTCCAACGGACGCGTCGAAGCCCTCGGCCTTCTCGCGGCCCGCCGATGCGGGGCCAAAGCCAGGTACCCCACGTGTAGGGATGATCTACATCCCCGCGGGGACGCTTCGCGCCGGCACTCCCGAAGGCAAAATGCCACGCGTGGCCACCGAAGAGCTCCCAGGAACGCCCCTGCAAATGGGTGCGTACTACATCGATCTCTTTCCTTACCCGAACGAGCCTGGGGCCATTCCGCAGCCCAACGTCTCGCGCGACGAAGCGAAGAAGATGTGCGAGGAAAAGGGCAAACGCCTCTGCACCGAGCTCGAGTGGGAGCGCGCCTGCAAAGGACCGGACAACACCACCTACGAATACGGCGATGCCTA
>JAYUKI010000002.1:0-1891 GCA_043764595.1 Myxococcales bacterium | reverse complement strand
GGCCGTGGTCGTCGTGACCTGGCTCGGCTGCTTCGTGGCCTTCGGCGGCCGCGGCTTCGGTGCTCATGAGGGATTCGGTCTCCGAGGGGAGCGAGCGTAACTACGGTTCAGATTACGGGATTTCGAGAGGCGAACGGAAAGCTATCAGTCTTCCGAAAGCTCCTCGTCCGTGGCGAGGTGGTACTCGTAGGGACCGCGGGTGATGACCGGGGTCTTGACGAAGTTGAAGAGCGGAGGAGGCGTCGCCGTTTGCCACTCGAGGGCTGCGGAGCCCCAGGGGTTACGGGGCGACTTCTTGCCGTTCGCGAGCGAGCTCACGAAGTTGTAGAGCAGGATCAGAAAGCCCACGCCGATGATCCACGAGCCCATGGTGGACATGCGGTGGAGGCCTTGGAACTCGGGGAGGTAGTCGTAGTAACGACGTGGCATGCCGCGGGAGCCGAGCACGAACTGCGACATGAAGGTGACGTTGAAGCCGATGAACACGAGAGCCCAGCCCGCGACAGCCGGCTTTTCCTCGTAGAGCTTCCCGGTGATCTTCGGCCACCAGTAGTGCAGGCCCCCCACGAAGCCCATGACGGTTCCACCGACCATGACGTAGTGGAAGTGCGCGACCACGAAGTACGTGTCGTGGAGGTGGACGTCGACCGCGAGGGTTCCCAAAAAGAGGCCCGTGAGGCCGCCAATGGTGAAGAGGAAGATGAACGACAGGGCCCAAAGCATGGGCGACTGCAGCGAAATGGACCCCTTGTAGAGGGTGGCGACCCAGTTGAAGATCTTCACGCCCGAGGGAATGGCGACAAGGAACGTCAGCGCCGAAAACACCATGGTCGAGTACTCGCTCATTCCTGCGACGAACATGTGGTGACCCCACACGAGGAAGCCGAGGAGCGCGAGACCGAGTGAGCTCATCGCGATGAACATGTAGCCAACCGGCTCGCGACGCGTGAAGGTCGCGATGATTTCGCTGACCACGCCCATGCCGGGAACGATCATGATGTAGACGGCCGGGTGCGAGTAAAACCAGAAAAAGTGCTGGTAGAGGACTGGGTCTCCACCGAGGCGAGGGTCGAAGATGCCGAGACCGAAAGCGCGCTCCATCGTGAGGAGGAGCAGAGTAATCGCGAGGACGGGCGTCGCGAGAACCTGAATGATCGAGGTGGCGTAGAGCGACCAGATGAACAGGGGGAGACGACGCCAGGACATGCCTGGAGCGCGCATCTTGTGGACCGTCGCGATGAAGTTCACGCCCGTCAGAATCGAGGAGAAGCCCATGATGAACGCGGCAAGCGTCATCGGGACGACCGAGCTCGTCGAGCCCACCACCGAGGAAGAGCTGTAGGGAACGTAGAACGTCCAGCCCGTGTCCACGCCACCGTTCACCATGCTGTAGAGGCCGAAACAGGCCCCGAACACATAGATGTAGAAGCTCAACAGGTTCAGCTTCGGAAAGGCGACGTCCTTCGTACCGAGCTGAATCGGCAAGAGGATGTTCCCCATGGCCGCCGGAATCGACGGAATGATGAAGAGGAACACCATGACGACGCCATGGAGCGAGAACATCCTGTTGTAGGTGTCCTGGTCCATGATGGTCTTGCCGGCCGAGTAGAGCTCGATCCGAAGAACCAGCGCGAAGATGCCGCCAATGAGAAACGCGATGAGAACGCTGATGAGATACATCACGCCGATCCGCTTGTGATCGAGCGTGTAGAGCCAGCTTCCGAGGCCTTTTTGGACCTCGAGATAGCTCTTTTCTTCGTCGTTGCCGTGCTCGTGTTCGCCGCTGTGCGGGGTGGTGATGGCTGCCATACGAATTCTCCGAGCCTCTACTACTTGGCGGACTTGATGTAAGCGATGAGGGCGTCGATCTGCGCGTCCTTGAAGACGAAGG
>JAYUKI010000001.1:0-23401 GCA_043764595.1 Myxococcales bacterium | reverse complement strand
GTGCTGGGCTTTCCGTCCAACGACTTCGGCGGACAAGAGCCGGGCAGCTCGCAGGAGATCGCCACGTTTTGCTCCACCAAGTTCAAGGTCTCGTTCCCAATGTTCGAGAAAGTGGTCACGAAGGGCTCGGACGCGGCCCCCATCTATGCGTTCCTAGCCAAAGGCTTCGGCGCCCCGGAGTGGAACTTCCACAAGTACCTAGTCGGCAAAGACGGACTCGTGAAGAAGGCTTTCCCGAGCAAAATAAAGCCCGACAGCGACGAGCTTCGCAAAGCCATCGACGAGGCGCTCGCCGCCCCCGCAGGCTGAGGCTCCACTCCTGAAAGAGCTGCGTTGGAACGCAGAGCCATCGCGCACGCGGCTGTCCTTGACGAGAGCGCTCAAGGCACGATTCGTGTCGCTTTGGACACGATGGACGGTTCGAGCTTTCCGGCAATGAGGTCGAAGAGCTTTCGCGCCGTAGGTGTGGGTTTTTCGGCGAGCGTGTCGAGCTCGGCGGGTCGCACGCTCTGGAAAACGAGCTCGGCATTCACCGTGACCGGGCCCTTCGGATCCGGAACCACGTAATGCACGATGTCGGAGCTTCCGAAGTCGGAGTCGCGCTCGGCGCCATAGGCGACCGTGAGTGCCGCGTCCGGGTGGTCTTTGGAATAGCCGAGTGGCAAGAGGCGATTGTCTTTCAAGTACCGTGTCGCCTCGAGCGGCCGTCCGACGACCTTGCTGGCATCATTGCCAAGGACGGCCTCGTAGATTTGCACTTCGGTCTCTTGGGAGACCGTGTCGCGGTGTGCGAGCAAACGATGGTCCCCGTCGAGGACGTGCCCCGCGCGGTCGACGATGCGTCCGAATCCGTCGCTCTTGCCGGACTCGAAGACGATGCCCGCCGAACCCGACACTTGCAGGTGCACCCAGGCGCGGCGGGACGGATACCCGGTCGGAAACTTGTGGCCACTCTTGTTTTCGACTTTGACGTCGATTTCCACACCGCGCTCGGTGCGACGCACGTCGGTCACGGTCACCGACGCAGCGCGCTCGAGGTTCTTTCGAGTGCGCTCCGCTTGGTCCGTGAACGCTTTGGGCTCCGCGAACGAACCGGACCATCCGCCGTCGTCCGCGAACGCACGAAGCATCGTGACGTTGCCACCGAGGAACGAGTGTCGCCCGATGGGCTTGCGCGGCGAAAGCCCCGTGGCCGGAATCTTCGAGAGCACCGTCGAAATGGGCGTGCCGTCATCGTCGCCAATGGGAACGTGGCATGCCTGACAAGAGGCGCCCTTGTCTCCAGGTGCAGAATACACCGAATTTCGCCACTCGAGATAGGTCACCTGCTCCGGCAGGCGCGGGCCAATGGCTTTCCCGGCGGCGTCGTAGGCGCGCGTGAACACGGTATGGCAAGAAGCGCACACGTCGGACGAGCTCACGTAGTCCGAATACGTGGGAGTGAAGCTCACGAAGGTGCGCATCGGGGTCGTCACCGGATCGCGGTGTGGCCCGTACATTTCGCGGCTCTCCCCCACGGTGAACGCCCCGCCAAAGGTCGCGTCCGGGCCCTTCGGATCACGAACGAGCTGGTGGCAAAGCGTGCATGTTGCACCCTCTCGACCGGCGTGAATTTCCTTGTCCGTTCCCGAAAAGAGCTCCGGCAGTGTGACGCCGGCGCCGCCCGCCGCACGTTCCACAACGGCCGCTGGGGCATGGCATTTGATGCAAGCGCCATCGACCAAAGCCTCCGCTCCTGGACGCGAGCTACGTTCTTCGTCCACGACGGCCAAGTAGAAAGGGTCGCGAGCGGCCATGGCCATCATCGAAGGGCGAAACCCCGCAAGCGGCGAGATGTCACGCCCCTTCTCGTCCCGCATCACGGACGTGCCCTCCCCCGCCGTGTGACACGCCGCACAAGCGTCACTCGTAGTGAACATGGCCGTAATCGCAGGCACTTGTCTCGGAAGCGCACCCCGTCGCTCCCCCGAAACCGAAGCCCAAGCGGGAGGCCCCGAAGGAGGCAAGGGAGCCGAAGCATCCACCACCGAAGCGGCCGTCACCAAAGGCTCGGAAGAGCACCCCACCGCGCAAACCGTGCACCAAAGCGCGCCAAAAGCGTACTCCCTACCAAAAGCCCCCCAACCAAGCCGAAAAACACGTGCCACGCCCCCCAACCTGCAAACCCAAGCCCAACCGCCCCGCCACCCACCAGCCCCACAACTCTTCCCACGGCCCTCCCTCGGAGCGAAGCCCACACCGCGGAGCAAAGCGACGAGCCCCGACGCGCGGAGCAAAGCGACGAGCCCCCACGCGCGGAGCGAAGCGACGAGCCCCGCCGCGCCACCAACTAGCGAGACGAAGGCTGGGCGGATTTCGTCCGAGACCGAGGTCCAGCAAGGAGGGTCGCGCGGAGCGTACTCCTGTACTCCTGTACGCGAGCACGCCCGACGCCGCTGGGCAGAAGGTATCGGGCGAAAGCCGCCCAGCCTTACGCCGCTGGGCCGAAGGATCGGGCGAAAGCCGCCCAGCCTTCAGGCGGCGGCCCAGAGGGCGTATATCGCGGACCAACCCATCCCCAGAAACACAAGGAAGAGGCCAATGACGGCGAAGTCGAACTTGCGGAGCGCGCGACGGCTCACGACGAGCCCCCAACCCATCGCGAACGTGTGGAGCCCGTTCGCCAAGTGGTACGACACGCCGAGCGTGCCGAGCACGTAGACAGCAAGCGTGGGCATGTGGTGGCGCATCTGCTCGGAGATGTCCGCGAAGGGCTCCGCGTGACCTTCGACGAAGCGCGGGTGCAACATGGCCAGCCACACATGCGCCCCAAGAAACAGCACGAGGCCCATCGCCGAGAGGCGCTGAAGGATGAACTTCAGGTTGCCCCAGGAGGTGTATTTCTGGATGTTCGGGCGGGTCTGCGCCATCCGCGAGATGCCCCAAATCGTGTGGAGCACCACTGGCAAGAGCACGACGATCATCGTGACGAGGTGCGCGAGCGGATGCGGGTACTCGGTCACCGCGGTTTGCCAGGCTTGTGCGCCTTTGAACGCCGCCAGGTTGTTCCAAAGGTGGTTTACCGTCCAGATGCCCAGCGGGAACACGGCGAGGAGGCTGCCCACACGGCTTCGGAGAAACGCGCCATCGGCGGCTTTCGGGGCGGAGGCGGCTGCTTCGGACATGGTGGCTTGCCATGTAGGCCCTCTCGACCTGGATTGACAAGGACTATGCGCCGCATAGAGTCCAAAAGACTCTTTATGCGCCCCTTCCGGATTGGCTTCCACGGGTCGCCTTGCGTGCTCGGACGGGAGCCGAAGGCGTGGCGAGCGAGACGGACTTGGAGGGAAAACGCTCGATTCTCGCGAGGTGCTACGCGTCAGGGTAGGCTCGGGGTCGTGAGCCCAAAGGACGACGCGCGCGGGCGATCCGCATCGAATGAACGCTCGTGGGTGCGCGAATGAACAGGCTCCGAATGTTCGTGCTCGTGGCCACGCCCCTCGTGGCCGTGCTCGTGTTGGTCCTCGGACTACGTATCGGTGGCAAGGGAGCCGTGCGCGCGGCCACCGTTTCGGGGGCACCTTCTGCCCACGGAATGCCCGTGGCGAATCTCCAGATACTCACCTTCCTAGACGACCGCGGTGTGCGCGAGGCCGTGCCCGTGGCTCGTCTCAAGGTCACGGCGACCGAGGTCGCGACGGGGAAGCGGACCGAGTTCGTGGCCGACACTAACGTCGACGGCGTCCTCGAGGTCGCGGTGCCGCTCACCGATCCGAAAAACTCCGACCTGCGCGTCGTCCTCACGGCACCGAGCGAATCCGGACCACTCGCCGAGGGCACGATCTCGGTTCCCAAAGGCCCATTCGGTCCGAAGGATCGTGCGGCCCTGCCGACCCGCGCGACGAAGCGCACGGGGACGCTCGTGGTGGATATCTTCGTGACCGACGAAACCCTGATCGTAGGCTATCCCGTTCCGACGGTGATTCGGGTGAGCGACGCGAGTGGCCGTCCGGTGGACGCGGCCGAAATCAAGGTCACCCCCGAGCCGGGTCTCGATGCCGAGGCGTTTACGAAGACGTGCAAATCGGGATACGCCTTCGGCGCGCTCAAAGCGCTATTTCACACGGTCGGTCTAACGGTGTCGGCCAAGACCTCCGACGGAAGCGAGGGCACGACGTTTGCCGCGCTCAAGGTCGCACACGGTGCCTACTACGTGGACGCGGCCCGCGAGGTCTTGCCGAATACGCCGTTTCCGGTGACCGTTCGTGCGCCCGCCGAGCGCGCCGTCGCCTATGCCGAAATCAACGACTCGGAGGGCCGCGCATTCGCGACGACCTTGTCGCTCACCAAAGAGCCACTCGGACCAAGTGCGGCGTTCTTGGCTCCGGGCCTTCCCGAAGGGCTCTATTGGATCGTCACCTCCGGAGATCCGCGTGGTGCCGAGCGCATCGAGGGCTCCACGGTCGCCCGCGCCTTGCGCGTGTGGAGCGGCGCGGACCGAGAAGCTTCCTGCGACGGAAGGGCCCAGCTCGCGATGCACCCGGGCGACGGATTCGTCCGGGCCGAGCTTTTGGATGGGCTCCCCCAACGGCGCAAAGACGACACGAGACGCGAGCACCTCGGGCTCTTCGTGGCGCTCGTGGGCCTCGGTGCAGCGGCAGTCATCGAGACTCTGCTCGCCATTCAGGTCATTCGCGAAGCCCGAGACACCATCGAAGGCGCCATGCGCGAAGCCGAGGGCGACGAGGGGGATGGTGCCGCGGGTCGGGTGACGAAGCGATCGAGCGCTGGCAGCGTGACCGTGGGCCTCGCCATCGCGGTTCTTGGCTTCGCATTGCTCGCCGCACTTCTCGTTTGGAAGGCCTGAAAAATAGACGCGTTCGGCCATCCTGGTGTCGAATTCATGTGGAACGACGGACGGTCGTGTACGGTCGATCCATGCGTCGCGCTGCTGTCTTCTCGGTCTGCCTTCTGGTCGTTTCGTTCGCAACGGGCTGCAAGAAAAAGCCGGCCATCGTCACCGATCCGCCGCCTAGCACCGTTGCGTCGAGCCTCCCGACGGCATCGGCGACCACCGAAAAGCCGACTCCGAAGCCGGACAAGGCAACGACGGCCTGGGTGACCTTCGAGCCCGAGCCCACGAAATTTTCGTTGGTCTTTCCTGGTGTGCCGGAACAAAAGGCCACCCCGACGCCAAGCGCCGCCGGAACGATGATCCAGCATGACGCTCAGGTCTCCTACAAAGACTCGTTCTATGCGATCGGCTGGATGGACTTCCCCGCAGGGGCGACGGTCGATCCGAAGAAGGCACTGGATGGCGCGCGCGACGGTGCGGTGAAGGGCGCCGGCGGCCGCATCAAGACCGAGAAGAACGTGAAGCTGAATGGCAAACACCCCGGACGCGACATCGTGTTCGAGGTCATAAAGCCCATTCAAGCCACGGGCTATTTGCGCATGTACATGGTCGGAAAGCGCTTCTACCAAACGCTCGTGGTGGAGCCCGCGGCTCACGCGGATCAGGCGAGCGTCGACAAGTTCCTCGAGTCGTTCAAGGTCAAGTAGGGCCGACTTTTCCGCCGTTCATCGACGGTCCGTCGAAGGCACGCCGGCTCCTCGAGCCAGCGTGTCTTCTTTTTTGCGAGCGCTCGCGAAAGGGGCTACGCGCTCGCGTGGGATACGGCTTCGCGCGACAGTCGAATCTTGCCTGTCGAGGCGTCTTTGAGCATCCGTAGCGCTGCCGCCCGGCCACCCATCATGGCACCGACGATTCCATGGCCGGCACGCGTGGAGGCGCCCGTCAGGTAGAGCCCGGGCAGAGGCCCGCGGTAGCCGGGACGGGACTTCATGAATTGATCCGGAGTGCATGCGAGGCCGTAACCGGTGCCGTCGCTCGCGCCCGTGAAGCGACTGTGGCTCATCGGGCTCGCGCTCTCCTGGAGCACGATGCGCTCGCGCGCTCCAGGGAAGAGCCGCTCGAGGCGATTCACCAGGTTTTCCTCGACCTCACGCTTGCGCGCGAGATAGGCGTCGCCGTGTTTGTAGTCCCAACTTCCGAAAGTGCCTTGGGCGCCCCAACGCTCGGGCGAGCCGGGAACCACGGCCATGATCTCGAGGCCCGTATGGCCAAGAGGCGCGTGGTGCGTGGCATTCTCGCGGTCCTTCATCGACGCGCTCGTGATGTAACATCCGGAGACGCCAATGGGCCCTTCTCCCTTGTCGGCGCGATAAAAGCCTTCCACGTCGTAGTGGTCGAACTGCCAAATGTTCGAGTTCGACATGCCAATGTCGCGACCATCCCCACGAAGCCCCACGAACGTCATGAAGAGCGCCGCGGCCATTCGGTACTCTTTGGCGCGGACGAGGACGTCGGACGAGAGATGCTCGGGCCCAACGAGCTCGGTCAGGGTTCGCTTCAGATCGGCGTTCGAAAGTACGACCCCGGCGCGAACGGTCTTGGCGCTCTCGCCTGCCTTTGCCGCGAGACGCACGCCCACCGCGTGCCCATTTTCGACGAGGATTTTCTCCACCGGCGAGCGTAGATGGATCTCGCCGCCGAGGGCCTCGACGCGCTCGGCCAGGCGGTCCGCGAGAATCTGCCCTCCGCCTTTCGGGTAGAAAGCGCCGCGGAAATAGTGCCCCGCGAGTCCCATGTGGAGAAACGCGCTCACCTGCGAAGGGGGCAAGCCATAGTCTCCGCTTTGGCCGAGCAACACCGCACGGCACCGGGGATCGCGCACGCCGATGCCGTTCAGCACGCTCTCCATCGTGGCGTTCTGTTTTGTCGCGAGGCGGAGGCCATCCATGGCGATCTTCGCGATGTCCGAGAGGCTCGGACGCCGGCCCTCGGCGGCCTCCATGACGCGTCCCACGTTCATGACGGCGCGCACGAGCTTCACGTAGCGATCGATGCCTCGACGCTCGTTCGGGAAGAGGTCGACGAGGCGTTCTCGGTAAAGCTCGAGGTGCGCGGGGATGCGGAAACGGAAGTCGGGAAAGACGAGCGTGTCGAAGCCGCCGGGATCGAGCTCCGAGAACTCGGCCGACGTGCCGAGCTCGCCGAGAATGCGTGGGATCGAGCCGCCCTCTCGGCAGTCGCCGATGTAGTGCAGGCCCACGTCGAAGGTCCATCGAGCGCTCTTCGGACCGCGCGAGAACTGCGTCGCGCAGCCGCCCGCGGTGTAGTGCGACTCGAAAATGGCGACTTTTGCGCCATTTTTTGCCAAGAACGCGCCCGCCACGAGCCCGCCGAGGCCACTTCCCACGATGGCAACGTCGACCGTCTCGGGAACGCTGCCATGGGCGCGTCGTTTGTTCTCGAGACCGATGCGCGAGCGCGCGGAGCTGCCGGAGAGATCGGTGGCGGACACGGACGACTCGACGTTCGACATGAGATTCCCCTTCTCGGAAACGGCTGGGCGCGAGCCTCACTCGTGCGGCCCACCATCTCTGACCCATCCGCGGAGGCCCCGCAAGCCCAATGTTGCGCTTGTCTACATTTTGGGATCGAACTACCTTTCGACGATGGCAAGAACCGTGAAACCCGCGGAAGAGCGCGCGTACCACCACGGCAATCTGCGCCGCGCGCTGCTCGATGCGGCTCTGGCCCTCTTTGCGGAGCGTGGCACGTTCGACTTCACGTTCCGCGAGCTGGCTCGCACGGCGGGAGTCACGCACAACGCGCCATACCGGCACTTTGCGGGTCGCGCCGAGCTTCTCACGGCGCTGCGCGAAGAGGGACTCTCGCGCCTCGCAGAGCTCGAGCACGAAGCCCTCGCCGCCGCAGGTGGAGACCCGCGCGCCCGGGTCTCGGCCCTCGGCGAAGCGTACGTGAGGTTCGCCCTGGCCGAGCCCGTGGTCTTTCGTCTCGTGCTGGCGCAGCCCCTCGATGAAGAAGGTGGAGCCAACGTGGCCCGCGGCGCCGAGAGCTACAGGCTCCTCGAGCGCACCCTCGAAGAGGCGCGCCAAAAGGGCGCAGCGCGTACGGATCTCAGCGCAAAAGAGCTCGCACTCGCCGCTTGGGCCCTCGTTCACGGAATGGCGTCGCTCCTCGCGAGTGGGAGGCTTCCAACGGGCCCGCAGCGCATCCCAGGCTACGTGGCCCTCCTATCGGCCATCTTCTTCGAAGGCGCAGCAGCCCGTAGTCCGTAGAGCGTTCAGCGTCGTGCACGCCGACGGCGTACGAAGAAAGCGCCGAGCCCACCGAACGCCATGAGCGCGGCACCTGGGACGTCCGCTCCCGAGCGCCCGGGGGCCGTATCGCATGCACAGCCCGTCTCGCTCGGGGCGCCGGAAGCCGGGGGCGGCGTGGTGGGGGAAGTAGCGATGGGCGGAGTCGTTTGGGGACTGGGTCCAGCGTCCAGAGCCGGAAGCACACTCGCGTCGCTCGAGCCTGCGTCAGGAGACGGCCCCCCGGCATCGGTGGTCGTTCCGGCGTCGCGCGGAGAAAGGCCCGAATCCAACGCGGGCACTCCAGCGTCCACGACGACTGGTCCCGGCGGAACTCCCGGAATGACCGACATCGAAGGATCGAACGTGTTGTCCTCTTCTCCGGTGACCACCACGATTTGCGCAGGATCGATGTTCGAGAACATCTGCGCGTAGGTCTTCGGGGCCGTCACGTCCATCAGGCCCCGAATCATCGTCATCGAGCCGCCCGGGGTGCGCGAAAAGTAGCTCGGCATCGCGTTCGACACGGTGTCGAGGTAGAGCGTGGCCAAAGCCCCGCCGTTCGCAGCCGACACTCGATTGGCGAGCGTGGGATCGACATAGGCGAACGTGTCGCAGCCGTTCACCATCCAAATGGTGTATTGCCCCGCGCCGACGACTCCCTTGTTCATGAGTGTGCGAACGTTTTCGCCCAAGCCCGCGTGACCCGCGTAGAGCACGAGGTCCGCGGTGGGCGTCAGGGCATCGTACCAAGCGTCGAAGGTCGCTCCGTCCTGGTAGATGCGATACCCCACGAGCATCACGTTCACGTTGATTTTCCGGGGAATGGTCTCGCCGGGAAGGAGCGGCAAAATCGCGCTCACCGTCACTTGAGGCAGCACGGCTCCAGGGGTGTTCGAGAGGCCCGGGGTCTCGGTGAGTTTCGTGAGGTCGGGCTGCATCGTCCGCACATAGCTGCGCGCCTGCGAAACGAACGTGTTGAAGTCGCGAATTCCCGCGTCGGTGTTCGCCGTTGCGCCGCTCTCGTTGCGGCCGAACATGGCCACAACGTTGAGCTCACGATCGGACCAAACCTTGTCGTACTCGGGGTATTTTCCGACGGTGTTCTCTGGCGAGCGCGCGACCGTGGCCGTGACCATCGCCGTGTCGGACGGAGACAGCGCACACGCGCCCACGGCCGGCCTGTAGTAGTACCAAAAGCTGTAGCGATCCGAGCCGCTGCCCTCGAAGCCTACGCAGGTCGTGTTGTAGGTGGCGACCCACGCATCGATTCCGGCGGTCGTTCCAGCGAGGGGCACCTTGAGGGTGTACGTCGTGGGCTGCGCCGAGAGGCGTCCCCACGCCACGGGGAGCTTCGCGTGGTAGGTCACCTCGAAGGCGCCTGCGCCGTCGGGGGTGGCCACGATGTTCGTAAGCTCGAGTCGCTCGAACCGACCGACCGAGCTGTCGCCGTTGAGCTGCCCGACCGTGTACGCAAGTTGAGACGTGATCTGCGCCTTCAGCGTCGACGGAGTGGACGATGTCGACGACATGCGTCCGTCGAAGTCGAAGTCGAGAAGCACGCCGTGCGCGCTCGCGAAGGCCTGGTCCACGCTCGCCGACGGCGGCGAAACCCCGACCTCGGACGACGAGCTGCAACCGACGAACACGACGAGGGGTGCGGCGACGAGGACGCGGAGGACGCGGCGGGCAAGAGTGCGCATGGGACCTTTCCGAGCGACGGTGCTCGAGGTGGACCTCGAGCCTACCCGAACGCGGCCTCTCGGTCTGGCATGGAGTCGTTTGGCGCGCCATGTTCGGACGTCGCTTTTCGAGAGGCCACTGCAAGCATCGGAAACCTTGACCGATTTCGGCGCGCCGAAGACAGTCGAGGTGACAAAATGACGCGCGGGGCACGGTCGACGACCGCGCCCCGCACCGTTCGCTTCGCGACTGCGCTCAGGCGAGAGTCGGGTAGTCCGTGTAGCCCTTCGGCCCCGGCGTGTAGAACGTCCCCATGTCCGGGGCGTTCATCTCGGCGCCTTTGCGTGCGCGCTCGATGAAGTCGGGGTTGGCGAGGAACGGACGGCCGAAGGCGACGAGGTCACCTTTCTTTTCCGTGAGATCGGCCTCGGCGCGGGCAGCGTCGTACCCACCGGACAGAATGAAGGCTCCACCAAACGCCGTACGAAGAGCCGCCTTCAGCTCCGCAGCCACCGGGGGCGCGCCCATCGACGAGTGATCGACGATGTGAACGTAAGCGATGCCGAGCGCGCCGAGGGCTTTCGCCAGGTCCGTGAATTGCGCATCGACACCATCGAACGCTCCGGTCGCGTTGAACGCGCCGTGCGGCGAGAGGCGAATGCCCACTTTCTCTTTGCCGATGGCCGCAGCGACGGCGCGAACGACCTCGAGCGCGAGCTTGTTGCGGTTCTCGGCGGAGCCGCCGTAGCCGTCCGTGCGGGTGTTCACGTTGGCGTTCAAGAACTGCTCGACCAAGTAGCCATTCGCACCGTGAATCTCGATACCGTCGAATCCTGCCGCAATGGCGTTCTTCGAGGCCGTGACGTGCTCGGCGACGGCGCGCTCGAGGTCCGCAGAGGTCATTGCGCGGGGCTTGCCGTGGGGCTTCATGCCCTCGGCGTCGGTGTACATTTCGCCGGGACACACGACGTCGGTCGGACCGACCACCTCGGCTCCTGCGGGCAAGTTGAGCTCCGCCGAAACGCGGCCGGTGTGCATCAGCTGAGCGAAGATCTTCCCGCCCTTTGCGTGAACGGCGGCCGTGACGAGCTTCCAGCCGGCGACTTGCCCTTCCGAATAGAGGCCGGGGATACGCGGGTAACCGAGGCCGTTCGGCGACGGGGAAATACCTTCGGTTACGATGAGGCCTGCGCTCGCGCGCTGCCCGTAATACTCGGCCATCAACGCGTTCGGCGTGTTGTTCTCGACGGCGCGCGAGCGGGTCATGGGCGCCATCACGAAACGGTTCTTCAGCGAAAGGCCAGCGAGCGTGGTGGGGTCGAAGAGCATGGGCATCCTACTTGGTGGAGAGGTTTGGGCACTCTGCGTCCTTCACTTCCGAATCGGAAGTAACAGTTGATGGAACGCACTGTTCTTCCTGGAAGAACGACGAGTCACTCGAGTGCGAGCAAGAGGCCCATTTGCTGCTTCATATGAAGTAGTGCTTCGGCATTTCCGAGGGCGTCGTCGACCGGGTGGTGCGAGTGCGCGGTCTTTCGCAGATGTTTGAAGGTCGCGAAGGTGTCTTTCACGAGCCCTTTGTAGAGCGAGCCCAAGTTCTGGGAGCTCGACCCAAAAGGGTTTTTCCCAAGGAAATGGTGAAAGTACCAGTTCACGAACTGCCAATCGAACCCGTTGTTGTCCGAAATGAAGATCTTGCGCTTGCCGCGAGTCTCGGCAATCCAGGTGGCGAATGCGCGCATCGTCTCGGTCGGATCCTCGAAAGCGAGAGTGTCTTCGCGCGTAAGGCGCGACACGGCCAGCGCTTCCGGGACCCACTTTTCGGAGATGGGCCGGAAGCGTCCGTAGAAGGTGCGTGAGAGCGATGGCTCGACGACGACTGCGCCGAGCGACACCATCGAGTAGTCGCCCGGGATCGGTCCGTCGGCTTCGATGTCGACCATGATGTACGTCATGCACGAAGGATGCGACCCACTCGAGCCGGCGAGAAGGACAGCTTTCCGGACATCCTACGAATTGCGGCACTTGGTCGCGACGAGGCCCAACCCGCAGGACTGCACGAAGCCCTGGTGCCGAGAGCCTCGCCTCGGGATTCCACTCGGGAAGTCGACGACGAAGCCCTCGTGGCGTGGGGTCAGACCACTTCGGTCATTTCCAGGATTCGTGCACGCGTGGTGAGCCCCACGTGTTTCGCCACGACCTGCCCCTTGCGGAGCACGAGCAGCGTCGGGAACGAGCGCACTCCATAGCGGGCAGCTAGGGCAGGCGACACATCGCCGTCGACCGACGCCACGCGCAAAATACCCTCCTTTTCAGCGGCAATTCGCTCGAGAATCGGCGTGAGCGCACGGCAAGGTGCACACCACGTGGCGGTGAAGTCGAGCAGGACGGGAACCTCGGACGAGAGCACGTCGCGTTCGAACGACTCTTCGGTGACCTCGGGCAAAGAATGGGACATGGGGGACTCCTTCCCAGGGAGAGGTGTCGAACCGGCGAACCATGACGAAGATTTTCTTCGTAATGGCGGACGTTCTCGACACCTCTCCAACGAAGGCCCCATGCTTCTTGCCATCGACCTCCTCGAACACATCTCGATTTTGGCCCGCACGCGGCGTGGTCGCCTTGCAGCCCTTGCTCGCGGCGAAGGGCTCACGGCGGAGGACGCCGTGGACGCCGTGCAAGACGCGCTCGCCACGCTGCTCGTGCTGGACGAACGCACCTTGCCCATGGTGGACGCCGAGTGGGACCGGTTCCTTGTGACGCTGGTTCGAAACGCTGCGCGAAACAAGCGCCGGCGTCACTTTTTGTCACGGCCGCACGAGGATCTCGACGGCCACGAAATCCAAGACGAAGGGGCCGATGCCGACGTAGCTCTCGCTCGCGCCGAAGAGCACGTTCGACTGCGCTCGTGCGTGGCGGAGCTCTGCGACACGCAGCGTGCCGTGGTCACGCTGCGCATGCTCGAGGAACAGCCGGGCGAGGATGTCGCCAAAACGCTCGGTCTCTCGTCCGGCCATGTGGCCGTGCTGCTCCATCGCGCGAAAGCCGCGCTCCTCACGTGCATGACCGATTGAGACTTCGAGCCGCGGGGAAGCGCGTGCTGGGAGAGCCGCGGCTACCCTGCCCCCCACAGCGTCTTACTTCGCGACGAGGCCTCGCAAAACGTCTTCGAGGGAGGTCTTTCCGCGAACGAGCTCGATGCCGGGCTCGAATGCGATGCGGCCTGCAACGATGGCGTCGGTCATCTCGCGGTAAAGCTCCGCCATCTCGGCGGGCATGCCATAGCCGACAAGGGTCGCGACCATGGCGGACGTGGGCGCTTCGGCCACGGAAACGGGCTTGCCGAGGATTCGCGTGAGCACCGCGGCGGCATCGTTCATCGACACGGGCGGACCCCCGAGGTTCACGATGCCGGGCGCGTCGTTCGCCCGTACCAGTCGCTCCGCAACGAGCTCTCCGATGTCTTTCGAGGCCACCATGTCGAAGGCGAAACCTGCTGGAAAGAAGCTCGGTAGTACGCCTTGGGCGAGCGCGCCCAGCGAGCCTCCGAGGTTCTCCATGAAGTAGGCAGCCCTAACGAACGTGGTGCGGGTTCCTTCGATGGCGCGGAGCGCCGCTTCGGTCTCATGGAGGGCCGTGATGGGACCGGCGCCGCTCGGCAAGTTTGCCCCGACCGACGAAAGGAAGACGAGTCGAGGCAGCCTGGACTCACGGACCGCAGCAGCGATCGCGTTCGAGGTTTCCTTCTGGAACGTGCGGTAGCTCGGTGCGGCGAAGTTCGGCGGCACGAGCAAGTACGCACCCGAGACACCGCGAAGCGCCGAGGTGAGCGCAGCAACATCCCCCAGATCGGCCACGGCCACTTCGGCGCCGAGCTTTTTCCATGCCTCCCCTTTCGGCGCGTCGCGGACGATGACACGGACCTTTTCGCCGCGGGCGAGGAGCGTGTGGGCAGCTACTTTTCCAGTATTTCCAGAGACACCGGCAATCGCGAACATGAAGACCTCCTTGGGACCCAAGAACCGTACGGCGCCTCCAAGTGTTCCGCCAATGCATGTTCGGCACGCGGTATCATGCACATCGTGCATCTGTCAGGAATCGATCTCAATCTGCTCGTCGTCCTCGACGCTCTGCTCGGCACGCGCACGTTGACGCTCGCCGCACGAAAGCTCGGGCTCTCCCAATCGGCCACGAGCCACGCCCTCGGGCGCTTGCGCGTGGCCCTCTCGGATCCCTTGTTCGTGCGGGAAGGTCGCAGGCTCGTTCCCACGGCGCGTGCCCTGGCGCTTCGCTCACCGCTCCGGCGCGCGCTCGGCACGCTCGAGGCCTCGCTCGGTGAATCCGAGACGTTCGAGCCCGAGACGGCCTCGCGTACGTTCCAGGTCGCGACGGCGGACTACGCCGAGTTCGTGCTCCTTCCGTCCCTGCTTTCGCATATGGCCAGCCATGCGCCCGCCATCGATCTTTGGGTCAAAAACTTCGCGGGCACCAACGTCGCCTTGGCCTTGGGTGCGGGGGAGAGCGAGCTCGTGATCGCGCTTCACGGTGTGGCACACGGCCCCGAAGTGCACGGCCAGTTCCTGTTCGACGAGCGCTTCGTATGCATCGCGCGCAAAGGCCATCCAAGTCTCCGCAAGAGACCCGTGACGCTCGAAAGCTGGGTCTCCCTACCCCACGCGTTCATTGCCCCGAGCGGCGGTCGTGGCGGCGTGGTGGACGACGCGCTCAAGGCACGCGGGCTCGAGCGCCGCGTGGCCCTCGCGATACCTCACTTCCTCGTGGCGCCGCACGTCATCGCGCACTCGGACCTCGTGCTCACGGTGGCCGAACGTGTGGCGCGGTCGTTCGCGACCCACTTGCCTCTGCAGGTGTTTCCGCCGCCGATCGCGTTGCCACGGTTTCGCATGGGAATGTACTGGCACGAGCGCCTCCACCGGGATCCGGGTCTCGAGTGGTTGCGCAAGACGATCGTCGACAGGGCCGGCGGGCTTTGAGCTCGGGAGGTTTCGAGGGGCGTGAGCGACGAACAAGCATGCATCGTGCACGCAAAGAAGGCCCGGCACGACGGTTTGTTACAATCGTTCCAACTGTTGCCCATTGGAGAACACTGGTATCTCCTCGAGGTCGCTAGTGCATTTGGCCTCCCTTACTAAAAAGAAGCCCATGCAATCGTACGTTTCCCCCCGCCTTACGTCGTTGGCCTTCGCCGTCACCCTCGCCCTCGTAGGCTGCGACGATCCGAAGTCCCAGACGGGTTCGACTCCGTCCGCGACCACCCCGCCGGCGTCCAGCGTTGGAGCAAGTCCCGCTTCGAGTGCGGCGGCCTCGGCAGCGGCCTCGGCTGCAGCTCCAGTGGCCGTCCCCGCCGGCCCGCCGGCCAGCTTCGATCTTGATCCGAGCCACTCGCGTGTCACGTTCTCGGTGCGCCACATGATGGTGTCGAACACGCGCGGTCAGTTCGGAAAGTTCACGGGCCAGGTCTTCCTCGACGAAGCGAATCCGGCGGCCTCGAACGTGACCGTCGACATCGACACGACGACCATCGACACGACCGATCCGAAGCGCGACGAGCACCTCCGGAGCACGGAATTCTTCGACGTGAAGAAGTTCCCCAAGATGACGTTCAAGTCGACCGAGGTGTCCCGCGCAGGGCAGGGCTACAAAGTCGTCGGCAATCTCACCATCAAAGACGTCACCAAGCCCGTCACCCTCACGGTCGACTCGATCGTGAAGGAGACGAAAGACCCCTGGGGCATGGTGCGACGCGGAACCCACGCGTCGGCGAAGATCGATCGCAAGGAGTTCGGCCTAACCTGGAACAAGGCCCTCGAGACCGGCGGAGTCGCCGTCGGCGACGAAGTGACCCTGGATCTCGAGATCGAGCTCATCAAAAAGGACCCGAACGCGAAGCCCGCCGAAAAGAAGTAACGAGCCCGAGGAGCCAGGCGCCGCGTCAGTTCAGATCGCGTCGCGAGGTGCCGAGCCTCGCAAGGTGCGTTCTTAGAATCGCGGCGTCCTGGGCGTCCGGTTCGAGCTCGAGGACACGCTCGAAGTCCGCGCGAGCCGAGGTGGTGGCGCCGAGCTTCGCCGCCAGCATGCCCCTCTCACGGAGCGCCGACGTGGACGTCGGAGTGAGGGAGACGATGCGGTCGAGCGCGAGGTGTGCGCGAGGGAAATCGCGGCGTGCGAGGTGCACGACCTTCAAGTTCGTCAGCATACGAACGAGCGTCCCGCGAGCGCTTGCCGGTACGAAATGAATGGGTGCGAGCGCGGCTTTTTCACCGAGCGCGCGACGCAAGATACCTTCGGCGTCAGCCCAGGTGAGAAGCTTCCCGGTGAAAGGATCGATGATGGCCGAGGGCTCGTCGCGGGCCGTGGGCACCGTGGACTTTTCGTCGATGCGCACGAGGTAGTGGCCCGGAAACGCGACGCCTCGCGCGCGCACGCCGACGTGCCGTGCAATCTCGGTGTAGACGAGCGCGAGCGTGATGGGGATTCCGACGCGTCGCTGGAGGACGTCGGACAAGAGGCTGTTTCGAGGGTCTTGGTAGTCCGTCTCGTTGCCGTGGAAGCCCAGGACCTCGTGAACGTGACGAACGAGCAGGTCGGCTTGTTCGCGCCCCGACTTGCCCTCGAACATCGCCGGAGTGAGGGGATCGACGAGTTTTGCGAGCTCGAGAAGCAGCGCGTCCACGTCCACGCGACCGTAAGCATCCTTGGCAACGAGCGCCGCCCCGGTGGCGACATCGAGCTCCGCATCACCGAGACGCGCGAGCTCTTCGAACGTGCGCGGACGACGCGCGAGCAT
Source organism: Myxococcales bacterium (assembly GCA_043764595.1). Classification (GTDB taxonomy): domain Bacteria; phylum Myxococcota_A; class Polyangia; order Polyangiales; family Polyangiaceae; genus JAAFHV01. The sequence continues at coordinate 6,765 of JAYUKI010000001.1, read as the reverse complement.
GGGAGAAGGTTGAAGAGGCGTGCTCATGGCTCGGGCGAAGTTTGCCCCAAGGGCGCCGTTCTGCAAGGCGCGAGGAAGAGAAGCCTCGCTTGCCCAAACCCACGTCGGCCTACATTGGCAAGCAGCTTGACCAAATCCGTTGGCAAAACCCGCGCATTTGGTCGCATCGGCGTTTCAGCGCTCGCTATCGAGGTGAGCCATTTGATCTTTGCCGTACCTATCCCCCACGAAGGAGCCCTTGGGCACGAGCAAGTCGAGGGCTTCGAGGCTGGGAGCATCGAGCTTTTTGTCGAGGGCGACGAGCGCATCCGCGAGCTGGGCCTGCGTCTTCGCCCCGACGAGGGTCACGTCGGTCGGGCGCTTCGCGAGAGCCCAGGCCACGCCGAGCTGCCCGGCAGTCATCCCGCGTTCTTCGGCGAACGCGGAGAACGCCGTCACGAGCCGTTGGTTCGTGTTGCCCGCGTCCGCGGCGAATCGCGGAAGGAAGGCGCGGAAGTCTCCAGGGCCCGGCTTTTTCCCGGACAAGAGCCCTCGCGAGAGCACGCCGTAAAGCGTGGCCGAGACCCCGAGCTCGTCGAGCGCCGGAAAGATCTTCTCTTCCGGAGCACGGCTCGCGATCGAATATTCGATCTGCAAATCCACGATCGGATGGACTCGGTGCGCACGCCGTACCGTCTCGACTCCCATCTCGGAGAGGGCGACGTGCTTCACGTAGCCGGCTTTCACGAGATCGGCGAGCGCGCCGACGGTGTCCTCGATCGGCACGGAAGGATCGAGACGCGCGGGTCGCACGATGTCGATCACGTCGGTGCCGAGTCGTTTCAGGCTGTAGGCCACGAAGTTTTTCACCGCGGCCGGCCGAGTGTCCACGCCACTAAAGCCGCCATCGGGCGTGCGCAGCGCCCCGAGCTTCACCGAGAGCGTCACCTTGTCGCGTTTTCCGCGAATGGCGCGGCCAATCAAGAGCTCGTTGTGGCCCATCCCGTAGAAATCGCCCGTGTCGAAGAGCCCGACCCCCGCGTCGATCGCGGCTTCGATCGTGCGCACGCTCTCCTCGTCGTCCGTGGTGCCGTACATCCCGGACATGCCCATGCACCCGAGGCCAATCGGCAGCACCGTGGGCCCCGTGGCACCGAGCCGAACCATTCGTCCATTCGTCACTCGATCTTTCGCACTGGTCATCGCGTCACCTCGGAAGCCGAAGATAGTGCGTCCCATTCGTAGAACCAGTGAATAGGATAGATGCTATTCATAAACACTGTGAATGCATCGTACGAACGCGATCTCGACCTGAACCTCCTGCGCGTCTTCGTGGTCGTGGCCGAAACGGGCAGCATCACCGGAGCGGCAAGTCGGCTCTACCTCACGCAACCTGCGGTGAGCGCTGCCATCGGCCGCCTGACGGCCACCATCGGAGCGAAGCTCTTCGTGCGCGAAGGGCGTGGTATTCGCCTCACTTCGCGTGGAGAAAAACTCCTCGTCGGTGCGCGGCCTCACCTCGAAGCGCTCGTGCACGCCACGGAGTCCCCCGCAGCGTTCGCGCCCGAGCACAGCGAGCGCACCGTGCGGCTCGGACTCAGCGACGCCACCGACACGTGGCTCTTGCCACCCTTGCTCCACGTGCTCGCGCGAGAAGCGCCGAACATGAAGCTCGTCGTCTTGCCCGTGCAGTTTCGGACCGTGGCCTCGGCACTGGCCACGTCCACCATCGACTGCGCGGTCACCATCGCCGACGACTTGCCCGCTGGGACCGGTCGCGCCACCCTCTTCTCCGGCGGATTCACGTGCCTCTACGATCCACGCCACGCGGACATCGGGAAAAAGCTCACCCTGGCTCGGTACGTCGCGCATCATCACGTCGTCGTCTCGTACAACGGAGACCTCCGCGGCATCGTCGAAGACCTCCTCGGCGTCGTCCGCAAGGCGCGGGTGTCGGTCCCGTCGTTCCAGGGAGTGGGGGCCATCGTGGACGGCTCGGCGCTCCTCGCCACGGTGCCGGAAACCGTGGCCGACGCGATCCTGAACGAGCGGCCGAACCTTCGTAAAACACGTCTTCCCTTCGTCGCGGCGCTCCGGGGCTCGGCGATGGAGCTCGTGTGGCGACGAGCAATCCAGGACGACGACGCCATCGCGTTCGTCATGAACCACATCAAGTCCATCGCCACGCGCACGTGGGGTCCGAAGCGCCCTCGATCGAAAGACCCCACGAGATCCTGAGCGGCGAATCGTCGACACGCCTTTCGCGTTTGGACGGCCGCAGGGTAAAGAAGCCCGATGCGCTACGAAGGCAAGCTCTACAGGCCCCCGTCCGAGGCGGATGCACTCATCGTCCAGGCCACCATCGGGTGCTCGTGGAACCACTGCACGTACTGCGACATGTACCGCGAGAAGACGTTCCGCATTCGCGAGCTCGCCGACACCCTCGAGGACCTCGAGAACGCCGCAGCCGCCGTCGGGGATCGCGTCGAGAAGCTCTTCTTGGCCGACGGCGACGCGCTCGTTCTCCCGACCGATCACTTGGTTGCGATTCTGGACCGAGCCCAGCGGCTCTTTCCGCAGCTCCGGCGCGTGTCCTGTTATGCCATGGCGCGAAACGTCCTCGAAAAGAGCGACGCGGAGCTCGGACGACTTCGCCGTCACGGACTCTCGCTCCTCTACGTTGGACCGGAATCGGGCGACGACGCGACGTTGAAATCGATCGCGAAGGGGGACGACTCGGCCGCCCACGTCGAGGCCGCGAAGCGCGCGCATGCCGCGGGCATGGAGCTCAGCGTGATAGGCTTGCTTGGCATCGGTGGCGCGCGTTGGGAAGCGCACGCCGAGGCCACGGGAAGGCTCGTCACGGCCATGGATCCCGCATTTTTCTCGGCTCTCACCGTGACCGTGGTTCCAGGAACGCCGCTCGCGAAGCTCACCGCACGGGGAAAGTTCACCGTTCCCGAGGTGCCCGACCTCCTGCGCGAGCTCCGTCGGATGGTGGCCGCGGCCGAGCCCTCCGCGTGCGTTTTTCGGACGAACCACGCGTCGAACTATTTGCCCCTCGGTGGCCGTCTGCCCCAAGACAAGGCACGAATTCTGTCGACCATCGACGGGGCGCTCGAAGGAAGAATCCCGCTGCGGACGGCACGTTCCCGCGGGCTCTGACGAGGTCCGGTCGACGAACGTTGCGACGCCGACGGAGCCCGCGAGAAGTCTTGGAAAGACCTCGCACCGCACCGCCACATCTCGAAGCGGCTCGGCGAGAAGTGCGGAATCTAGGTCCTTTTCGCCCCGAGGGTGGAACCCTCCCGACCCGAGGAATCGAGCGCGCTCTCCACGGCTTCGACGAGGGCGGCGCCTCGGAACGGCTTCTCGAGGAAGCTCACCGGCGACGCGCGTTTGGCGTCGCGTGCACTGTGCGGTCCGGCCCCACTCATGAGGACGAACGGGACGGCGATCGATTCCGCGCGAGCCCATGCGAGCAGATCGGGACCGGACCATTCCGGCATGGTCACGTCGCAAAGCACGAGGTCGAACGACTGTGAAGAAAGAAGCTCTTTGGCCTGCGCAACCGTCGACGCGGGAGTCACGTTGTACGTCTCGGAGAGCAAATCCGTGATGCTGCGGAGGACGGGCTCGTCGTCGTCGATGACGAGGACGGCGCGGCGTGGCGCCTCCTCGGAAACCGACGGTGGGTGCACGCTCGCCGAGGTTTTCGGCCGGCGTGGGAGCCGCACGACGACCTCCGTGCCTTTTCCAACTTCGCTCGTGAGGACGAGCTCGCCGCCGTGCGCCCGGACGATGTCACGCGAGATCGGAAGACCCACGCCAGTACCCGAGCCGATGGGTTTCGTGGTGAAGAACGGCACGAGCACACGCTCGAGATCGTGCGCGGGAATGCCGATCCCCGTGTCGCGAATGGAGACCGTGACGTCGTCTTCGTCGTAGCTCGTCGTCACGATGATTCGGTTTTCCGACGCTCGCGAAGGGACCAGGGAGTGGGCGGCGTTGACGAGCAAGTTGACGAAGACCTGGCAGAGCCGGCCTTCCGAGCCGACGAGGGTCGCCTTCGGAGTGAACCTGCGTTCGACACGACCGCGACCCTCGATCTCGTGCACCGTCAACGTGAGCGCCGAGTCGAGCGGGTCGTTCACGTCGAGAGCCGCGAGCGGCTCTTCTTCGCGACGCCCCAACATACGGAGATCTTTTACGATTTTTGCTACCCGCTCGGTCCCCTCGTGAGCGAACCGTGCGCCTTGGGTGAGCACGCGAAGCGTCTCGCGCGTCAGTGGAACGCCACTCGAGAGGTGCGACTCGAGGACCCTCGTCTGGTGCTCGAGATTCAACAGAACGAACGTGAGCGGGTTGTTGATCTCGTGCGCGACTCCCGCCGCGAGGCGTCCCGCCGTGGTCATTCGATCGGCGTGGGCAAGCTCCGCCTGGATACGCACGCGCTCGGTGATATTCCGGACGACGGCTGCAACCGCATCGCGACCTTCGAACGACACGCCCACCGCAGCGACCTCGCAGAGGACGCTCGATCCGTCGGATCGGAGAAGACGCTCCTCGATGAACGGAAGGCTGGAGCCCGGGCTCGATAGCGCGCCGACACGGCCCGCCACGATCGCGCGATCCTCGGGGTGCACGTGGCGGAAGATGTCGTGCCCCACGAGACTCCCGCGGGGATAGCCCAAGAGGGTCTCGAGGCTTGGATTGACGTAGAGCGCGACGCCATGCTCGTGAACGACGATGCCATCGGGAAAGGTATCGATGAGGGCTCGAAAGCTCTCTTCGGAGCGCCGTAGGGCCTCTTGAGCCGCACGCCGTTGGGTTGCGTCGCGTGCGAAGCCGATGACCCGACCGTCCGGGGCGCGTTGCGCGAGCACCTCGAGATAGACGTGCTCCCCGCCCGGAAGGAGAAACTTGCGCTCGGATTGCGCGCGCGTGCCCGAAGCAATTTCGTCCCTCTGCAGGGGTGCGTTTCGCAGGTCATCCATGGCTACGAGCTCGTCGACACGCAGGCCGACCAGCTCCTCGGGCGTCCGCCGAACCATGGCCGCTCCGCGAACGTTTACTTCCAAAATGCGGAGGTCGCGGTCGGTGATGAACACGCCGTCCGGAGCGTCGTCGAAGAGCGCGCGGCGATCGGCCAATGCCTGGTCGAGCCGTGCTTCGAGCGACGGCTTTTCTTCGTCTTGTGCCACAAGACGCATCCTACCCATCTGGGTCCGGCGACGGTCACTCGGTCGCAGAAAAAGAACACGACCGGACAATTCCCAATGCCCTTCGGGGGTTGCGAGCGCTCGAATCGATACCGTTCGATGGTTTTCGAGGCGCGGGGCGAAGCTCGTGAGGCATGGCTGGGCGCGTCCGCTGGGAAGCGCTACCCTTCGACCATGGCGAGCCGAACGAAGTGGCGCTTCCTCACGCCCGTCGTGTCTCTGCTCGCATGTTCGAGCCCGCGCGAAGCCGCCAAAGAGCCCGTCGCTCCCGTGCCACGGTTGGTAGACGTCCCTGCCAAACCTCCTACGGCGCTCGCCGTCCCCGTCCCGTCGACGCCTCCACCGCCCGAACCTCCCGTGACCGAAGAGACCGCCAGCGAGAGCTCGGACCCACCCCCCACGACGCCATTCGTATCTCGATGCAGCGGCGTCTCGCTCGTGCTGGTTTCGGTCGCTGCAAAACAAGGGTCCGTCGAGCCGGTGATCGAGCTGCGAAATGGTAGCGGCGCTTCCGTGGCCCTCATGAACACTGGCGACGGCTCCACCTCGGACATGCGCAACCCCTCGCTAAAATTCGAGATTTTGCCGGCGAATCTATCCGTCGTTGGACGCTGCGGAAACGTGAACGGGCTCTCGGAAGAGGACTTCGTCACGCTCCCACCTGGCGGCCGCGCGAAGCTCGGGTGGCTCTACGTCGCTCCACCGAAAACCGCGGGCCGCTACACGATACGTGCAATCTACAGGAACGATCCGAAGTCCACGCTGCTCCGTGGGCTCGCTGCCCCGCCGTCCCAGAAGCTCGTCGCCCGCGCGAGGGCCACGGTGGCGTGCGAGCTCGTGAGCAACACGCTCACGTTCGACTGGAAGTAGCGTCCTAGGTCGAACGCGAACGAATACGAGAACTGCGCAGCCGAAGCACACCTCGAGAGCGTGCAGGGCACATGCGGGTCACGCGCCGTATTCGAGCGTCGCCATCGTCTCGAAGAGGGCGTACACCGTCGCGGGGCTCGTGTACTCGAACTCGAGGCCAATGCGGGCAAACGTTCCTGGACGGGACCACGCCACCACCGCAGGAACGACCACCGGATCCCAGCGGGAAGGCGACGCGAAGCTCAACGTGACGTGCTCGCCGACGGCCAGAATCTCGGTGGACTCGAGGCCGGCGCCCGTCAGGCTGAGGTCGATCAGCATGGTCTCACGAGAGACCCCACGAGCGGTGGTCACTTGCGCGGCATAGCGAACCCGCTTGCGCGCTTGCGATCGGAAGTGGTGCGGCCTTTCCACTGCGGCGCCAGGCTAGCACGTCGCGCATGCGCCAGGCATAGTTGCGCGATCTTGGGTGGGCGAGCGCGGGTCGGGCCCCGCAATCACGACCACCGGTCGGCGCGTAGTTGGCGCTTTCGCGCGAACCTCGGGTACGATGAGGGCACGAGGCCCGGAATGCATCCCGGGCCTTCCAAACGGCGGGAGAAAGCTCGTTCCATGACCTCCGATACGCGTAAGGACAAGCGCGCGAAAATCGTCAGCCTTACGGTCCGCTACAAGAGCGCGACGGTCGACGAGT